>NZ_JADPJR010000073.1:0-97932 GCF_023073535.1 Bradyrhizobium sp. 179 | reverse complement strand
GACCAGCTCCGACGACCCGAGCGCTCCCAGCAGAGCACGCCGATCAAAGGGGTCCCTTTTGGATGCCGATAGGGGGTCCCAGTCGAACGCCGATTGACAGCGACACCACTCGTGAGCGCGCATTGTGTTGCCCCAGCGTGATGCGCGCTCAGGAAGCCGATCGCTCCTGCCGGATGATCTTCCACGTGAGTTGCGCGCGGAGTTCCGTGGCGCTTTAGCGTACGGCTGAAGGCACGAATTTCTTCCAGAGGATTGGCGTTTCAATCCGCAACTGGAACGAAACGGGATAAGCGATCAAAAAGCTCCGCGCCAGCATAATTTGCGCCAGCATAGGTAAGGAGGCGCTCGCAAAGAATGGTGGATTCCGGCAATTGGTTTTCAGACCTTGTCCCGGTTTATGTCGCAAATGCGAAGGGGCGATCGACAAAACCAACTAAATGCTGGGATTGATTGGCAAGAAAAAGGGCCGCTCGAATGACAAGCGGCCCAAGTCTAGGGAGGAAACGCCCAAGGAGGACGGCGGTCCGCGAGGCGCTACCGCACTGCAACAATACACGACCGCACTGCACACGCAAGCGACTTTTTCGCGGGCGTTCGCGTTGATTGCGGCGAGTGGGTTGATCGCGGCGAAATCAGGTTGCGAGGTCAGGCCAATTTTGCCAGGGGCTCGGCTATGCTCTGTCGGCCTTGCTTGCTGCGGCATTGCTCCGCCGAACGGGCACCACAGCGACCGGACTGATGCTCAGTGGGAGCTTCCCAGAAAACGTTTGGGATACCAAACTAGGGCCAGTTCTGATCCAAGCTTTCTGCCGGCAAAAGAAACCGGAAGGCATAGCTCTCATCACTTTCGATCCAGGCGGGTGGTCGCCTCGTCCAGGGCGGCATGTCGCGTCACGAACTCCGGTGCACTCTCGAGTGAGCCGGGCGAGCACGTCCGTTGTGGGCCGAAGTGCCGCAATCACTTCGCCCCACGCTAGCGGGCGGACTGAAGATCAGATCGCATGCATCAAGCTCGTCGAACGTCAGACGTACCCGCAAGACAATCGGAGCTGCACGCATCGTTGTCTCAAAGGCTGGACAAAGAAACCCTCACTACAGCGTTTCTGTTCTAGGAACGGAACGGGGTGCCATGGGCGGCCACTCTAGCGGTTTTCCGGCCGGGGACCGTCAAGCCACTACTTCCCGTAGTTGAACAGTTTGGCAACATCATCTTGAACTCCTCTAGAACATGGAATTCGAGTCTGTCGAGTGATAAGGGTTTCTGGTCAAGATCATTTCGCCACACTCCGGCCCGCTCAGCTTGTCACTGTCCATGGTCGATCGTTCGAGTGGCTGGACATTCGCACCGACACAGTCGCCCAGTTGCGCGATCCGGTGACGCTCGAACGAGCGTGGGTGCCACTGGCCACGATCACCGTTCCGGTGCGGCCAGAATGGGCGCGGACGCATCCCGCAGTCAGTGAGGCCAATCGCCCACTTTCTATTTTTTTCCATCGCTTCCGTCGTCGGAAGCAACCAGCTGATACGATCGCGCTCCACGATCGTGGGTGACATGGCTGGTACATCCAGACCCGGTTCGACAACGGCGCGACGAGCTCGTCCGCCCGCTGTATAGGAGCTCTGCGGACCATTAAGCAGAGGCCACGCTTTCCATGGCGTGAAATGTCCCTCGATCCCCTGCAGGATGGCACTGAACGTAAGCTCGGCGAGTGTAATCGCGAGGGTACATCCGCGGGATCAAAAACTGTGCTGGCTGTTGATGATGAAATAGCCCTTTGGCACCGACCATCTCGGATGTGACGAGCACGAGCATGACCGAGGCGCTCGCGAGGCGAATGCCGACGACGATCGTCGGAAGCGGCGCCGGAAGGATCACCGCGGACAGTTGCTGCGGTGGCGCGCGCATCGTCCGCGCCGACGTGATCCGGAGCGGCTCGACCTGCTTCACCGCCGCGATCGTGTTGAGCAGGAGCGACCAGGCGCAGCTATATATATCACATCGTGATCTTGGGAGCTCGCGAATGTCCAGAAACAGGATGAAGATCAGGCAGTACCGCGAGCGATGCGGTGTTCTGGCAGATCTCGGTGAACTGCTTCAGGAGATTTCGGAGCCGGGCGCACCATCCGACGCCGAGGCCAAGCGGGACGATCAAGGCGACCGACATCAGAAATCCGCTCAAGGCACGCAGCACGCTCGCCGAGACGTCGTCGTACAATTCTTCTGTTTGCGGGCCTGCCATCCGCCCGCCGGTCACCTACGAGAACGGCGGCAGGAACACCGGATCGGTCAAGCCGAAGTTCGGAGCCGCCTCCCTCACCGACAACGGCACGAGGAACAGGATGGAGGGATGCCCGAATACGGTGAGCCCGCGTATGACCGAACCGACCCTGTCCAAACGTGGCTCGTTCCGTCAGGACTACGCGGGTAGCGCTCTTCGTGATCACTATGGTTCGACTCGCCCCGTGAACGTATTCTCGCGCTCCCTTCAAGCGATCGCGTCATCCATTGAAGACCGGTCACGTCGCGCGCGGCGCGCGCCTTGCCTTGCTCCGCGAACGAGCAGTTTGTGCGCTCGCCTACTCACAGCGGCTTCGCAGCCATCGAGTCGGACCAATTCGCATCGCCGAAATGCCAGCCCTGTTTTCGAGAGCAACAAGAGAGTGCCGCGATCGAGCACATCTGGCGATCCCTCGATCAGCAGCCGCGCACCCGCCTCGATGAGCACGCAACTGCGCCACTGCATTCTCCGGCATACTGGCTGCGATGTGCTGGAAAGTAGTCCGCCTGAATCCAACTCGCCAATTATGGATCAACCGCAGTCGCCTACAGCTAACAGGTCTCAGTAATCTGGACCGCGAAGTAGCTGCGGCGCTGATAGAAACGCCATGCCCCGAGGTGCCACGGCTATCGCAGAGGAAGGATGCAGCTTTTCGTTGCCCCCCGCCGTGTTTCGCGCAGATTTTCGCTGCGGCTCTGCACATCTCCGGAAACGGAAAGGCCTGGCCGCTCGGCACAGGACCGAGAATTGTGAGCAACCAGTCGAGTGGATTGCAAAATCGTCTGCGCACGCCTATCGATGGAAAAATATTGCTGGTCTGATTTGGACGAAAACTTTGCCTGGGCCCGTGGATAGCCAAGCCGAAACGTCAGCCTTTGACGCCTGGAAGAATGGAGCGCGAGAGCTTGCCGAGCGGCAGGAGCTGATCACGAATGCCAGTCGGGATGAGCTCAGGAAAGCGCTGATCGAGCTCGACATGTTGTTTAGGAATGCTCCGGGAAGCGTGCACAAGGCCTATCGGAATCTCACGGAAAAGCGAATCGAGGAGGCACGAGAGAGCTTCGCCTCCTCAATAGGAGACGGCCATCTCTCGTGGTCGTTGTCCGATGAGACGCCTGAGCTGGCGGCGTCAAGGATGGGCGGCCTCATACGGGAAATCGACAGGGTGCTTGCTGAGCGGCGTTCGCAGTGGCCGATTGCGCCGAGTGAGTGGCACCTCGAGCAGCTTGGATGCTGGTTCATTCCGCGGCAAGGCGTGAGCGCACTGCGCCCAGCTCGAAGGCTTCAGCCCTACTCGAAGCGGGGTTTACTCTTCCATCGAATATTGCCTGCTGTGATACAGGGCTACCCTGTCCAGGTCGTGGATACTCGCACGTTGCATACGACGGCTTCGGACGCGCGCAAATGGAAGATGGGTGCTTGCCTGTTCAAGGCCCTAGAGCTCAAGCCAGAGTTTTGCTCCATAGCAGGCGATAAGCGTTTCAGGGTCGCCAGCGTTGAAGCGCCGTCAGCAGACGGCGCAATTTCTGAGCAGATTGCTCAGGCCCTGAAGGAGAACTGCATCGCAGTTGTGTGGCCCGAACTAACTGTCTCGCCGGAACTGCGTGCGAAGATCGTCGAGCTCATTCGAGACCGGGATGTTACGGACGAGCTCGAAGCGCCCGAAATTCTGATCCCAGGGACTTGGCATGAGAAAACCGACCACGGGATTGTCAACCGGGCCCGGATCTACGACGGCTACGGAGAGGAGCGCTTGAGCTACGACAAGATCGCGCCTTACGCCGACGATGGTTGGGGCATGGAAAATATCACGGCTGGCGACCGGGTATGTGTCCTTGCTACAGAAGGCGCATTGATCGGCGTCGCCATTGCCTGGATTTTTGTGACGTGTGCCAGACGCCTTTTAGTGAACTCGACGTCGACGTCATGCTCGTCCCGTCAATGGGTAACGACCGCACAATGCAGGGCCACCAGACCACCGCGGCGCAAGTTGAGGTGAGGTTCGGTACCCGCAGCTTCGTGGTGCAGCAGCCGACCCAGACGACCTTCATAGATCACCGAATAGGTACTATATTACCACTGCTTAAAGAGCCCGCCGCAGTTTCGGCCAAGGAACTCGGCCAGAACACCGTTTGGGCCGCCTACAAATGGGCTCTTGACAACTAGATTCCGGGACTAAAATCAGAGTAAAGCGTTGTACAGCGATATTAACCGTTGTGATGTAGGGCTAGCCCATGTCGGATCTGGCATTGGAAAAGGTAGAGGCGGGCGAAGCGACGGCGAGCGAAGCCAGGCACGTCATTTCCGAGCTCCTCAAAGAGGGATCTGAAAAAAGCCTGGAGCGCCTCTACGCCACTCTGGGAGCGTGGGTTTGGAACACCCTGGAGAGCCGGCGGCGTGACCAAGAGCTACGAGAATGGTTCGATATCCTGCGACGGATAAGCGCAACGCTTGGCGCGCGGAATACTGCCTATGCGGAGCGCTTCAGAGCATTCTACGACCTTCTACACATGTCGATAAACACGTCCAAGCTCGCACGTCCAAGCAAGGTCCTGCATCGTCAGCACGTAGTGCCAATACTTCGATTGCTCCGCGACACGCCGTCCCGACAGATGGAGAAGGCGGCGATCGCCAAGAGACTACATCTGCGAGATGCCAATCTCAGCAGGATTCTTCGTTTGATGACTAATGCGCGGTTCGTCGAACGAACAACCCAAGGCAAATTTGCCCTTTTCGCCCTGACCCGTGGCGGCCTGCTCGAGCTGGAAAGGCGCGAAAAGCGCGAAACGAAGAACCGCGACCGGTTACCCGCGCAGGTGAGAGAGACATTCGCGCGAGTCGGAGCCGCTCATCCTCAGCACGTTGTAGCAGACGCGGATGTTCTTCGGGATTTCTTCAATTTGGCGATACACGGCTCGGTGCACACTCATGATTCCGCGGGGCTACGGAACGCGAGTGCTGTAGGCATTCGTCGCGCGATTGAAGATTATTTGCTCCATCTTCACGGACCAACACCTTCAGCTCCCGGATATTTGAAGGCCCCGACAAAAAACTCATATCGAGGGTTTTCAGTCAGAGTTGTGCAGGCAAAAAAAGCCGAGGCTCATGGCTTCAACACGATAGAGGCGGTGAGCAATCCGAAACCTGCCTCATTCCCCGTGGGGATACTGCATCCATACGGCGAGGAGAGCGAACATGTCGACTGAAGATGATCTTGGTGCTTTGAGCCCAGATGAGCCGCAAAGCGACCCCGATGCCGTCATGCTATACGGAAGCGCCCTCGTCGACCGGCTCACCTACATATCATCAACCTTCAGTTCGCTGGTCATGAGTGTAGGCAGAGCTGCGCGTGATAATCGCCATGTCCTCGTTCCATTCGTCGAGGTGAAGTTCGAGGGCCCCACCGGCCAGGACGACCCTGTTTCGAAGAGCTTCTTCTCGGAGCTCGTGCCCCTCGAAAATATAGCGTTCGTTCTCGAGGACATATCGAACGATCTCACGACTGTTTGCCAACACTTCAGCGCCGTGGCTGCCGGCCCAGTGAAACCTGACTTCAAGCGACTTGGTGAAACGCAAAGGCTCTTGAACGAAGCCAAGGGCAACCTGGAAAAGTGCCTGGCCGATTTGGAAAAAATCGGCTGAGAGCCCTTTGAGTCTTAAAGTACCGATCAGATCGAAGGCTACCGCCAGCGAGGAGATTTACCGCACGGTTGATCCGGTGGCATTGCTGGCACAGATGGGGGACGCTCAAAATGAGCTGGGCAAGCGCGTTGATCAGCGGGCTCGAAAGCCAGCGATGACTATCGCGCCGGTGCGCAAAGCGTCGTGGCGCCCTTGCTCGAGAGCTCGGCGATGGTTGGAAAGTGGGTGAGCAGCGGGGCATTCATCGGGCAGCTATGTGCCTTCGATGCTCGCCCCCTACAACCCATCATCGAGGAATGGCTCGCCGCGGCTCCGCACCTGTCCGCGGTCGGGCCGGACTTTGAGATTTGCGATAAATACAATGCGGGTACGAGCGGTGTGACAAGGCATCAGCGCACTGCTCGTGAACGGCTAGACCGCAGCACGCGCAGCGGAGATCACATGATTTGTAGATGGAGCCTGCTCGGCAAGACCAGATGTGCGAACCTGCGCCGTCAATCCTGAGCAGTGACGCGGATGAACTTTTCATAGCATCTTCGCCTGGCTGAGGTTTTTTGGATGCGTCGCCTTGACCGCAGCCATAGCGGCCACCAATCATTCGCCGAGGCTGAAATAGCTTCTTAACGAAGAGGTTCAATTCAGCACCTGATGCCGCGGCCCCTACTGCCTTGCAAGCAGCCAATTGCCTGAGCTCGAGCCAATCGTCGCTGCGGATCAGTCGCGCGGTGGCTCGCCTTTTCGCGCACATATCGTCAATCCATGTTGGCTACGTGAGCTCGCCACCCCGACCACGGCTGCCGGATTAACACAGTGGGAGCCCTTCTGAGGCCACATCGTCGGAGAGCTGGTCAACGCCGTCTGGCCGATTTGCTTGAGGACCTCAATGGACGTCTCTCTTCGTGACGCAGCTTCAAGGATTCTCGAAGCTACGTGCGTTCGAGTGCCAGTCTCATCAGCCGGGAGTTCTCTGCAAACTTCATTCAGCACTGCCCGCAAGAGAGCGGATCGTTCGGAGGCGAACATGAGGAGTACCAACAATTTGGATGCGTGTGCCTTATGCGAATCCATTCGAGCTTCAGTGGGGCATCGTCGTGAACGTCGGAAACAACAGACCACGGCGTACGCATCAGCTACTCAGCCTCATTGCGCGCAGGAGAGCCTTGGTGACGCTCAATTCAGATCACTTCTTTCTTTGACGATAGACGAGATCAGTGGCCACACTAGGCAGCCTTGGCCGTCTGCGGCTTTGGCTTGGAGCGCGCCACGCTGCGAGGACCAGCGATACTGAGGTGTACATCGCCATCGATAGAACGCCTCTCGACTTCATCTCGGTCACTGGATTTTCCGATGGCGCAGCGCTGGGTCGCGCGGTTATCCCAGATTACAACGTCGCCTGGTTTCCAGCTCCATCTTACGCTATTCTCGGGCGAGGCGAGGTAAGATTGAAGGCGGTCAAACAGCTTCTGGCTCGCATATCTTTCCAGGCCGACGAAGTTCCTCACGGACTCTCCGAGCACGAGCAAGCGCTCGCCCGTCTCGGGATGGACGCGAACAACCGGACGCGCGTCCTCGCAGATGGTTCCGGTGAAGACATCACCAAATTGCTTTGCATCCATCTCGGCGGAGTGCCTGGTCAAGGTGCAATCATAGGTGCTGCAGTGCACTGCCCAGAGATTGTCGGCCAGCATCCGCAGCGGCTCCGGAAGATCAAGATACGCGGCCGCAGTGCTTGACCAAACTGTGTCACGGTCATCAGGCGGGATCACGACGCCGCGCAGCACCGAGATCTTCGGACATTGGTCACCGAAACTGACGTCCGTGTGCACCTGGCGCGCATGACCGCTGCGACGATCCGGCTTCATATCTATAGGCGTTACCAGCGAACCAAGCTTGAGGGCAAAGCGATGCTGTTCGAAATCATCGAGATGTCCCTGATCACGGAAGAAGATGACCTTGTGCTCAAGGAGTAACTGGCTAATAGCCCGGACCATCTCGTCTGATAATTCATCTGATAGTCTGACGTTCTTGATCTCGGCACCGAGCCGGGCCGTGGATTTGACGATATCCGCTCGCGGGATAATGTTATCTGTCATGTTGCTCATGCTCATTCTCTCGCTATCGTGATGCGTGAACAAAGCTGCGTGACCACTCGGTCGAGGGACCGACAACAGAAGCCACCCAAGTCGGCCTGGTGATGCACCCTACTCGGTCGCAATGTGTTGCAGCACTCGCCACAAAAGGCTGCAATGCATCTTGGGCTACAGACCACGACCATCGTGTGACCCGCTCTGTCGCGCACAGCTCCGACTCTTGCATCGCCTCTGACCAGAGGACGGGTCGACGGGCAGCGGTGCCGGGATCGACGTGCAACATGATCGATTACCTCGCTCTTACATCGCAATCATACGGTCAACAGATGTCCAGTCCATGAAACGAAACCAGCATTCTTTTCGCCGATGAGAAATGTTCGCTCTGTCCGGGAGCTAAGCTTAAAGATATTTTTGGAAAGGCAACTCTTCACACGTCCGCAACAGGTACATTCGAGCTTATGAGACGAAGCGGATAACTCGCGGTCTCATCAATCAGCGCGACTACGCTATTCTACCACAAGTTAATAATCTTTCCACATGCAATTTGCACGTTGGAAATACATTTGTTTCGTCGTATTGAATTTAGTAAGTTTGCGCGACGGTTTCATCCGCCTGTCACATACGGAGCAGGCGCGCAGTCCCGAAGCGAGAGATCAATCTTATCCGCGATATCAATTCCCGCTGCGGTTTAACAACGGGCTATATCACTCCTTTTGCGGGATTCTGTTTCAGGAGGATGCTTCAACGTGAACTGGGACTTGTGTCAATAGCTTGGATATCAACATCGCTGCCAATCTAGAGGATTGAATTAAGTCGCGACTTGGCGTGCATCGCTCGCACAAATGTCCGACACGTTGAGCGCCGTGACAAGCCTCTTCTCGGAAAAGCCGAGACGGCCCGCACCGCCAGCCGCGGACGACCTCGGCGGAGTGACCCGTGCACGCAACGCACACCAAGGCGTGCTAATTCGTCTCGGCTTCCATTGACGTTCTATTTCGGAATTGATTGTATCTCACAAAATGCTTTTTACGTTCGCCAATGCGCGCCACGACGTGCCAGCTCCACTTCACCACCCTATTTGGTCGCGGAGCCAGGAATGGAAACATCGCGACTTCACAGCTCGACTCGACCTTCAGAAACGAGATGACCGTTATCGCGACGCGAGTCATTTCGGGTGAGCGGCTTCAGGCCAATCTGTGAATTCCATCTCGAATTGACGAGAACTGACGGGTTTGGTCGTGAATCTTACGGTTCTTCCTGAGAGAGCCGCCAACGATCCGGATGCGAACTTAAACGCCATCTTGCCGGAAGCGGCGATGCCAACAGCCCTGTTGTCCTCCGTGACAGAGGAACCGGTCCCCTCCAACACCTGACCAACCGCAATTCCGTGGAGCGCACGGTAAATGTCGATAGAAGCCAAGTACCCTCCTTTCTCACTGTCCCACTCGCTGACCGACAGTCCCGTAATTCCCGCGTCCTTCAACAGACCATCGGCAAGGCGGCAGGTGTATTGAAGGCTGATAATGGTGCGCCCATTCCGATCGCCTGTGGGCTCTCGATCGGTGCCCTCTATGATGCAACCGTAGCGCCGCGTTGAGTCCGCGAGCGCAATCTCATTCAGCCCAAGCAGTCCGCAAACAACATAAAGTATCATACAGAGAGAGAGCTGTTTCATTGCCTATGCTCCGCGGATATTCCGCCGTCGTGTTGTACAACCTGACCCTACGGCCGATTCAAGCCCCTCGATTGTTGCTCGGATGGGTGCGCCTCACAGTGACCTCGGCATGTTTCTGATCCGAGGCGACCGGTAGGAAAGCGACTGCTCGGTGGAATGAAGCTGAATGCTGCTGGAGAGTACCTCGATCAATTCGACCATAGGGATCAACGACGGCTCAGAGAGCAAGATCGGCCGCCAGCATGTGAAGACGGCGATGCGGCGGATTGGGATAGACGCTCTATCGCCATCCGCGCGCCACCAGACCCGAGCCCGGCCACAAGATCCATCCATATCTGCTGCGCGTCATGGAGATTACGCGACCGAACCAAGTCTGGCGATGGAAATCACCTACATTCTGACGGCGATTGGCTTCGCCGATCTCGCTGTGGTGTTGGACTGCGCAGCACGTCGCGGTCTGTCGTGGCGACTGTCGATCACCATGAACTTCTGCGTCGAACGCTGGCGTATTCCTTGGCTCGTCCCGGCAAGCCGGACATCTTCAACACGGCTCAGGCTCTCAGTTCACTGGACAGGCTTTTACCGGCGTGCTCGCCGACGACGGTATTGCGATCAGCATGGACGGAACGCGCATGGCGAGACAACGTGTTTGTCGAACGGCTCTGGAGCAACGTCAAGCACGAGGAGATGTGCCGTTGACAGCGTCAGCCGGGCGCGCAGCCCGATCGACCTATATCTCAACTTCCATAACAGTAGGCGTCCCCATTCCAGTCATGGCGGCAGCACGCCGGATCAAGCCTACTTTACCCGCTGCCATTCCGTATGGCAGCCTAACGCCCCGGCAGCAGTCCCATCTGTCGACGCGGAAACAACCGGGACCAGCTCTATTTCACTGGAGGGACATTCCAACGGGGACACTCTGCCCATGCTGCAATTCCCCGATCTGTATAGGTCAGCAACCTGCTCGGTCATGAAAGTCGCCGCGAAAGAGGAAGTGCGCGAATAGCACGATCAACGTCACGTGATCCGCCAACCAGGTCTGCGGTCAACGGAATCAATGCACGGCAGGACCATCGTTCGCCTCACAGAGTCCCTTGCGGTTCTCTCCTCCCGGAGACCCGTCAGCCTTTCGAGGAGCAGTTGGCAATTAAGGATTTCCAGGTGTCGCGCAAAACCGAAGCGCTTCGGCTGGAGCGAGAGCAACTCGCCAGAGACAGGCAGCAGGTTGGAATGACATTTCGAAGCCGCCTACCCGATTGGGCGACCAATGCGCGAATCGCCGCTGATCTCTTCAAGCCCGCGCCTGTGCATGATCGCCAGATTCCCACCTTTCGGGCAAGTCGATCCATATATCAGCAGGACCATGCAAAAGTGAATCTTGATCCGGTACAAAGATATTGTCAGGCACTCTGAGGCCGCGACCAAGGGCGACTCCACTGATTATACAGGGAAGCTCGATCTGCTTCTGATCTTCAAAGCTGTCCGCGCCAACAATGCGAAGAGATTCCAATTCAAACCGTCGGAATGTGATCAGCGGTCTTGCCGAGTCTATCAGGTCTTGGGCGCAAGATACTCCCCGCGCGGCCTCTTTTCTCAAGTGGTCCAGCGCCAGGAAGAGGGACGAAAGCTCGTCCAGCTCGGAACGATTGAAGTGTCGCAAACGTGACGAAATAGGCACTCCATTCTTGTATCGTACTGTCGGCACAAATCGTATCTCGCAATCAAGAAGCAGATCTGCCACCGCTCGCTTTACGAGAAGAGCCTGTCCAATATCCTTCAAGCCGAAATAACTGCGAGACGGTCGAGCGAAACAGATCCATCGGATGCATCCGGTGATACCTTCCATGAGGAGCCCATGAGGCCCGTTCGCACGCAGCGGATAATCCCCTTGAGACACAAACGTTCGATATCCTGGCGGGAACATCTCCGCGTCCGTCGTCGAAATCACAGCAGAAGCGCCCGCTCCTAGCGCAAGCGCAATGTCATCATCCAAATTGAACTCGTATTCAGGACCCGGGCTGAGCTGGATCTTGTTCGGATAGACCGTGACAATGGCCACATCGTTCTCGACTGCGGCCCTTCTGATCAATTCCGCGTGCCCCTGATGCAATGCACCCAGAGTATGTACTGTGCCGATCGTTCGACCTCGTCTTGCCATATCCGCAATGAAGGCCTTGCCAGCTGAAAGAGACGCTAAATGCATATTTCCTGCTCCGCTCTTGTTGATTACACGCAGCTGGGCTGCTCGATCAGACAGGAAGCGTGGTGAGAGCGACCCTCACACTGGCCGCGCAAGAGCGCCTGGGAGCGCCGCACAGCGGGCGCATCGTGCTCTTCCATCTTCTTCTGGGATGAGAGCTGGTTTAGATCGCCATGCGCATTTCGGCTAAAATCAGCTCGATCCCTCTCGACCGCGTCTCATTAGCGATGAGAAGTCAGCCAGATACTCTGAAGGTTTGTACTTCTGATCTTCCACCCCCTCCAGAGCGGCCTGGAGCCCAGGACACCTGTCGGCAAAGAACGGCGGTTCAAAAGTCGTTATCTCTGCATCCGAAAAATCAGTCTTTACAAAGCTTGCTTGGAAGGGCGTAACTCCACTCAAGTTGGCCTTGCGGAGGGACGATTGATTCATTCGAACATATGCGGTACGGGCGGCCTCCAGGTTGCTGCCGGTCATTCCTGCTGCAATATATGACTGAACAAGGTTTGCTCCTTCGAAATTGGCGCGATTCAAGGCCATAGATTGCGGAGGATCACCTGTAATCATTGATCGATAGAGATACGCTTGTGAAAAATCTGCATCATCGAGATCGCAGTCGCGTATAAACGCACAGCGCGCACGAAAGCCGCCCAATCGGGCGTAGCGCATCGTGCTCTCGGTGATCGAAATGGTTTCTCCTGATGCGCGAGATAGATCAGCCCCATCGAGCTGGCAAGAGCGTACAGATACTCCGTTAAGCACCGCGCCGACGAGGTTGGCGCTGGCTAGATTCACAGACAGAAGTCGCGCCTCAGATAGGTCTGCCTCCTCAAGCTCTGCCCTTGCAAGATTTGAGAGGCTGAAATCCGAAAAGGGGGCGGCCAGCGCTTTGGCCAGGATGCGACCGCTCGCCTTTGAAAGCCTGAAATAGGGAAGATGAGCGTTCTCTAGAACAAGACCATCGACCGAAGTGGGGCGCAGGATAGATAGACACTCTCCCCTTGACTGCAGAAGGGAGCTGCCGGTGAGATGCGCCTTGGTCATTGTAACCTGGCTCAAATTGGCAAAATGGAAGGACGAGCGAGGCAGGTAGCATTCATTGATGGTCGATCCTTGCAGTTCGGCGCCATCAAAGACAGCCTGGCTTGCGTCACACTGATAAAAGAGGACGCCACTTAGGACTGCATTGTCGAAACGCGTTCTCCTCATGCTGCATCCGTGGAACAGGCTACCTGTTGCATCGACGAGATTGCGCAAACTTGCATCATCGAAACTGCAGACCTGAGCGGCAATTGCATGCATATACGCAAAATCGAGCTTGGCTCCGCGGAAACTTGCTCGCTCTAATCCTGGGCAGATAAGGTTGGCCTCGGACAGATCGGCTCCATCCAGCTTCGCTCCGTGAAGTTGCGCACGATTGAGAATGCATCGCCGCAATGGAAATCCGGATAGATCGTGACCGTTAAAGTTCTCGCAGGATAGCTGCAGGCCGATGCCGGTCTTCTTGATAGCTTCCTCGGTTCGGTTTCCCACCGCGGCCAACGCGGACGCGCGATCACTGTTTCGGCTCCAGTAGCGGACAAAGTCACCATCTGCCGAGGATTGGTTTATCGTCGTTGGACGGATTGCCAGCTCCTCGTGCACGCTGAACTGGCTATTGGTATCGGTGGCTTGCGTCACTGTCGACATCTTCCATTCTCGATGACGAGCGCACTTTCTCAGCCTCCCGTGCGGGCGTTATTTTGCATCGCCTGCGTGTTTCAGGTAGCCTCGATGTGCGCCCCATAGCGCTCGTTGGATTTCTTTCTGCGACACAGGCATCATCACTCATCAGGGTGTAAATTTCCTGGCCGGCCCTTTGGAATTGTGCCATCACGAGCCGACACGCACATAAGCCTAAGCAAGTTGTGGCAGACGGAGTTGATCTCCCCACGACTTCCCCATTCAGATACTTATCAGTGCGTCGACAGCAGACCGAAGAAGCCGCAACTTGGGGTACCTCCACGATTTCATGCGGTCGTTATTCTTGCATTCGGCCTTTACGACGCACTTCAATAGCAATGTCTGTGCCAGGCCCCACCTATCCTGAATTGATGTTGAATGCGTGTCCAGAAACGGCGCGGCGGACGCCGTCAGAATTTCTTAACTGACAGCACTCGCGTCTCTGTCGCAAACCGGACAATGGTTCGCAACGCGCGAGAGACGGCAAGTCCCGCTTTTTCTCTATGCCTTCGACCGCAAAGCCAATGTCGCTCTCTATGACGATCGAGTAATAGTTGCATTCGATGCACGTACGCGCATTCTCCAGATGTCGGACCATTGAGCCACAAATCGCCGCCCGCCTTCCGTTCCTCAGTTTTCATCCCGGCGACGCAGCTCCGTCCCGGAAGTTCGCCGACAAAGTCGCGCGAGGTATTGGAGGGTGGAGTTGGGACTAGCGGTCCACATGATGGGGCGTGAAATCGCAAGCGCGGAGAAAGCTGCCGCTTTTTTTACGACGTCGGCCGTGCCGGATGGGCGCGTTAGTTGATGAGCGTGAAGAAGCCTTCGACCTGATCGAGGCAGGAGGCATGGGTGGTGTGAAGTGAACGTGCCAGCGCGGACATCGGGCGAGCCAGGTCCTGACCTTGGATGCTTCAGTGGAGTGCTGCCCAGATGGGGCCAAGTTGGCCGGCACATTCGTTTCGATGTGCCTTAGAAAGGCCCGCAACTCCTGGTGACTACGCGGTCCAGCATCTTCTTCCGAACCAAACGGCTTGCCTCGGTATGAAGGCGGAGCGCACACTAAGTAAGTAGCCTCGCATTCCTAAGATTATCACGCCAATAACCGTGATTCACGCCATCAAGTGACGGCTCTGAGAGCACGCCTGCTCGCCAGCAGATGGAACCGCAGGACGAGGAGCCCCGCGTAGATGGTTGTCCCGATTGACAAGCCAATCCAGATACCGATTGCACCAAGCCCGATCTTCAAACCAAGCACGTAGCCAAGTGAGAAGCCGATCAGCCAATAGGCAATGCCGACGAACAGAAGCGGCACCCGGGTGTCCTTCAGTCCGCGCAGACCGCCCGCCGCAATGCTCTGCGCTGCATCAGTGACAAAAAGGCTCGCTGCGACGATAAGGAGCTCTGCAGTCAGTCCGATCGTTGCGTCGGCATCTCCGGCCGATTTGTCCACAAACAGCTCGGCGATCTCAAAACGCGCGACGATCACCGCAACCGTCAGCAGGGCAGCGATGAGGGTACCGAGCAGTATCGCGGCCAGGCCTGCCCGCTGGATGCCGGAACCGTCGCTGCGGCCGACCGCATGTCCAACGCGCACGGCCACCGCCATGCTGATGCCGAAAGCGATCATGGATGTAATCACGGTCATCTGAAGCGCGATCTGATGAGCAGCGAGTGCACTGGTGCTGATTAGGCCGGCCAGGAGCGCGGCAGCCGACAAAACTCCGTACTGCATCAGGGAGCCGATTGAAATCGGAGTTCCGATCACGATCAGCTGCCGCAAGAAGGGCCAATCGAGTTGCCAGAGATCTGCAAGCACGTGGTAGTCACGGAAAGGACGACGCATCGTGGCAAACCAGAAACCGGCCAGGAACATCGCAGTTCGCCAACGTGCTCGCAAGCGCGGCCCCGAACAGCTCAAGCCGCGGCAGCCCGAGCTTCCCATAGACCAGCAGATACACGAGCAGGGCGTTGAGGGGGATAGCCGCCAGTGTGATCCACAAGATCGGCTCCGGCCGATTGACCGCACTCATGAAATTACGGATGACCTGAAGCCATAGCGCCGGCACCACGCCCAAGGCCAGTCCGAACAGATATTGCTGGGCGAGCCGCGCCGCATCTGGCGCCTGACCGAACGCGAGCAATATTTGCTCTCCGCCAAACGCAAACGCGATGATCGGAAACGATAGCATCAGCGCCGCCCACAGCCCCGTGCGCAGTGCGCGCTGTACCATAGCAGGATTCCCGGCGCCATAGGCCTGCGCCGCCAGAGGTGCGATCGGCGCGAGCAGGCCCGCGCCAAAGGTGAAGCTGACGAGATAGAGCGTGACGGCCAGGGCGGCCGCGGCGAGTGCCTCAGGCCCGATGTGCCCGATAAAGGCAAGATCTGTCGTCATCATCGCGACCTGCGCAAGCTGGGTCAACACCATCGGCCACGCGAGCTTCACAATTTCGCTGAGCTCGACAGTGAGGTGTTGGCCAGCCGCTCGTCTCGACATTGCGTATCGCAAAGCTGATCCTGGTTTTCTTTCGACTATTTTGTTCATGGATTGCTGCTCGATCTGCCTCGTCCGCAAACGAGTTGTTCCGCCGAGAGGGATCTTTCCCGCCCTGAATTCGTGATGGCCTACCGATGCGGAAACAGGCGGTCCGCCTGGGCAGCTGCGCCTCACAGAGGAGGCGCGCGTCGGCTTAGACCTGCCGTTGGGCTTAGGGTCTGACGGCTGCTCGCCCGCTGATGAGCAACTTGATCAGTGCCTCCGCAATCGCATCGACTTTTTGGCGCGTGTTAAGCGCAAAGAAGACGCAGCAGGTGGCTGGCACGCCGAACGGTCGGTCATCGGCATCGGGCGATCGGTGCCGGCGCGAACCGCGATATTGGTTTGGTCGATCACGGTCACGGAACCGTGCGCGGCATAGGTGAACTGAGAGGCCTTCATCTTGTGAGCCATCACTGCAATTCCTCGAGCATGCGATGCTGAATGACAGCTCCTTTTCAAGGCTCGTGCCAACTACGGGAGCTTGACTTGTAAAGGCTATTCGCTCAAGCGCACCTGTCCTGGGCCCGACAGCATAGTCGCAAATCCCACAGTCGCATCATGGACGAGCCCAAAGCGCTTAGATGCTCGGCAACTTGCACCGCAGGAATCCCAACAGGCGGATGCGGATGTGACAACCTCTCGCTCACCAACGCACGAATAGACTGACTACAACAGCATATGGGAAGACATTGAGGACGAGCTAGGAAGTCGCGCTTTTCCCCACCTCTCTTTGACATCTGCAATCCGATGCATGCGGTACTCGTTCACGCCAGCAATTTCTGAGAGGCCCTTATTGCCGAAGAAGGGGATGAGGTACTTCCGCGCCCGGCGCTCGTGACCTTTGGCGGCGCTGGCGATCGCACTCGCCAACAAGCTTGCCGGCATCGCCTGTGCCGCCTAAAGGACGCGCCTTCGATCGTTCAATCGCCAAAGGCCTTGGCCCTTTCGTCGAAAAGGCGTTCATCACAGAGCATTGAAACGAGCCCATCTATGCCGGCGTCTTCTTAGACGCGGCTGAATGAACGATTGGCCACCCCGCCGCGCGCAAGGCTTGGGACTGCTGCGAGCAAGCGTTGCGTATAGTCGGTGCGCGGATTGAGGAATATCTCGTCCCTGGTGCCGGTCTCGACGACGCGCCCTTGGCGCATGACCATGACGCGGTCACTGAGCTGGCGGATTACACCGAGATCATGCGAAATGAAGATGTAGCTCATGTTGAGATGCGCCTTGAGATCGGTCAGCAGGTCCACCACTTGCGCCTGAATCAAGACATCGAGAGCCGAGACCGGTTCATCACAGACGATCACAGCGGGCCTTGGAGCGATCGCACGGGCGATCGCAACGCGCTGGCGCTGACCGCCCGAGAGTTCGAGCGGCCGGCGATCCAGCAGGGCTGGGGATAGTCCGACCAGATCAAGAAGCTCGACAACGCGCTCATAGCGCTCGTCTCTGCTCTCCACGTCACTTGCGAGGCTATCGGAAATGATGTGTCCCACAGACCAGCGCGGATCAAAGGAGCTGAGAGGATCCTGGTAAATGACCGAGATGGCCCGGCGCCGCGCCCTGCGGTCGCGTTCGGTGAGCGTGGTCCAGGCCCGACCTTGAAACAGAACGGCGCCTTCATCGGGCGGGTCAAGCGCCAGCGCCAATCGTGCCATCGTTGACTTGCCAGATCCGGACTCCCCGACGACGCCCAGAGTCTCGCCGGATCGCAGCTCAAAGGAGATACCATCGACGGCCGTGCGCAGCACGCCATCTGGTCCTTTGAATCGCTTCACAAGATTTGCCGCGCTGAGCACGACCGAAGGGAATGTCGATGGTGATTGCTCCTGAGACCGTAACGGCGGCTTCCACGCCCGAGCAGCGGGCAATCGCGAGGGGCGAGAGCCGCGCAGGCGCGCAGAGGGCACCGCATCCAGAAGCTGGCGGGTATAGGTGTGCTGAGGGTCTTCGAAGACCTGGTCTGCCGATCCGCGCTCGACGACCTTGCCTTCATGCATGACCAAGACCTCGTCAGCTATCCGGGAGACAACCGCCAGATCATGGCTGATCAGGAGAAGCGCCTTGCCCCGCAACTTGGCCTCTTCCAGCAATCCCAGCACCTGCGCCTGCACGGTGACGTCGAGAGCCGTGGTCGGCTCGTCCGCGATCAGGATGCGTGGATCGAGGGCCAGAGCGGCAGCGATCAGCGCGCGTTGGCGCTGGCCACCGGATAGTTGATGCGGCAGCTGCCGGGCTTTGACCGCTGCTTCAGGCACCCCGACGAGCTCAAGGAGCGCGACGACGCGCCGTTCGAGCTCCTCGCTTGATGCAACCGCACGGTGGAGACGCAATGCTTCGCCAATCTCCTTGCCCACCGGGCGTAGCGGGTCGAGCGCGACGAGTGCATCCTGCAGAACGAAGCCGATCTCCTTGCCGCGGACGCGCCGCCAGCTGCGATCATCGAGAGCTGTGAGATCGGTGCCGGCGAAGGTCAGTTGACGCGCATGGACATGAGCCCGGCGGCCGGCAAGACCGACAATGGCGCGCGAAGTCACGCTCTTGCCGGAGCCGGACCCTCCGACAATGGCCAGGCAGCGCCCAGCCTGGAGAGAGAATGAGACGCCGCGCACGGCTGTTCCCTCAGGAAGATCCCGCCCGAATGAGACACAGAGTGAATCGACTGTCAGAAGGTTCGCCTGCGGGGGAACTTGTCGATTAGGAACGTGGAGCATTACTTAGATCTTTCCTTCCAGGAGATCCTGCAAATAGCGTCCGACGACAGTCAGGCCGAGAGCAAACGACACCACGGCAATGCCCGGCATGATCTCAAGCCACCATGCGAAGATCACATAGTTTCGCCCAGCATTTAGCAGCGCGCCCCATTCAGGCGCCGGGGGAGCGACGCCGAGACCGAGAAACGCAACACCCGCCGCCCAGACGATCGCTTGCCCAACGCCAAGCGTCATCATCGCCGTGAGCGGGCTCATCGCGTTCGGAATGATATGCCGCCATAGGATACGTGGATAAGGATGGCCGAGGGCCTTGGCAGCCTCCACATAAGGCGCCCCTTTTACAGACAGAACCTGTCCTCTGATCATCCGAGCATAGCCCGGAGCTGTGCCAACTCCGACCGCTATAACGAGGGTCAGCACCGATGGACCGAACAAGCTCACGAACAGAAGCGCGAGGAACAGCGTGGGAAGTGCGAACAGCACGTCCAAAAGCCGGCTGAGAACATTGTCGAGCGCGCCACCCACAAGGCCGGCAATGATGCCAAAAACCAGCCCAATGCCGATGCTCAGCGCAGTTGCGCCAAGCCCAATGGTGAGTGACTGGCCTGCTCCTTCGACAATTCGGGAGTAAATATCCCGGCCTGATTGGTCCGTTCCGAACCAGTGCGCGAATGAGGGAGCTTGCAATGGTGCCGTCAAATCGATCGCGAGCGGATCGTGCGTCTGCAGCAGACTCGGCGCGATTGCCGCGACAATAAAGAAACCAATAACGATCAGAGCTACGTGAACCCGAAGAGGAATACGACGGAGGATCGCCGACGCCTCTATCAGCTGCGAACACGCGCTCCAGTCACCTACCCTGCTCATGTCATCTTGATCCTGGGATCGACGATTCGGTAGGTGAGATCGACGAGCATATTGGTGACGGCGAACAGGCCGGCGGAGATCAGAATAGCCCCCGAGACGACTGGAACGTCTCGAGAGGACGTCGCAGCGACAAGGACTCCACCAAGGCCTTGACGCGCAAATACCGCCTCAATCAGAATCGCACCGGAAAGAAGCTTTCCGATCGCCCAGCCTGATAAAGTGATGCCGGGCAACGCTGCATGACGCAGGACATGGCGAAACCTGACGCCGAGCTCACCCATACCTCGTGCCCGCGCGGAGACGACAAATGGCTGCTCGAGGACACGCGTGAATTCGCTGCGAACGATTTGCCCGAGGAATCCTGACAACTCCAAAGCCAACGCAATCGTTGGAAGAACGAGGCCGATCGGGGAATTGCCCCCGATGACTGGGACAATCCGAAGCTGCACCGCAAACACAACGAGGAGGATTGTAGCCAGCCAGTAGGGCGGCACGGTCGCCAGGAACACCTGTATTCCGCTGAGCAAGGTTGACCACATGTTGTCTTGGCCGGCGACGAGGACGGTCGTCAGAACCGCGATGACCCATGCCGCAATGAGCGCCGCAACCGCCAGAATGATGGTTGGCCCAATCTGTTCTGCGATGATGTCAAGGACCGCTCGATGCTGCTGGTATGACAAGCCAAGGTCCCCATGCAGGATGCCCCATATGTATTTGCCGTATTGCAGAACGAGTGGCTGATCAAAGCCGTACTTTGCGTTGACCGCCGCGAGCTCTGCTGGAGAGGCCTCTCCAACGTTGCCACTCGCCATGTTGATGATGATCTGGGCGCGGTCGCCGGGCATCAGGCATTGAACAAGGAACGTGAAGGTCGCAGCTAGCCACACCACAGTCGCAGCGGACACGAACCTGCCCGCAAGCCAGCCTATCCGAACATGAGCTGCGCTATTCACACGCATCACTTCACGTCGACGAAATGAGCGTCAAAAAAGACGGGTTCACCGACCGACCCGCGGTCCAGCCAGACATCCTTCAACTTTGGGCTGGTTGCCAATGTGACATCGAGCACCGTGAAGCCTAGGACGGCCGCTTTCTCCACGATATTGCGTTCAGCCTGCTGATAAAGCGCAGTCCGCCCGCCATCGTTGAACTCCTGTTCCGCTGTCTGAACGACATCCCACAGTGCCTCATCCTGGTAGCGCGACGGATTAAAGCGGTTCCGCTCGCCGTTCCGATCAGGCTTCCATGAAATGCGGAAGACCTCTGCGCCGGGTGCAACCCAATAGAGGAGCACGAGCTCGTAGTCGTCCGGACCGAGATTCTTCCCGGCAAAGAAATCCGCCTGGTTGGTCGGCTGAAGGCGCACCTCGAATCCGGCAGCTTTCGCCTGCTGCTGGATGACCTGCAATGCCTGCTCGCCGTCTGGCTTTAGAAAAGCGCTCGAATAGGAGATTCGAACGACGAGGGGCTTGCCATTCTTGAGGCGAATGCCGTCCTTGTTGTGTTCAGTCCAACCCGCTTGATCGAGGAGCTGATTGGCCTTTCCAACGTCATACCCATAGGACCGCCCGAGCCCGCTGATATATTCCGGCGAACTCTGGCTGAGCGCTCCATTAGCCTCGAATGGCAAAGCGCCGAGGAAGGACAATTCGACGGCGGCTCTTCGGTCAGCAGCGTATGCAAAAGCCTGGCGGACGCGCACATCGTCAAAGGGGGGCCGTGCCGTATACAACGCCAGGCGTAAAGGGGTGCCGCCTGTTATATGCCGCAAGACGGCGAAGCGGGAATTGGCGTCCTTCCAGGCAACTGCCGGAATATCATAGACGACATCAGATTTGCCCGTCAGCAGTGAGCCATAGCGGACGGTTTGATCCGCAAGGAACCTCCAGTTGATGCCATCAACGTAAGCCGGCCCCTGGTGCTTAGCGTGACTTGGTGCCGAATTGTAATCCGGGTTGCGGCGAAACACGACGTTCTGCCCGTGATTCCATTTCTCCACGATGAACGGGCCTGACCCGACCGGGCTGTTGCAGTTCACGGCAAGTCCGCGCTTGAGCGCAGTTGGTGACAAAATGCCTTGGGCGGACTGGGCGAAAACGTTGAGCAACGGCTGAAATGGCGTCTTCAGCGTTATCTGCAGCGTGAGAGGGGCAATTGCTGTCGCCGATTCGAAGCTGTCTTCGAGGTAAGGAGCGGCAGTCGGATTGCGACGATCCGGATCATTGCCGAGCCATCCGTTGATGTTCTCGGCAACAGCTTGTGCATCGAGAGGCGTCCCGTCGGTAAACTTGACGTTTGGCTTGATCTCAAAGATGTATACCTTCCTGTCGTCGGAGATTGTCCAAGACGTTGCGAGCCAAGGCACAATCTTTCCATCTTCCCTCCGAGCAACCAGATTGTCGCTATACTGCCGCTGAAGATACCACTGCTGCACCCATCCCCCGAACAGGCAGGGCGGCTCTTGAAAATGCCCGTAGCGAATGATGCCTCCTCGTTTCGGTCCGCCGGCTGACGCCTCTTGGGCAGAGCAGCACGCCATGATCGAGATCTGCAGGAGCGTTGAGACCGCCAACAAGACAGCCGTCGCCTTTTGCTTTCTTCGAGTGCTCGGCTGGATGCCGAGACGCCAAAGGCTCGTGCGTTCCATAACAGACATCTCCAAACTCCGGTGAATGTGGACAAACATTGCGTCACAGAGACGACGGCCTCGCCAACGTCTTGGCAGCAACGTCGTGGTGAGGGATTCCCAGGTGCTCGCGCAGTGTCTCCCCCTGGTATTCCGTGCGAAACAGACCGCGGCTCTGTAGGATCGGCACGACAAGATCGACAAACGCCGTTGCGCCGTCTTCCAGCACGTCAGGAATGATGTTGAAGCCGTCGACCGCGCCTGTGCGAAACCATGATTCGATCGAATCGGCGATCTGCTCGGGTGCACCGACGAGCAAGCGATGACCGAACGCTTGAACGCTGCCGATGATCTCGCGAACCGTGCGGCCTTCCCTCGCCAATGCTTCGAACGTGCGGTGATGACCGACCGAGAACGCAACATTGTGAGGATCGGGCAAGAGCTCCTCGGGAATGGGCCGGTCGAGGCTGAGTTTTTTGACCGGCACGTCCATGCTCCGTGCGAGGGCGTCCATCGCGCGCGTCAGATCAAGCAGCGCGTCGATTTCCTTCTTTCGGCGTTGTGCCTCCTCTTCCGTGCCGCCGATGAAGGTGACGAGGCCGGGGAGGATGAGTGGAGTTGCACGGCGGCCAAATTGACGCGAGAGCGCGCGCAGGCGCTCGGACTCCCCGATTGCCGTTTTCAAGTCCCCGGCTGCGGTGAAAACGACATCGGCGCTGCGCGCCGCAAGGCGCACGCCAGGATCCGAGCCTCCAGCCTGGACGATGATGGGATAGCCCTGGCGCGAGCCGGGATGGGTGAGCGGGCCTCGGATTGCGAACGCATTCTTGCTGGGATCAAGCAGCCGGAAATGATCGGTATTGGCGTAAACTCCAGATGCCTGATCAGCGATAATGGTCTCATCCCCCCAGCTCAGCCAAAGAGCACGGACGGTTTCGACGAACTCCTCGGCGCGCTTGTAGCGCTCTTCGCGTCCGATCTGGCGACCACCAAAGTTTGCTACCGTCGCTGGGCTGGATGTCGTAACCGCATTCCAGGCCGCTCGGCCGCCACTAATGACATCGAGCGACTGGAAACGGCGCGCCAGATTGTATGGTTCATTGTAGGTCGTCGACGCCGTTGCGATCAGCCCGATGCGCGTTGTCTCGCGCGCGATTACGGAAAGCACAAGCGTCGGCTCAAGCCCATTGAGTGGCGGCTGCCGAGTGATGTCGAAGGGCACCGCGGGGGTATCCGCCAGAAACACCGCATCCAACAGGCCACGCTCGGCAATCTTCGCAGCACGAACGTAATGCTCGATGTCGAAGAAGGCGCTTGGGTTGGTGCCCGGCCAACGCCACGCTGCGGAGTGACCGCCCGCGCCGTGAAGATTGAGGCCAAGATGAAGCGTGCGGATGACGGAAGACATAGGCACTCCCAAATGCGGCGACCTCGAAGCTGCCGGCAACGCCTTCAATGACAAATTCATGTTGGTCACGCTGTTCGGCTACTGACCTCGCCCCTGGCGGAGGCTTGGCCAGAGTGCGCCCGAAAGGGCCGCGAGCGACCACGCTTCGAGACAGCAACTCATAGGCAAGACTTTGGGCACTGCGCTGGCCAATACTCGGCCGCTTGGCACGGCGGACGGCATCAGGTGAAGCCAGAATGATCCTGACTGTGGTGCTGATCTGGCTCCGCAGGGGCGCGCTCCGTTCGGGTTTCCACTCAAGGGCTCGCAGCAACAGTCTGCGGGACGCACATGCGCGAGAGACGATGACCAATTGCGTGCGCAAGGCCGTGCTTCCCAATTGCATCGCAAATTGCATCAAACAGTGTCCTTGGATGCCGCAGCTAACGAAACCGTAGCTTGTTATAGGACACGTGTAGCTGTGACGAGCATCTGAACGCAATAGTTGAGTATTTCAATCTACTGCCGCCACTTGGTATCCTTTTCTTAAGACGAGCTTTTGTTCGATTCATTTGAATGCATTGGCCACATGGTCAAGTTGCGCGAACTCCGCTGATGCTGTGACCTTCGTTTTTTGCGGACCTGGCTTCGAAGCGTAACGGCAGGATCGATGCACAAACTTCTGATGGTGAGACGTGCATTTGAGTCGACAGTGTGGAGCAGAACGTTGACGCTGGCGAATAGTTGCAAGCGTGGGCAGTATGGACCCGACGGCAACATCAAATAATGCGATTGAATGCGCTTCTTTTTGCGATGTATTGCGTGAGAACTGGCAGCACTATCCTCGTGGCTCGCAATGCGTTCCGTATCTTTATTCGGTCCTGCGCACCGCGGTGTCTGACGTGGCCACGTTTTTGCCCGCCAGAGGTGGCGACATGCTCCGCGCAGGCCAGAGAGCGCGTGACGCCCACAGCCCAGTGCGCTGATCACCCATGAAAACCCAGCGTGACGCCGCGCTGTTAGGCCCATAGGTCAAGTCAAAATCGCGCGACACGACCTCGCTGCCCCGGACGCGGATCGTCGCGAAGAATCCCACTTCTTTCCAGGCGGTTTCCGGATCGCCACGACGTTGCTGCCGCGGAAGGTGAACCGGGGCTGCAAGGCCGGCGAGAAGCAATATCCTCCGCGCAACTTCTTCTCAGTTGGTGCCATCGACCTGCGCATCGAGGAGTCGCCAAATACGTCCAGATGCTGGTCGTGATAGAAAGTCAGCACCAACCCATTCGGCGCGGCGTGCCCGGCATCTGGGTCTAACGCCGGCTCTTTCATGTAAGCTCACGCGGCGAGTTCGCGATCTTTTGCGAAACCTGAAACAATAGACCGGTTATAGCCAGTGGTTTGATGGCCCACCGAATGGCTGCTTTAGCGCATGAAAGCTCGTGCGCTTTTGGCCTGGAATGTGCGGCGGATCCGCGTTGATCTCGGTATTCCGCAGGAGCAATTGGCTTTCGATGCGGACATTGACCGCTCATACATGGGCGCTGTTGAGAGGCAAGAAGCGAATCCAACAATCGATCTGCTCGATCGGATCGCTAAATCGCTTGGCGTCCATTTATCTGAGTTCTTTATCCAACCGCCTAAAGGAGCAACGTCCCATAAGACATTGCGCAAAGGTCGCAAGCCGGCTCGTCCACTTCACAAGAAGAAATAGCGCTCTGCTCGCGTGAGTTCGCTAAAACATTGTAATTTGCTGGACAGGACTTTCGAAAGCTGCGGAAGCGCAAGGCTTCACGCAGGAGATATTCGCATACGCTTTCGGCAACAATACTTCAGCGGGTTGGAGTGCGACGCAATCCCACTGTGTGAATCTGTTCGCGCCTTTCTTCCGCTTGAATCAATATTGATTGCCTCTTCTGATGTTGGCTGACCTTTTGAAATTAGTTATCGGCGAAAGTGTATGCGTTCCGTGGAATTGGCGCCGGTGGCTCGGAGCGAGCCGCTCGAGCATTTAGTCAAGAAAACGGATAACGATCAGAAATCGTGACACGAACCTGGCTCTTTCGATTCTGGGCGCGCCACCAGTGTTGGCTAGCTTGTCGTATTCATCGGCGACTTTCAGGAGCCTGTCCCTGGGTTGGCCGGAGCCGAGCGAATCCGCTTTGATTCGCGCTTGCTTGCGCACGAGCTCGCCAGAGTTGTGGATCGTAGATTGGTCTGCATGGTGTCATGTAGATGAGGATGCATTTCCAAGATCAAGCAAGTGCGACGGCTGACCTCCGTATCATTACGTAGGCTGCGATCCGTAAGGACCAGAGACCCAGTCCTCCTGAATGCTGAGTACGCGGCAACGGACGAGCCCAGCCTTCCCGGATTACTTGGCGCGTCTTTATCGAAACGTCGGTGCGGGCGAGTGCGAGCTCCGCGATGCTGCGCCGGTGATAACCGTGGATCGATAGCCTCCTACGTGAAGGTGCGCCAGAACGGACTTTTCACAGGTTCGGTGATCATCGCGGTGGGTCAGGGCGAGAGAAACGTTGAGCGCGCCTCGTCGGCCGGGAAACTGCCGCGAGCATTATAATTTTTGCAAAGCGGGCGGTGCAGTGCCTCGGCCTTCTTTAGGGGCCCATGCTCGGCCAGAACGCCGCTCGAGAGCCAAGAGCTTTCATCGCACCGTGAGTTCCCAAATAATCCGGACGTGGCCCTCTGGAATCGAGGGGCGGAAAATATGCATATTCCTGACGCGCAGCTTACTCCTATTAATCAAATTCAAGACGCGCCCGACATCTCCCTGATCAGAGAAGAGCACATACATCACGCCCTTGTCATTTAGGCGGCGCCGCGCACCTTTGAGAGCCGAGGCCATGACATTGTGATGTTCATCGAAGCAAGAGCGCTCCAGGTCGTCTTTCGCTTTACGATTCCAATAGGGGGCGGCAAAGAGAATGATGTCAAATTTTTCTCCGGAATGCAGCCCAGAATAGGTATCGCTATAGCGCGCCTCGGCTTTGCCCGAGTAACCTAACCTCTCGATGTTTATCTTCGTCGTGAGGACGGCTTGCGGATTTATGTCGAGTGCCACTAGACAGCCTGCGCCGGCACGGAGCGCTGCAAGCCCTAGTACGCCTGATCCGCATCCCAGATCGAGTACTGTCGCGCCAGGTTCGATGTGCCACTTCGACATCAATGCGTCGGGACCGTGACTTAGGCGTGGTGACAAAACACCAGGCAGGACGTGCAGGGGCAGGCCGCTTACTTCCACGTCATGGGGGCGCTCGCATAATCGCAGTTCGGCTAGCATTGCATCTACGTCAGTCGTTTGGCGCCTTACAGATGCGCCTAGCGGGGCATTCATCTAACTCTCCATCTTGTGGTGAAAACAACATCGCGAGACGCCGGCGGCCAGCAGGCCGGTCTGGACGAACTGCTTCAGCGTCCGGCAAGCGGTGAGCTGAGAAGCCGGATAGCCGGCCTCATATCGCTCTCCATCAACCGAGTGCCAACGATAGCGCGGCTGTTCCCGCGCCTGCTCTCTCGGAAATGGGCACACGACTTTAGAGAACATCTGTCTACACGTCTGAATGCACAGCTTCACTCGGTGTTGCTGCCCCTCAATAGCAACGGCCGTGCCAGGAACGCTAAGCGCAGCAAGGGCCTATGATTAGGCTCTGCGGCATGCTGGCATTCGCTCGCCGAGCACCGTGATCTGCCTGTATCGGGCGGTAGCCGTGCCGAGGACCATACATGAAATCGTCCTCTTGCCGCACCATGCGCCAGTGCGAGCTAGAGGAATCCCTCGCGACTTTTCGGCCGAACGTCCGCGTTTGCAGACACGCTGGCGATCTACTGACATTTGTCACGTTTGGTTTCCGACAGAAGCACGAACTGCGCTCACCTGATCAGTTTTCGCGTTACCCAAAGCTGCCCAGCGCCTGCGGCTCTGGGCATTGACCCGATTCTCGCTTTATGCCTGTCCTCAGCGCCGACTGCTACGTTGTGGCAAAATGTCCGGTGCTGATGCGGTAGTCGCCGCCAATCGCGGCATCCTTGTGCGATGACTAACCCGTGTCGCGCCAGCGCCATTTCGCGGCGCCCATCACCAGGGACGCTGGGCGGTGTTGAGCGATAATGCCGTGTCTCAGTTTGAAATTGAGGGATCAGCCCTTTTCCCAGGCCGCTGCTGCCGCTCTGGCGATCCCAGACCGCTCTTGAGCGGGAAGATGCTTTTCCCGGACCTTCGACCGTTCTTACCGCCCTTATCATGGCTGGCCGATCGCAACCGGCGATCCTGATGAGCCCACTGGCAAGTCTCAACGATACCGCGGCTGCTCCCGCGCCTATTCTCTCGCAAATGGACACACGGCGTTAGAGAGCGTCTGTCTGACGTCTGAATGCACAGCCTCAGTCGGTGTTGCTGCCTCTCAATAGCAACGCCGTGCCAGGAACACTAAGCGCAGCAAGCCTATCGTTAGGCTCTGCGGCATGCCGGCACTGGCTCGCCGAGCACCGTGATATGCCTGTATCAGGCGGTAGCCGTGCCGAGGACCATACATAAAATCGTCCTCCTGCCGCACCAATCGCAGCCCGAAGCACCCTCCCGGCGCAACGTAGGCGACATCCGGCAGACAGCGACCCGCTGTGATATCTCGCTCATTCTTAGCGGGAAAGGTGCCGTTGGACCGGGAATCGCTCACTTCTGTGTTTTCGTCCACAGCATGCCATGGCACCATACATGCTCAACGCCTCCCCACTGGCAGGCCGTTGCGACATTCGGGAAGAAACCGCGTCCATGGTTGTTCGCACTCGTGTTGCAAAGCAGTGGAATACCCGTAAGTTTCTCATATTCGACGAGAAGCTTGGCGACTTTGTGCTGGGACGATCTGGGAATGGTTTGCAATCGCGCAGTTCCGTCCAGATGTACAACGGCGGGGACTTTGTCCCGCCATTCTGCTCGTGTCTGATGATCAAAGAGCATGTAAGGGTCCGGCGTTCCAGGGCTGAAAATGTCCGGGGCACGATCCTCCAAGCATATCGGAGCGACCGGCCGGAAGTGTTCGCGTAGTTTGATATCGTTGAGATGATCCTTCATTCGCGCCGTCGTCGCGGCTGCGAGAATGCTTCTACTACCCAGTGCCCGAGGTCCAAGCTCGGCGCGGTCGGCAAAGAAAATCACCGGCTTGTTACTGGCGAGAATGGTCGCGAGTTCACTCATGCTACACGGCGCGGCGTCCCATTCGGTCGGCACATCGCTCGGCTGCAGGGCTGGACCGCTATAGACTGACCATTGTAGCGGCACGAAGCCTTTGTCGGCCGCCACCGCCGAGCAAGCGGCACCGATTGCCGATCCGCTGTCATTCGGAAAGGGCGGCACCCAGACAGCATCGAACAGGCCGCTGGCGCGCAGTGCGCTGTTCCATTTTATGTTGAGAGCGCAGCCGCCTGTTATACACAAGTTGCGCGACGGAAAACGTGAGTGGCGCTGCAAAGCACGCGCCATTTCGCGAACGAGCAGACGCTCATGGAAACAATGAAACGATGCAAGCACATCTTCGGGAGCCTTGGACTTCAACCGCTGCGCGCTGGCATCGACGTAATCATGCACAGCTTCAAGCGCAGACTCCGGACTGTCAGGACGGGCGAGCTCTGCATTGGTCCCAAAGTGCTCCTCGTAAAGCTCCTGAAAGACCGTGACGATGTTTTCATCAACAGAGCCTAGTGCGATATAGGCCATCAACTTGCCGGCAACACCGAGGTCCCAATTGGTGCGCGTCGCCTGCTTATACGGCCCGAAGTGATAACCTGCGGCCGCATAGGCGTGCCCAATCATTGGGAACAGGCATTCTATGAACTGGGCGCCGCGGAGTTCTACATAATAAAGACGTGGAAAGGTGCCGCCGTCCCACACCAGACAGAACGCGGGTTGTCCTGCTTTCGCAAAGGGACTCGTGCAGTATGCGGCGGCCACATGGCCCGTGACGTGCGGATAGCTCCTGTAAGGAAAGGATTTGCCGCCCAGTAGCAGGCCAGTGCCGTCGCGCGACGTTAGCAGGCCATCGGCATGACTTTCAATATACGGCGCACCTTTGAGAGTAATTGGCGTAGCCCCACTGAGGACCTGGAATTCCGACTCCCCCTCTCCCCACCAGCCGTCGAGGACGAACTGATCAACATCCGACGCATCCAGCCCCTGCTCCGCTAAGGCGACGACAACTGCATCGAGATTGTCAATGCTTTGATATCGCGGATTGTTGTCCCGCTTCTCCTGCTCGACACAAAAAGCAAGTCGTCCGTCCTCGATAAGAGCGATTGATCCGTCATGCGTCAGCTTGATACCGCAGATGCGCATAGTGCCTCCATGTTAGCCCCAGACAATTCGATTAATTTGAAGACCGTCTTCGCTGCCGAAAGCAGCGAGCAAGCAGACGCACTCGAACGATCAACGCTTCGTCAGCGCTTCCCGGACCATCTCTGCATCAGCGGCATGACGCCAAGCGTTCGAGCGGTATCACACGCAGATCCGAGTACCAGATGCCCGCCTGGCGTGAGCGTGCGCATCTAGGTTGCGGATGCGCATTCAGCCAGGTCATGACCTAAGACGGGACTTCCAAGACCATCAGGTCGCCCCGTCCCGATCGAGATCGGATTTCGGATCACGACTTATATTTTGCCCTCATTCTCAGTGGCCGACGTCATCTCGATGGCTGGTTGCAACTAAGGCGCCTCCCATTCTGCGTTCTCGCCCGTAGCCACAGCATGATTTGGGCCAGTGCAAACCGGAGGAATCTGGTCGCAATTTCTCGGCCGAATGTCTCGTGTGCAGACACCCTGGCAATTTACTTACATTCGGCACGTGTGGTTTCGGACAGAAGCAGGGACTAGGATTACCGATTCACTTTTCGAGCTTCCGAAAAATGCGGAAGCGTGCGGCCCCGAGGCCTTGAGCGGCCTTGGCAAGGCCCGCCCTCAGCGCCGCCCCCTGCGTTGTGGCATAATGTCCTCCCCAATCATCATTGGCGCGCGTCCTCGGATTGCGAAATCAACCACGTGAGGGGAATGGCCGTACCCGTCAAGCGATGCGACTAAAAACTCCCTGAGCGCCTTACGCACCTCCGGATCCAGGTCCTTCGAAGGCGGAACGGCAGCTCGATCCAATCCGTCTTCAACCCCATAGGTTGCAGCAGCCTGCCCCGGGTGGAGGTGACGTAAATCGTGGTATGGATTTATCGCTCTTTCACTTGTTTTCATGCGACCGACAACGCATGTACGATCATCGTAAGGGCGTCGCCAGTTACCTCCGACCATGCCATTCGCCAGTGGTGCGGAACGACGAAGCTTCGAGGCTAAGAGAAACAACACATGCGATACTCTTGGCTTCGCCCTTGGGTAGGACAACTAGAGCCCAGGATTCGACACGCGATCCGGCGGCGGCAGATCATGAACCGAGAATTCAAACGTGCATTGCCGTGAATCCACTCCGATCGCGGCGACGAAGGGAGTCATAAGCTTGAGTGAGAGCCCACCTCTTTTCCTACCGCTTCTTTGCGGAACACTCGCAACGGTCAGCTGGAGTATCGGCAACGTTCTGTCCAAGGCCGCGCTCTGCTGCATCGAACCGCTCTCGCTTCTGACAGCGCAGTTGGCTGTGAGTGCCGCAAGCCTGACCGTACTATCGATCTTCTCAGGTGCGCCGCCTCGCTTGAGCGATTGGCGTGCTGGCCTTGCCGGCATCCTGCAGCCGGCGCTTGCGTCTGGTCTGTCGATCTTCGGACTATCGATGCTGCCGGCTTCGATAGAGGCGATGCTGTTCGCAGTTGAACTGCCGATGGTCATACTTCTTGCATGGTTGATCCTTGGCGAGATCCCTAACCGTGCTATCGTCTTTCTCTCTTTGTTGGCTTTTGCCGGGGTCGGCTTTTTGCAATGGACCTCTGAATCTGCTCCTTCCGCAACGCCGGGACTGGGGGTCGCTCTCGTACTCGCCGGCGTACTATTCGCCTCACTCTACAGCATAGCGGTCCGTGTGATGTCGCAAAACGTGGATGCGTTGCGCCTTACGACAACGAGCCAGATCGTCGCGTTTGCAGTGGTCGTATTTGCGTGGATTTGCGTTCGCCCATTGCCGACGCTCTCTGTGGTCATCGGCGATATTGTTCCGGTGGCCGGATCCGGATTGCTGCTCTTTTCGATTCCCTTCCTCCTCTACGGGATCGCGCTGCAGCGAATGAGCGCGACAGCCGCCGCTCTGTTGCTACCGCTCGTTCCCGTGCTTACATCCATTTTCGCATCTATCTTCCTTCGGGAAACTCTGACCGCAACACAGTGGCTGGGGGCCGTCGCGGTTCTTGTCTCGGCCCTGGGAATGCCCCTGGCCTTGCGCTCCCAACCCCATGGCTCGGAAATATCACCCCACTCTCCTGTCGGGAGAAAGCCTTGAAGAAGGAGCTGGGCAACGCGCGCGCTGTCAACTCCGGAACGGGCGGTCGAACGTGAGTTATTGCGAGCGCAGTCAATTGCGGCTCCTCGACGAGCCAGCCCTCAATCCTAGTAATGTGCGGGTCGAGCTTGGACGGCCATGCGAACCCTGGTCTTATAAGGCCGACGGCAGCCTCGGTGCCTGGCACGCGCCTCGACGGCCGTCACCGTGTTGCGGAGGGTTTCTTGGCGAACGTCGCTGCGGTTGCCGGCGCGGAGCTCGTGCAAGCGGGTTGCAGGCCGCGCACCTGTCCGGCACGACGATCGACGCAACTGCCAAGTTCCTCGTGGTTTGTGCGAAACTCGGCCATGAGCCCGACCGGATGGAGCGAGCGATACTGATCCACGTAGGCGCCGCTTTACAGCCGCGGTCACCTTGGCATGCGCCAGCGCGCGCTGATAGGGCGTCAACGGAGCATGATAGCGCTTGATTACTTTAGAGCATTTTCCTACCTGACGGAATCGGAAGTGACTCGCTTGCGGCAAATCGTGATTCACTCTGAGGGCTGGTGATGGAGGCCAGCCCCATCGCTAAACCGCACTCGCCGGACCTTCGCTTTCGCATAATTCGGCTGTGGGCGGTCATTGATCGTCCGGATCGGAACTTTCCGTCGGATGGTCGAATAGAATCCGGCACGGCGCCGCCGCCTACCGCCGCTCGCCGCGACCCCTACGTCGACGAGCAAGCGGTCGATGGTTGCAGGGGTGATCGCGAAAACAGGATCACGATCTGCCAGGCCAGGCTTCAATCGCCCATGTTGCTCAAGGGCCGGCAGCAAGATCGGAATCATCACGTTGAGCCGCTTGCCGCATACCCGGTCCAACGCCTCCCATAGCGCCGTCATCGCGTCCTTGATCGTCGCGCCACATCTACGTCTGCGCTCTCGCGGTGCCTTGACCTGTCAGGCCCAACCGCCCCGTGTTGCCGGAGTGCGGGCCTGCGAGGGCCTCACCACCCTCCTCGATCAACGCACGCAGCTTCGCCGCGCAGCGGTACCTCGATTTTGAAATAGCTGACGAGCGGCACCTCTCGTGCAAGACGAACAAGAATCGGCACCGTCAGCATCACGCCGCTGAGCGGTGCGTCCTGGACCATGATCGCAATAGGGGCTGCTTCTAATCAAATCTTCTCAGCCTCGATGAGTCCATCAAGAACGTTCAATGATTCGAACAGATAGTAGGATCCGAAGATCGTCTCTGCATTGTTGGCCGCGTCCTGAGCGCGTGCATCGCGACGTTTATTGAAACAGGCGCCGACCAACATTCCGGGCGGGCGGGGATCGTCCGGATTTGTTGGCGTCAGATAGGTCTCGATCAGGGCCTTTGCCGTCCGTTCGCCTGCCTCACGATATCTGACGCGCAGTGCCGCCGTCGGCGCGAGCCGCGCCAGCTTTAGCAGCGCCGAGCACGTGATTGCAGTTGCCGCCGTGTCCGTCTCCGTGTTGGGAATGCCAGGATCATCAAAGTCCCAGAACGCGACCATGCTCGCTGGCACGTGCGAAAGCCACCAGTCCGCTCCCGCCATCAACTGCTCCATCCAGCGCGTCTCATGAGGATGGTGAGCAAGCGCGATCGCCGCATAGACGAGCCCCCAAGCTTGCGCCCTGCCCCAGACACTCGTGTCGCTGAATCCCTTGTGGGTGAAATGGCGGACTATCTTGCCGGTGGACGGATTTAGCTCACTCGACTGAACGATTGAGCCATCGGAGCGCATATGAATGTCGAGCACGCGCGTGGTATGGCGCGCCGCAATGCCAGCGTATGAGGAATCGCCTGTCCTTGCGGCGGCCCAATACAGAAGCGGGACCGCCTGCAGAGAGTCGATGCTGCTGAACGAATTGCCAACATCTTCTGATTCCTCCGCATCGCGGCCTAGCGGAATGAGGCCAAGCCGGCAATCGAATTGCGTCTTGAGCGAGGTGGCGGCATCCAGTGCCAGGAGAGCTGCGTCCTTGTCTTTACACAGTACGTCGCCAAGAGCGACCCCATAGTAGAACCCAAAGCCCTTGAACGCGGTTTGCAGCTGCGCGCGCGGCTTCAAGCGGCTGCTCCAGAACCGAGCTGCATCGAGGTATTTCGGCTCGCCAGATCGCCGCGCGAGCAGCCACAACATACCCGGCCATGCGCCACCGGTCCAATCGCCGTCCGGCGTGGTCGTCCATTTGCCGGTCGAGCTGTCTGCCCAATGCGGAAACTCTATTTTCATCGCGACAAGCGTCTGATCGACTCGTGCTTGCATCAGGTCTATTGCGCGTGCCCAGCGCGACTTGCTCATATCCGATACTCCTTTGCCACTTGCCGAAATCCCAGGGCATCGTTCCCGGTGCTAACCGTCCAATGTCCGACGGATTTCGCTTCGGCCGAGCCGATGGCTTAAGCGGGTCAGGAGCACGCAGCTGCGTTCTCCAGCTATCGCTCCTGATCACGAGCAAACGCTCAAGGGCTATCCGCCTCAGCCCGATCGTCACGCGCATGACCAGTGTGTACATGCGCTCTAGCATGCCTGCCGTGATGCGCGTTGGGAGCGTCATCAAGCGGCGCGCGAGGACGTAAAGGCGCCGACCGCCCCCTTCCTGGAAAGGTCTTCAAGTTGGTGGTCGTCGTAGCCGAGCTCTTTGAGGATTTCCTCGGTCTGAGCCCCAAGTTTCTGAGGCGGCAGTCGGACTTCGGGCAGCTTGCCATCATAGCGCACGGGATGGCTGACGAGCGTGATCGGCGCGCCCGTCGCCCCGCGGACGACCTGGAAGTTCTTGTTGTGCACGACCTGCGGATCGGTCACGACATCTGCATAGTCATTGACCGCGGCGTGCCAAATTCCGTGGGCCTCGAACAATGCGATGCATTCGGCCGTCGTGCGCTTTGCGACATTTGCGGCGATCGCAGCGGATGCCTCGTCGCGTCGGCGATACGCCTCCTTGTCTGGAACGCGCTGATCGGCCGGAACATCGAGCGCCTCCGACACTGTGCTGAGAGATCCAAGAGAAATCGCCAAATGACCGTCACGCGTCGGATAAATGCCGTAAGGCGCACCGTAGTACCAACCGGAGATCGGTCCCGGCTGACGGACATCGTCAGGCCGCTCGCCGTTGAGGTAACAAGTAAAGGATTCCATCTGCAGATCGAGTGCAGCAGACAACAGGCTGACATCAACCCGGCACCCCTGTCCGGTGCGCGTTTTCCTCACAAGCGCGGCCAGAATGCCAGCCGCAAACAACGCAGCACCATGGTGATCGACCGCTGAAACACCTACGGCCCTTGGACCCTGCTCGCGGCTTCCAGTAATCGTGGCCAGCCCCGATATTGCCTGCACCAGTAGATCCTGACCGGGACGGTGGACGTAGGGCCCATCAGGACCGTAGCCTGAGGCCGCAGCATAGATAATTTGCGGATTGATCTTCTTGGCGTCCTCGTAGCCGAGGCCAAGCTTGTCGAGAACGCCGGGGCGGAAGTTTTCAGTCATGACATCCGAGGTCGCGATCAACTTCCTGGCAATCTCAATGGCTTCAGGTTTCTTCAGGTCGAGCGTGAGACTTCGCTTGTTGCGGTTCCCGGTGAGCAGCAACATGGACTGCCCATCGACCCGCTTGTCTGCTCCGCCCCATTTCCTCTGAAAGGCGCCATCGGGTGGCTCGACGGCAATGACGTCCGCCCCGAGATCGGCGAGAAACTGCGCAGCCACGGGGCCCATCAGGAAGTGATTGAAGCTCAGGACGCGAACGCCCTTCAAAAGATCGACCATGGTCTCGCTTTCAGTTTTCTTGGATCAGAGGTGTTCTATTTGGCTCGGCCTCTGAAATCGATTTCAGAAATAGACATCATGATGTGCAGAGTCAAGCAAAATGGGCGGCCTGCCAACTCAGCGCCTGCCCATGTACCAGAGTTCCACTGGATAAGACGGATCGGGCGTATACAGAGCTTGAGAATGCTGGCTGTCCAATGTTCTAACGTGGATCGGACCCATGCCATTGACTGAGCGACCAGACCGGATGGATAAAAAACCAACAATCGAGCCCAAAGGACGCCAGCAACCGCGCGTGAAGATCGAAGATGTCGCGCGAAAGGCCAATGTGTCCCCTGCGACCGTGTCGCGCGTCCTCAATCATCCCGAAATCGTGAGACCGGAGCTCCGGGACAAGGTGATGCGGCACATCACAGACCTGTCCTACACGCGAGACAGCGCGGCGAGAGCCCTGAAGTCGGGACGCATGCGCACCATCGGAGTCATCGTTCCGACGCTGGCGCTCGGGATCTTTGCCGAAGGAGTTGAGGCGCTGCAGAACCGCCTCAGCGAAAGCGGCTATACGCTCTTCATCGCGAATTCCCAATATGATCAGCGCCGCGAACTTCAGGAACTGCAGAGCCTCATCGAGCGCGGCATCGATGGAATTGTACTGGTCGGAGGCTCCCATGGACGTGAACTGAGGGCTCTGATTGAACAAGCCGGTGTGCCTGTGATCACGACCTATGTTTCGAAGGCAGTTGGCGGCATTCCCGCGATCGGAATCGATAACGAAAGAGCCACGCGCGAGATGACCGAGTATCTGTTGCGGCTTGGACACATCCGTTTCGGCGCGATCGCCAATGTTGTTGCTGCGTCCAACGACCGGTCCCGCGCGAGGCTCGAGGGCATTCAGCGCGCTCTTTCGGACGCCGGCCTCCCGCTCAGGCCCACCCAGATCATTAAGGCCGACTATTCGCTTGCCCAGGGTCGCAGCGCTCTTCGTCAGCTCCTCACCGACCACCCCGACACGACGGCGGTGATCTGCACCACCGACACCCTTGCCATCGGTGCAATGGCAGAGGCCCGCAAAATTGGGGTCGCCGTGCCGGCTACCCTTTCCATCACAGGATTTGACGATGTGGAGCTGGCGGCGCAGATGGACCCGCCGCTCACAACAGTCAGTGTTCCGGCAGCTGAAATTGGCCGAGGAGCCGCCGATTATCTCATCAATGCGATCGCTGGAAGCCCACTTCCCAGGAGTGTCCTGTTGCCCTATCGACTGGTCATGCGGTCATCGACCGGGCCGCCGAGATCTAGCGAACGCCCACCGCGTCGCAGGCGCAGCCCGGGCTGAAGCTGCCGCGGCCGACGCGCTGTCACTGAAATCGATTCTCCTGCGCTCCTCCAAGGTTCGGGCGGCTGCCACGCTGCGCGAACATATCACCGGTGGTGGCACAAGTGGACGTGGCTGAACATGCCGCGGCCGTGCTGCCCGCAAAGCGCTGGAGCGAGAGAAAGGAGAGCAACTCACACGACGTTTTCCCCTTCTCAGTGCTCGCGCTCGGTGTGAACGGAATGGACAGGCGCATGGTGGTGAATGGCGCCAAGTTCGTGCAGCTTATGATGCAGACGATGATGTGCAAGCTCCAAGGCAGCTCGCAGCCGGGAGTGCCGCGCTTCGTCAGTCCTGGGAGCGAGCGTATCCATATAGGCGATCGATCCCTCGATTTGTGCAAGAATCGACACCGCGTCCGCAGTGGCAAAGACCGGTTTGTCGCCGACTTTGACATACACCGCACTGGTGTGGGCCGCGATGTCGGCCTCGCGCCCCGCCACACTGCCTCGAACGCGTATTGCGATCCAACAGGACTCGGTGATGCGCAACGCGAGCTGGCCGTTGCACGACAATTCGCTACATCGAACTTCATCGATGACGATGCCATTGCGGATCACCTCCACCCGTGTTGGCGCGACGCTGACCGATTCGATCCGCCAGTCGATTGTGATGGTGCCACCCGAAGGGGGAAGCGCGATCGCGCTCCCGGGGCGACGTCCTTCCACTCTCACCTCAACGAGCGGCCCGACTGTGATGAACGTGTCTCCGCTGCGTACGGCATCCATCCAGTTGCGATACGTGAAATCGCATCCACCTAGTTGCACATAGGTCCGCGAGCCTCCGAGGAGCGCGGCAGCGTCCATCTTGTCGGAGCCGGCGACCAGTGGCAGATGGTAGCCGATGTTGAGGTAACGGTACCAGTCAGCCAGACCAAATGCGCTGATCTGCGCAGTCCGCGGGTTGAACGACATCATTTCAATGGCATCGACCAGGCCGAGCACGATGTCCGCCGCCCGCTCGGCTTGCGGGTTGGGAGCATGCGGCATCACGACAAGGCCCCCTTGCTGGCGGCAGCGCTCCGCCCAATCGGCCATGGTCGCTTCCAGAGGATCGCCGATCGCAGCCTCGTTGGGTCCGCCGCAAGACAGGGGGTTGATAATTTCGCCTTCGTAGCCGAGAAGCGATATGTGTCCTAGGACTTGCATACGGTTCTCTGTGCCGACGCGAACAAGGAACTCTCCGTCCCCGCCGAAGTGCTTTGCCCCGAGCGTCGTGCGCCCGTCGAAATCGGCCACGTTGGTGAATAACTCGCCCCATTGTGCCGCGAGCAGGTTGACGACGTTGACCCCCTCCGCCTTGCCCTCTAGCAGGGCTGTGTGCGGGCTCAGGAAATGGACGTGAGTATCGGAGCTGACCCACCCCTGTTCGCGCCAGCGCAGCACCCTGTCCAGCTCGAAGGTGAGTTCCTCCGTGGTCGCGGTGACTTGGACGATACGGCGCAGGGGCCGCACCTCGAAGCCCCTGCTGATCTCCACAAACACGGGCCCGATCGGCAAGTCCGCCTCGCAGCTGCCATCCACATAGACGTACTGGTTCAGCCCGTTCGTAAACTCCCCGGCGAAGTCTTCGAATCTTCCGGCATTGACCTTGCGGTGGTGCCCCTTGGGCGGCAGATACTCCCCATCCGCGCCATGCACATGCAGGCGCGCGGCGACACGCACGCCGTTGCCCTTCTCTACGATGCGGATTTTGACGGGCCTTGTTGCCGGCGCGATGGGCACCGCCTCCAGCGAGGTGTCTCCTGCGTTCCCGGCAGCTTCCAGCGACCGAAGATCGGCAAGGTGCAAGCGGCCGTCGTCGGAGCGTAGGTACAGCCTTGCGTCGGGATGGGCGGAGTACTCGACGATGACCTCGTCCTCGGAACGCACCGGCTGCACGTCGTGCTTGTCACCGAGCCAGTCCGATCTCGCGTAGTCAAGCACCGCGCGGGCGGAGATCACCGTGCCGAGATCCATGCCGATCTGTTCGCCCCGATGATCGACGTCGAGCTCGCCAAGTTTATTCAGATGCACTCCGGGCGGTAGCCGCATCTTCAGCTTGCGACGAGGCTGGAGGCGCAGGGGATGCTGGGTGAGCCTTGTCGTGGTCACCGCAAAGACAAGAGAAAGTTCTTGCTCCGCTCGCAGGCTTAGCGCGGTGAGCTCCTTCTCCGGATATGGATTTTGGAGCGCATAAAGCCACAAGTTCTCCCCTTGTCGATCCATGCGCCCCGATTCGGTGCGTGTCTCGCCATGGAAGAAGCTCGCGCCCGCCCTTCTGCCGAGTGCGCAGTTTTCGCCGGTGCTTGCGTGCACGATGGGCCCCCGTAATGGCAGCGCCGCGAACGGGCTGGCGCTCCAGGAGATATGGTTCTGCTGGACCGCGAACCGCCGTAGCACCGGCACGTCGACCTCGGTGCTGTCGACGTATCGAAGCACGTATGTCGACACCCGATCGCCGAGCGAATTGCCTTCCACAGGCAGCGTTGCCGGCCCAATCTCCCCGAAGCCTTGAGGGCTTACGGGTGGGCGGTCCGCGACCACTTGCACAAAGAGCACGTAGCTGGCCAATGTGGGCGGCAGCGCGATCACCGCAGGAAGCCCCCCGGGACGCAAGGCCAGCACATCCGCTCCGGCGTTGGCGCCGAATAGAAACGGGATGCCTCGATACGTCTGCGGTCCTCGAAGCGAATCGATCCAGCCGGTGTCGCCTGGGCGGCTGCCGAACCCCTCATCGAGTTCCAGGCGACCGGCGTTGAAATATCGCTGCAAGTCGACGGGCGCGAAGTGCGGTGACGATGGCGTTTTCATTCGATGGACTCCAGTTCATGGACGTCGTCGCCCATAAGCGGCCCTAGATGCGATGAGGACTGCTCACGTGTCCCGCTGCTGGCGAAGGCGCTCGTCCCAATCCCATGCTCTTGCCCAGCATCAAGAGATACTCGCCGGTCGGCATGCTTTGCGTCTGATAAGGAAGGCTTTGCCTCTGCTGGGAGGCGCAAGCGGCAGGCAGAAGGCGTTCAGTCACCGATGTAGACGCGGCCACGCCTTTTGGCGAAGTGGTAGACCACCACGCTTAAGAGCGCTATCAACGATCCGTAGACAGGAAACATCCAGGCCATGTGCTCGCGTTGCAACCACACAAGAAGATACGGTGAGGTCCCGCCAAACAATGAGACGCCGAGCGCGTAACCGAGCGCTACGCCCGTGGTGCGCACGGCACGCGGCATCAGCGTGGTAGCGATGAAGTTATAGAGCGCCATGTTGAACCCCACGATGGCTCCGCCGAATACCGTGACAAGGAAGAACGTGGAGATGCCCTTCTCCGAATAAAGCAGCGTCAGGAAAAAGCATGGGATGAGCAGTAGGCGCAGCAGCGTGAACGCACGCGAGGGCCGCACCTTGTCAGCGAAGGCGCCAACAAGGGGGGCGGCCAACATCCAGATCAAGACCATCAGCGTCATAATTCCGTATACAGAGGTGCTATTCTCCTTGAATACCGTGTTCGCCATATTGGGCAGACCGGTGTTCCAGGCATAGTTGGCGATCTGCACCGATCCGATCACCAGGATGACCGCAAGCAGGGATAGCCGCACGCTCCAGAGCGTCTTCCACACACCGCCGGTGGTTTCCTGAATTCGCGACGACTCATCTTGGCGATGCATAACCCGATGGATCAAGGTCTCCGGTACCGACGTGCGCAGATAAATGACCAGTAGGCCCAGCACCCCGCCGACCGCAAAGGGTACGCGCCAGGCCCACTCGCGCATCGCTTCGGGGGCAACCGATGCGCTCACCAGAAACGCAACAAGGCTAGATCCAAGGTTGCCTAGCTGGATGAAAGTGCCACCGATCAGCCCCAGATAACGCCCCTCCTTTCCGGGCGGCGCCAGTTCAATTGCGATTGCATTGGCGACACCCGCCTCGGCTCCGGTAGCAAGCCCCTGAACAAGGCGCATGATAAGCAGCGCCACAGCCGCCGTGACGCCGATGTCCCGGTACGTCGGCAATAGAGAGATCAGCAGCGAGCAAACCGCCATCGCCGTCACCGAGATCATCATTACTCGCTTGTGGCTAATGCGATCTGCGACTGGGCCAAGCAAAGCCGCTCCCAGTGGCCGCGCGCAGAAGCCCGCCCCGTACACGGCTAGCCCCGCAAGCAGCGAGGTCGTGGGATCATCGGAAGGAAAGAAGTGCGGCGAGAGAAACGCCGCCATCACGCCGTAGACGTTCCAGTCGTACCACTCCAGCGCTACGCCCCCTCCGAGGCCGACGGTCATCCGTCTGTTCGCAATCTGATTATCAAGCTGAACAGATACGGCACTGGGTTGAGCAATAATGTTCATGTGTCCTCGGGCTCAGTCAATTGCGTAAATGATGCTGCGGTCAAGCAAGGACGAGCTAGCGCTCGCTGGCCCTTCGCGCGGAGTGCGGCGCTATCTAAGATAAACGCGACTTGAGCGGGCCGGCTCGTAGCGGGTGAAGGCGCAGGCGCCAAGGGGTACGCGGCATGCCGCCGATAAGGCCGTCTTCGTTCGATTTCGCAAGTCGTGCGGCCGCACGACCGGCTCTTGCATGACCTTAGTCAAAGAGATCGCGAGCGGCGATTCCGATCTGCGCAGCCCCCCAAGAGCAGACGCCACCGAACGCGCTGCGTACAAAACGCGCGCGAGCCCGTGTCCCATTCCCATGGTTTCCATCCCTCCTGTTGCCAAAGCGCACTCGTGAAGAAGCTGTTGTTCTTGTTGGACGGCCGCCGCGTTACTGCGCCGTCATCTCGCTAAGAAAACAACGCAATCCTGAAATCGATTTCATAAGCGTAGGCGCTCTAGATTCCGGAGTCAAGCGCGGAAAACGCTGCCACTAAACCTTCTCTCAGTCTGACCAGCAATTTTTTTCTTGAGCAGCCAGAAACTGCTCGAAGTCTGGTCAGTCGGATTGACTATAAACAAGCATGTTTTGCGTGGAAAACGATTTCAGTATATTGGCTGCCTTTCTGACTTCTTTCAGGAGACATCCTCTATGACCGGCAAGCCCGATCTCATCCTCTCGACCTCTCCCAGGGCCCATGTGCGCGTTGTGACGCTGAACAGGACGTCGAAACGAAACGCCTTAAGCAACGACCTGATCGCACAGCTTGGCGCGAACTTGCGGGACGCTGCGCTCAATGAGGATGTTCGTTGCGTCGTCCTTTGCGGGCACGAAGCCTTCTTCTCTGCCGGAGCCGATATTAAGGAGATGCAGCAGCGCGGGTTTGAGGCAATCGACAATCCCGCGAGACGTTCTGCGTGGCGGGACATCGCCAATTTTCCAAAGCCTCTTATCGCCGCGGTTGAGGGAATTTGCTTCGGTGGTGGTCACGAATTGGCCTTGCTCGCCGACATCGCCATAGCAGGCGAAGGAGCGCGGTTTGCACAGCCTGAAATCAACATCGGGATTTTGCCAGGCGACGGCGCAACCCAGCGTCTGACGCGCGTGGCAGGCAAATCTCTGGCCATGCTGATGATACTGACTGGCCAATCCATTTCTGCCCGTGCGGCGATGCAGGCCGGCCTTGTCGCTGAAGTCGTCGAAAGCGGCCAGGCACAGGCGCGAGCGCTCGAGATCGCCGAACTGATCGCCCAAAAGCCGCCGCGTTCGACTGAGCTCGCCAAGGTGGCCGTTCTCGCCGCCTTTCAGACCACCCTGGACGCCGGCCTCGAATTCGAGCGCCAGGCAATTCGATGCGCATTCAACACTGCTGACCAGCAGGAAGGAATGAACGCGTTCTTCGAGAAGCGATCGCCAAACTATCGTGGAAATTAGCCGTCGCGATCCCCAGCCTTCGCTGCTGCCGGCGCTCCACATGTGCCGGTACTGGCCCACGATGCACCCGATTAAGTACTCCTTCGGATCGACCAGGCCAACGCTGCGATCTAGAATTCTGTCGTGCCTACCCTTCGAGCACCAATGTACATTGAACTTGCAGTGGCGCCTGTCAGGGACCATCTCGGCCGGTGCGCCCGGGCCTTCCTGCGCAAAGGTCAAAGCCCCTCTCGGTCGAAGTGGACCAAAGGTGTGGATTGACTAGGCTAGATTCTGCGATCGACAGAAAGTCGCTTGATCCCGCTGTGGACTCTTAGGTTGGCTGCGGGACCTGGACTATAACCAAGACACTCAGAAGCGCCGGAAAATACTGTAAGTCTTGCCTTTTTTGGCTCGCTTGGGTACGCATTTCTGGGTACGCAGCTGGGACGCGCCCCGTCCGCACAGCTTCTGGAAATGAGAAACTGTGCGCACCCATTGCATCCTCGGCTGCTGAGTTAGCTCGCTGCTATGGCATCCAAAGCTGATCGAAGATACCTCGAACGCCACGGCGAAAAGTGGCGTGTTTCGTCGCTAAATCAACACGCGTGCGCCCAGTTGCTCGACCAGAGATCGCCGTGGTTCCCCGGATAAATTCACACCGCATCTGAGAGGTCATCGATAGACTGGCGGCTTGAATTTCCCCCCGTGCCCCCGGCGGCACCGGCCTTCTCTTCGCCGCTACGCAATCCGCTCCAGCACCCTGCTCACCTGCACGGCCGACCACGCGCCCATGCTCCCGCTCGGCTGCGGTATGCCGCGCTCCGTGAGGGCCTTCGCAACCTCCCTCAGAGAGCCTGCGCCCCCATTCCTGATCTCAGTAATGTCGGCACGAGGTCTCCGGCCTTCTGTGCCGCCTTGGCCCTCACACCTCCGTAGCGGCTTCCCTCTGACCACCCGCCGACCGGCCAGGCCCTCCGTTTCCGCCTTCAGAGAGCTTCGACTGCGTCCCGCGCTGTCTCCTCAGCTACTCGCGGCCAGCCTGCCAATCGTCGTGTGGCTCACGCCGAACGTCCTAGCGATGTCCGTGAGTGCCTCACCGGCCGCTCTCCGGGCAATGGCTTCTCGCTGCTGATCGCGGTTGAGCGCCTTCGGCCTGCCCATATGGACACCGCGCTTCTTGGCTCTCTCCCGGCCCTCAGATGTACGGGCGAGGATGAGCGAGCGCTCGAACTCAGCCAGCCCACCGAGCACTGTAATCATCAGCTTGCCGTGTGGGGTTGTCGTGTCAGCCCATGCATCTGCAATCGACCGGAAGCCGGCACCGGCCTTGGTGATGACGTCGAGCGTGTTGAGCAAGTCCCTCGTCGAGCGCGCCAGCCTGTCTAGCCGGGTAACCACCAGCACGTCACCGGGCTGAAGAGCCGCCAGCGCCCTCTGAAGGGCCTTGCGTCCATCTGTGCTGGCACCGGAGCGCTTCTCCGAGAACACCTTGGTGCAGCCTCCAGCGCCTCGTAACGCGGCCTCCTGCGCCTCCAAGGTCTGCCCGTCCGTGCTCACCCTCGCATAGCCATAAATCGCCATTCCCCAGCTCCCGACTTTCGTTCATGACTTTCGCACAGAATAACGCGAGTGCTTTCAGCGTCAACCGAAATGTGCAGAAGTCTCGACTTTCGTTCAAGCCGCTCGCCCACAGAGAGTAGCGTCGCCCCTGTTCAATGCTCAACAGGCTGCTACTCTCCAGCCCTGACTGCGGGGAGACGCGGCGTGGGACAGTCGTACAAGGACTACAAACGAAACCAATTCAAGCAGAGGCGCGTCTGGATTTCCCGTCGAGTTGGGAATTATCGGGTCGGGAGCTCCGTGTCTCCGTGGACGGCTTTCTTTCTGATGACGTTCGCGAACGGAGAAAGCAAGCCAACCGAAACCAACTCGTGGGGCGCCCCGAAGAATTGGCGTGCCCGATTGTTGGTTTTTGCGGTGATCTTAGTCGCACTCTTTTGGTGGATAGGGCATTGAATTGCGAAGTGAAAGGCGCGCCGATGTCCCCTGATATCGCACTGAAGCATATCCAAGCGTTAACCGAGGGCTCAGACCGCATCGCATCCGAGCGGCTACAGGTCGTGTGTCGTGTTGCTCAGGGGGATTGAACAACTCTGCCGCAAGGGTCTTCAGGATGCCACTTCTCGTGCGGCGGAAGATGCACCCAACGTGGTTCTGCTTTGGAAAGAGCGTTGAGGCCCCGCGCATAAATGCCAGCTCGTGAGAGTGCGGGTGTCTAAGTGTTTTTGTCCGCGCCCAAGGGGTCGCGTCAGGTGCACGTTAAGTCCCCTTGCGGGCGGGCCCAGACTAAGCGCGAAGCCAGCAGGTTTAGGCTTGAAACCATTCACACGGTATATCAGGCAGGAAGCCGCCGGCCGCCTTCATCCGCTGATAATATTCAAAGGCCTGCTTGGCTGTGCAAAGCCCAGCCTCAACAGCCCATTTTAGGAGGCGAAGGCTACCGACCACCCGGCCCTCGTCAGCCGAGCCGATTGCAACGCGCCTGGCTTTTCCGTCGTCGCAGCAGAACACGTAGTCTCCGTCTAAAAGCAGCGCCAAACATTCAGTTTCGCCCTCGCCAAGCTCATGTTCGTCAAGCAAGGCCAGAAAGCGCTCAGAGGAAACTTCGTTTGGGTCCACGAACCTGATCGTGCCTCGCTCCTGAAGTGCGAGGAGCTCCGCCGCACAGGTCGGCTCGCATTCACCCACCACTAAGGGAGAGACGCAAACATTTACGTCAGGCAGGACTGCGACGACCTCTAGCGCACCGGCGTTCGAAAGGTTGATTACTGAACTCGCATCAATGATGAGGTCCACGACGTCCCTCACCGCTGATGCGCGCTCCGTAGATGTCGTTGATGGAACAGTTCAAGCGGTCCGTTACCCAACCGATTGAAACTTCTCCTTGCTCAACTTTTTCCGCAGCAACACTCAGGAGGTTCTTCGATACACGCGGGATGTGCACTGGCGCGCGCTGAGGCAAACGAAGTGCCTCCGCTCGCTTCTCGGGACCGCCAAAGTAGACCCGAAGATGGTCGGCGAGTGACTTTGCCCCGCCCGATGGAAGAAGCTGCAAGTCTTCGCAGCGACGCGCTGCTACATCGAAGCTTACCCCATAGAAGCGCGACAGATACAATATCTCGATGTCGCCGATTGCCGGATTGGTAATACCGAGAGTGCCGCGAACTTGCTGTAGGAACATTCCTACGCCGTGTGCGGGGAGTAGAAGCACGGACGCAAACGCGTTTACGAAATGCTCCGCTTGCGTCCGATGTCTATTAAGCCCCCCAATCTGTCCAGCAAGATCGAAAGTCACCGATCGATTGGAGTTCTTGTGATGCGTTATTAGATGGCCGATTTCGTGCGCGAGCGTGAACAGCATTCGTCCCGCGAACCGCGGCGACACGAATACGAAGGGATAGCCGTCAGCCACGACAGACGCGCCCTCGAAACGAGAAGTCTCGAGCCTGCCGAGTATCGCGCCCATGCCAACGATCAGTCGAGGCAATTCGGTAAGTGGTTCGTCGAGCTGCCCCGGCAACAACATCTGACGAAATTCATTCGCGAGGCGCTCTGCCTCTTCGTACGTCTCTTGCTCAAAACGAAATTGTGAGAGCCACTGCGGTGGCGTATCCCGCGGTGGAAGTAGCTTCAGCGCGGCCTCGACAAATCCCGCTGCCGCTTCCACTCCGCGATCAGGCCTTGAAGCGACGGTCTGACGAAACAACATCCCAAGGTCGCTCTTCGCCGCGCTGTCCGAAGCGAACGAACGAAGAGGGACTCTTAACCCGCGTGACAACGCGCGGAGATCAGCCAAAGTCGGGTCTTCATCACCGTCCAAAAACGCGCGAATTCGGTCAGTTGAGAGTCGCGATTTACTCGCTATCTCGTCGGGCGACAGGGGCAACTGCCTGAGAAAGGTGGCGACCCTGCTCATGATCGCGTTAAGGCGGCAGACGCCTTAATTCCCTGCAACCAAGAAAGCATGTCTTGAACCTGCGTTTGGTTGAGCTTTGCACAGCGACCCATCACGTCGAAAACTCGGTTTCCTTTCTTGCCGATCAACTCTGATAGCTTAGGAAGGGTTTGGTCGCGACCCATTGCAACTTCCCGATCGCTTTCAAGAGCAACAGGATTGGTGCCCACAATGAAGTTTTTGACTCGCTCTTCAAAAGTATCGGGCTTATGCGTATCCAGCGGATGCTGATTGCCTTCTGCATCGATGATGACGTTACCTTCTACGAAACCGTTCGCGCCGGTATGAAGTCTATTTTCTGGAAACCTCCGATAGGCAGCTAACGCATCAATTCTTTCGGCGACCTCCATTCCGCCGACAACATATTGCTGAATTGCGGGCACCTTTCCGCTGACTACGAATATGAAGTCACCGGGCATCACCACCCGTCGTATGTTAGGCATGCACGCTCCCAACGTGGGAGTTTTACTGAACAGGATTGGATCGTTCATGTTGCCGCGTGCATTAGGATCAGTGCCACTGCCTGATATGTAAACGTAACCCTTCACGAATCGTCTCCGCGCGTCAAATTCGATTGGATTGCCAATTCGCCCTTAGGCGTTTTCGAACAGCTTCGAAGGGATTGCTCACAACAAGCTTGCGCCGCTCCTTCGAAACAAACTTTTCGTTGCAATGGTCGCATGTGTGCTCACGATGCGGAGAAAACGCAAGATCACCGGTGTCAAAGTGCGCAATCTCACAGCGCGGGCAAGTTAGGCTGGTCACTTTATCCGAGAGATAAGGCAAAGCCTGTTGAGCCATAAAATATTGGATGTGATCTTCATTTAACTCGACACCATCAAGCGTGACACTGTCGAAAGTGTCGTCAACGACGATGTCTCCATGAGCGTCATAAAGGTGAACGTGCAGGCCGGCTTCTTCGGGACGCTGCGAAGTCCACAGGAGTGCCGGATTAGATGCCCAGATTTGAACTCCTCCCGGGTAAGAGGCTTGCTTCACGTCTAAGACTCGGGGGGCTCTGATCGGCTCAATTTTCTGCTGCGCGATCTGAAGGCGAGACACGGGGTTTGATATAGATTTTTCCGAGTCGTTGAACTGTCGTCCGCAAGCTTGGCACATGTGCCTGCGGTGAGGATTGACAGCAAAGTAGCCAGCATCCAAATGCGCTTCCTGACAGTGCGGGCAGTGGAGAAGTTTGACGTCGCGTTTCAGAAATTGGCTCAGATAGAAACTAATAGCCGTGTCACCGGTGATGGTCGCCCGTTCAGTTGAAGACAGAATAACCACCACGCGGTCAAAAGTATCATCCACCTCTTTGTGTCCCTCCGCGGCAGCTCGTGCGTGGACGTGGATGCCGATTTCTGGGGGCATTGAAGAAGTGTCGTAGACGGCCTCGACGGCTCCCCACAAAGCGACACCGCCGGGATGGGCCGAAACGTCCAGCTCCAACCCTTTTATGGGCTTATGAGGTTTCGCCGCGTCGTGACACTCGGCCAGGCGCGCACCGTTATGGCCCGTCGCGCTGGACCGGTGCGTCCGACACCAGTACCGCGGCTTGCCATTCCTTTGCTTTCCAATGTGCTCGATTGAGCACCTCTCACGTTGATCCGCGCTCATGAAAAGCCTTGCCTTCAAAGGCAATAGAACAGAAAGGGAACGATTTGTCTAGTCCTTCAAATGCAAAGAGAGCGTGAGCTTCTCTCGCGTAAAGATACAACCGCTCCGGCGGATTCGCTAATTGGGCGCGCGGCGTCGCTTCGACTGCTTACGGCTGCGTTCTTTATTTCCCTAGGCACAATATTGAAGTGGACTACGGTGAGGCGACGTGGGTACGTGTTTGGGTACGCACGCCCGTCCTGCGACACGATTAAGCCTCGGATATCACAGGGATTTTCTGCAAGCACGAAGACTGGCTGGGGAACCTAGATTCGAACCAAGACAAACAGCGTCAAAACCTGTTACTCGTCCCCATAATCAAGACATGGCAAAAAACTCGGTCGCGTTCTCGCAAAGGATCCTGACCGCCAATCGTTCGGCGTTGCGGGATCGAAAGTAACCGCTCGCAATTTTCTCGTCCAGAACTTCGCCAACCAATTGGCGCGCGCTTTGAATCGCCGCGAACGTCTCCTCAACGTGGAGGCAATCTCCTCCGAGCATCAATCGCGATTCATCCGGCAAGACTTCAATGGCCTCGTGCAGCGCGAGCTTGAAATGAGATGGGCTCAACAGAAAAGACCAACACAAATCTAACCAAACATTTCGGTACACAAACGCCATTCCCAATAAATCCCGGCTCCAGGGATAGGCCAAATGCATCAGCAGAAAGCGGGTCCGAGGATGACGCTCAATCAAGGGCGCAATCCGCAAGGGATGTGAACCGCTTATGATCGCGGTCCCGAGGTGAGTTTGAACGGGTAGATCCGCCTCGGCCGCGAGTTGACAGAACAAGTCGACAACAAAGTCGCTGAAAGCCTTGCGCGCTCCAGGGGAAGGCGACATTTGCCCCCACGCCTGCCGAGCCAGCTCTTCGTTCGGTTCGTCAAAGCTTAGATCCCGGTCATAGGCGAGCGCGTTCTTGAGCGCAATCTGATTGCGCCCGGCGCATCCGGCTACGAGTTCGCGGATCGCGGCGCAATAATCGTCGAAGGTTTTCACCTCCATGCCGAGACGTCCAAGCAACGTATGTCCGGAATTTCCATTGTGATCGCGAGATTCAGCATGCCAGCCTAAGGCAAATGCGTTGATGCGCAGGACGGCGTCGTATCTTTCGCCAAGGACCGGGCGCGGGTCGAGCAATGGGTCGAGAAAGGGGTCCGTTACGATCCTCTTGATGGCGGCGCGCCCAATGACTTCGATTGGCCATTTCGGATCCTTGTGGCGTAAGCGTACTGAAGCGTCTACCGCCTCCCAGTTTTCACGCGTAATTCCGTTGTCACCAACGCCATAAAGGTCAGCAATTCCACCCACGAGGTTACGGACGAATGCGTTTGAGCCGCTCTTCTCCAAGAATGGCGCAAGGGCCTCCCAAGTGGTCGGCTCAGTTGCAGCAGATATCATACTGCTAGTCGCCTTAGGTTCGGATGGCAGGACATAGTTTGTCCAAGCCGCATAGCTCTGTTGAAACAGTTTCAGCAGGTTTACGTCGCGGCTGAGGGCGACCTCGGGCATGTGATGTTCATGCACGTCGACGACTTCGCACGCATTAACAAATTGGTTAATTCCATCAGACATTGTCCGTCCCGCACAGTCGTTGTATGGAAGTCGATGAAGCCGCTTCTCCGCCCACGCGATGAGAGCCGGGGCGATGCTCCTATGGCGCCAGATACGACAAAAGACGGGGGTCGCCGCGCAACTGCTGCGAAGGCCCCGAAAGCGCGACGCGGCCGCGATCGAGCACATACGCATGATCCGCTATGCGCATTGCGAGATCGAGGTGTTGCTCGACGATGATGACGGCGATGTCCCTGGCAAGCTCGCTCAAGCGCTCGGTGATCTCCTCGATAACGCCGATCCAGACGCCCTCGGTCGGCTCATCCAGCAACAGCAGCTTTGGCTTTCCCAGCATCGCGCGCGCGATCGCCAGCATCTTGCGCTCGCCGCCGGACAGCGTTCCGGCCGGCTGATCCAGGCGCTGGCCGAGTTTCGGAAACATTCCCATTACCCGATCTACGGCCGATGCATCGCGGTGGAAAACCGATCCGACCGCGAGATTGTCGCGGACCGAGAGGCGCGCAAACACCGAATGCTCCTGCGGCACGTAGCCAATGCCGGCGCGCACCCGCTCGTCGGTCCGGCAACGCTTGATGTCGCGGCCATCGAATTGCACCTCGCCCTTCCAGATCGGCAGCTCGCCGACGATGGCCTTCATGAGCGTGCTTTTTCCGGCGCCGTTGCGACCGAGGATAGCCACACCACCGCGCAAGGGAATGGCGATATTGACGCCGAACAGAACCTGGCTGCGTCTATAGCCAGCGTCGAGATACTTGATATCGAGGAATTCAGGCACGGCGCAGATAAATCTCCTGGACGTTTTTGTTGGCCTGGATTTGCGCAACCGTACCTGACGCCAGGACCTTGCCCTGATCGAGCACCGTCAGGCGGTCGCAAATGTCGCGGATGAAATCCAGGTCGTGTTCGACGATGATAAGCGAGCAATGCTGTTTAATCGGCTGCAGCAATTCGCCGGTGACGCGACGCTCCTCGAGACTCATGCCGCCGGTCGGCTCGTCCAAGAGCAGAAGGCGCGGATGGCCTGCGAGCGCCATCGCGATCTCCAGCCATTGCTGCTGGCCGTGCGATAACGCAGCCGCAGCATCAAAGGCTCGATCGGCAAGGCGGAATTGGTCAAGCATCATCATGACCTTATCGTGCAGTCGTCCTCGAGTACGCGAGAACACCAGATCGAGCAGCGAGGATTGGGCCTGCAGCGCGAGCAGGATGTTGTCGTACAGCGTCAGCGCCGGTAGTACGGAGGTGATCTGAAATTTCAGACTCATACCCGCCCTTGCACGCTCTGTCGGTGTGAACGCGGTGATGTCGGTGTTGGCGAAACTGACCTTTCCTTGTGTCGGTACTTCCGCCCCGGCCAGGCACTTCATCAAGGTGCTTTTGCCGGAGCCGTTCGGTCCGATGAGGCCATGAAACTCATTTTCGTCAACTGTGAGCGCGGCACCGTCCAGCGCGATGAGCTTGCCGAAGACCTTGGATATTCCGGCGGCTTCAAGAAGCGGCATTACGTATCTCTTTACGTATCTCTTTCGGGCTCGGGCCGAAGCTACCGACACGCTCCCGCTCACCGAGCACCAGGCTGATCAGGCCGAGCGGCCGGAACAGGATGACGAGCAGTAGCAAGACGCCGAGAATGATCGGCCAGATGTCGCGATAGTTGTCGGAGAGCCAGAAACTGAGGCCCTCGACGATTGCGGTGCCGATCACGGCACCAATCAATGTCCCAGAGCCGCCGAACAGGACGTAGAGCACGACCTGGGTCGACATCACGACCCCCAGCATGGTGGTCCAGACGAAGCCCTCATGGAACGCATAAAGGCTTCCGGCAATGCCTGCGATCGCGCCACCTATTGCGAAAATGATTGCCTTCAGGTGTTGAACTTTGTAGCCGAAGAATGCGATGCGCTGTTCGTTCTCCCGCAATCCCGCCAGCGCAAGCCCGAACTGCGAGCGCAACAGAAAGCGCGACGATAGGTAAACCAGTATCAGAATGACCAGCGCCAAGTAATAGAAAGCCGGTCCCTCGCTCAGTGCATACGATCCGATGCTCATCGATTGGATCGAAGGGATTCCGTTCTGACCACCAAGGTAATATGAACCGCGCGCCAGCCGGTCGGCCGCGTAAGCTCCGGTCATGGTGCCGAGCGAGACGAAGACGATGCTGGAGGCGTGGCGGCCGAGCAGCAGGAAACCGGCCAGCAGCAACGCAGCAACGAAGCCGATCAGAGTACCGAGCGGAATTACGGCAAAGATCGACGCCACGTTGAAATCCCGTGAAAGCAGTGCCACGCCATAGCCGGCCATGCCGAAGAACAACGATTGCCCTAAGCTCAAGATCCCGGCATAGCCCCACACCAAGTCGAACGACAATGCGAAGAGGCACAGAATAAGCACCCGCGTCGCATACACCGTGATGTAGTCCTGCAGCAGCAACGGCGCGACCGCTGCGATGATCAGCACCGCCACTTCGATAACTGGAAGCACCTCTTGGCGGCCGGCGCTTGCAGACGCACTGATAGTGAGGGTCTGCGACGCTTCGATCACGCAGGACGCTGCACGGGTTCCGGTGCTGGTCGACGATACCTGAGACATTCAGCACTCCTTCGGGTCGACCAGGCCGGCGCTACGGGCTACGATCTCGTATTGGCCGCCCTTCGCCACACCGATGTACATGTTCATCTTGCAGTGGCGCTTGCCGGGCACCATCTCCGCCGGCCCGCCCGGACCTTCCTCGATCTTGGCGTGATCCAGGGCAGCAGCTACCGCGACACGGTCAATCGTGCCAGCTTCCTTTACCGCAGCTTCCCACAGCTTCAGTCCTCGATAAGTGCCAGTGGCGGCGCTGCCTGCCGAGAACCGGAACTTGGCAGGAAACTGTTCGTCGTACGCCGCCTGAATCTTGGCGCTCACCGGGTCCTCGGATGTCAAAGCCTTGTAGTAGTCAAGGCTGCTTGCGAGACCTTCAATCTCATTGGCCTGGTTCATTACAAGTGTGTTCTCGTCATAGTAGACGCAGCCCAGCCGCCCGCCGTTCTTGGAGAAGCCCGCTCCATAGAGCTGCTTGAAGAAAGGGCTGACGCCGGGAGGGACGATGGTGTTGAACACCACGTCCACCTTGTTGGAGATGATGCGGCTCACCGTGGAGGAAAAATCGATCTGGTCGAGCGGATAGTACTCCTCGAAGATCACCTCGCCGCCATTGCTCTCGATCACCTTGCGCGCATAGGCATTGATCGTTTGCGGCCAGATATAGTTGGAGCTCGGCATCGCGAAACGTTTGCCGCCATTCTTGATCAACCAGGGAATGAACTGGTCGCAATTCTGAGCCGGTACCGGCCCGGTGCAGAACAGATTGGGCATGCACTCTTTGCCCTCGTAGCCCTCCGGATAGATGTAGAGCGTCTTGCCACGAGAGATGATGACGTCCTTGATGGCATTGCGCATCGAGCTTGAAATGCCTCCCAGCACCAGGTCGACCTTGTCTCGCTGGATCAACTTGCGGACGTTGCCGACTGCGACCGACTCGTTGGAGGCCGTGTCCTCGATAAGGAGCTCGATCGGACGCCCCAGTAGACCGCCTTTGTCATTGATCTCCTTGACGATCATGCGAGCGACATTAGCGTCGGTATTGCCGGCAAAGCCGAGTGAACCCGTAAGATCAGTGGCGATACCGACTCTGATCGGGCCTTCCGCGGCGTTGGCCCAGGCCGGGCGGATCACCCAGCTGCCCGGGCCGATTGTAATAGCGGCAGAGGCGAAGGCGAAATTGCGAAGAAACCGGCGGCGGCTGAGTTGTTGGCTGGCGTTGATCATCAGTTAAACCCCTCTTCCCGAGACCAGGCCTTGCGGCCGGACCTTAATGAAAATGATGGCGAGCACGAAAACCAGAACGTCGGCGATCACCGGCGACATCAGCCAGGGCAGCGCGGCACTGAACGTGCCGATTGCGCTGGCGCCGGCGACAGGGCCGGCAAAGGACCCGACCCCGCCTACCATCACGGCGACGAACCCTTGAATAAGGAAGCGGATGCCTAGATCGGCGAACAGCGAAAAGACCGGTACGATCAGCGCGCCGGCCAGACCCGCGAGTGCCGCACCAAACGCAAAGGTCACGCTGTAAATCATGCCGGTGGAGATGCCTGAGGCCCGCGCCAGCGACGGGTTCTCCAGCGAGGCGCGGACCCGCAGGCCTAAGGAGGTGTAGGCGATCAGCGCATAGCTGGCGGCCATCACGAGCACGGTCATGACAACGATCACGCAGCGCCAAATGGCGAAATGCAGCGTGCCGATGGTGATGGACCCACCGACCGGCTCCGGCACCGAGAGATATAGGCCGCCAGTCAGGCCGCGCACGATCTCGCGAATAATTAACCCGAGCGCGTAGGTGCCGAGCATGGCGACGATCGGCGCCGCGTAGAACCGTCGCACCACGAGTCTTTCCAATGCGAGCCCGAGCGCGCCGACCGCAATAGGCGCGGCGAGCATGCCTAGCACGACCGGCAAACCGATGCTGTGCACGAGATAGGTGATGTAGGCACCGAGCAGGACGAACTCGCCCTGTGCGAAGTTGAAGATGCCCATCATGCTGGCAATGATTCCGAGACCGAGCACGACCAGCACCACGATGGCGCCGAAGCTCAAGACTTCGAACGCGGCGATAAACAGCGTATCCATGTCGCTACGTCACATTCCTCGGACTTGCGAGCGCATCCTCCGGTCCAGATTGATCGACGGCGTGAGCTGCGGTTGGCATGCAAAGGGCTGGTGACACGAGGCGCTCCTGAAAGGTTTCATCCCGGCACCTGGAGGTGCGGCCGATGGTGCGTTTCTTAAGATGGCTCGCCGATCGACGTTTTATTCACGATATTCAGGGCGAGTTCGCCTAGCAGGAACGCAACGCAATCTGAGTAATGTGGGGTAATGCGGCATTGGTAAGCGGCATTGTGCTTGCGGTAGCGGAGCTCTCGACGAGCAAGCAACTGTCGCCATATCACCTACGTAGTGTGCGTGCTGCAAGATGGCTCAGTCATTGAGGTGGTCGACAACGTGCCGATGCTGGAGCAATTTTGCGCGGGGTGCGACGCCTGGTCGCCGCAAGGTCGCCGAGCCTGACTGCTGCATTGTTTGGTGCCGAGCTCAAGCGCAAGCATGTGACCTTCGGGTTGCAGGCGCGCCCGTCCTTGCCCCAAAATGATTGAAAGACAGCGGAAAATGGCCTCCCAGGCTCAGCCTACGACAAGAAAGTCGCAAGGACGTTTCTGAAGACAACACGTTTGTGCTGGCCTCGCCGAACCGCCTACAACAGTCTCGGTGTGGGCACGACGCAGCTCTACGACAAAACCGAGAGCTACAATCATAAGCGCCACAGGGAGTTTGAGCTCAGCAAGCGCGAGTTTGCTTTTCGCATGAGGCAACGCTTCCCGAAGTCACTGACGAAGGAGTTCCTGCTCGTAGATCTCGTCAACAACGTCGATCAGCTTGCCGAGGCCTAGGATGAAGTGCTCAAGCGCAGCGGCGGAGCGAGCCGCCGAGTCCGACCAGAAGCGTTTGCGTCGTGCGGTGAGCGCATACGGAAGTGAACGCGCCAAGAAGTTCTTTGAAGGTTCGCTGAGGGGCAACGAACTACATGCCGCGTGATTTCCTCCACAAACATCCGCAGTTGGCGGATCTAATTCGGATTGTGGCGGACGGAGGGCATTGCTCCGGCCCTGGTTGAAAAGGACTACTGGATCATGCACTGCCTTTACGGGCTTGACGAACTTGGCTTCACATTTCAGCTCAAAGGCGGGACTCGCTTTCCAAGGGTCACAAGATCATCGCCCAAGACAGCGACATCCTGATCGGACTCCCTGGCCAGGATGTGAACGTCGGCAAGAACCAGAAGCCTAGGCAGCCGTCACCGCTTTCGTAGCCGCGTCCACGTTCTTACTCAACTGCTGCGGCGGCTGAAGCGTTTTAGTTTGGTGTTGTTAGAGATCGTGGCTCACTGCGGAATAACAAAGCGCGAGATGATATGCAGCCCAGACGAGCTTTGGATATCCCAAAGAGTTGCGTCTGTTCTAACGCCGAGAGTGCCACCTCGCTCAGAGATGAGTTCTGTATGACGGGGCGTCCGAAGGCGTCGTTCAGAGCGATCTCTGCTTGCCACTGATGTCTGGATCATGTCTTTCGCGACCCCAGCGAATACATGCCGCCACGCACCTGAACTTCACCGTCAAGCTCTAGAAGCCGCAGCCTTTTGCCCCTGATGAGCCGACAGCAGGATGCTGTTCACGGCGCGGTATGCGAAGACGATGGCCGGACCGATCGTGATGCCTGCTCCCGGATAGATGCCACGCATTGGCGAGGTCATGTCATTGCCGCAAGCATAGAGACCCATGATCGGCCTGCCATTTTCGTCCAGGACCTTGCCGTGAGTATCAGTTGCCAATCCAGTCGCTGTTCCGAGCGTTGCCGGCACGATCGGCAGCGCGACAAATGGGGCGTTTCTGATTGCTCCAAGATTTGGATTTTTCATTCCCACGGCAGGATCGCCCTGCGTGCGGTTGAAAACCGATTCTCCACGTTTGAAAAGCGGATCGCGCCCCTCGGCGGCGTGGGCGTTATGTTCCTCGATCGTCTTTTGAAGCTCAGCAGGGTCTAGCCCCAACCGGTTCGCAAGCTCTTCAATCGTTTTCCCCACCTTGATGTATCCGAGGCGTGCATATTTGTCGATGCTCAAGGTCCAGGGCCAGGGGAGCAAATGTCCCATGCCTCTTAAGCGGACGAAGTCGTGATCGCAGATGAAGTAGAATCGCTTGTCTGCCGGATATCCACCTTTGAAGATTGCCAGGCAGATGTCGTGGTACGAATTGGATTCATTGACGAAGCGCTTGCCATTTGGCCCCACTGCAATGACGCCTGGGCGGCCACGGTCGAGCCAGCCGTACGGGACAATTTGCGAGCAGCTGCCGCTCTTCAGGATCGACACGGGCGTCCAGAAGCCGGCAGAGGCCACATCATTGTCAATTGCAGCTCCGCGCCTGGTCGCAAGCCTAATGCCATCTCCCGTGGCATCGGGATGGGCCAGCGTGTCGTCATGCTGGTGAGGGCCGCTTAGCTCGGCTCTCAATTGCGCGTTATGAGCAAAACCGCCCGTTGCCAGGATCACCGCATGCGAGGCGCACACGCGAACCTCAGAATCGATCAGCTTGACGACTGCCCCCGTGACGCGCCCCTCTTCCAAGATGAGGTCTATAACAGGCGACGCCGGCCAAATCTCTACGTCGTATTTGCGCAGGCTCGCGAGCAACCGCGCGATCAAGGCATTGCCTCCGCTGAGCTCGGTGCCACGCCTGTAACTTAGGCGGTCCCTTACGTAGCGGCTGAGGCGACGCAAGACATGCTTGAGCGAAGCAAACGATTGGAACGGGTTCAGAAAGCTTCTCACCTCGCCGGACGAGATCATCATCCCGCCGAGCACAACACGAATAGGGTCGCCTATCAGATCAAAATCGCTGCCTAGAAGCCGTCCATCATAGGGTGCAGGGCTGAGCGCCCGGCCCTTGTCAACCCCGCCGACCTGGCTCGAGTGATAATCGGGCGCAGACGCCAGCGTGAACTTGACCTCTGTCCCGTTCTCAAGTGCTGTGAGCGCACTTGGACCGTCCTCAAGATAGGCATCAACAAAGCCTGCCCGATAATGGATACCAAGTTCATGCTGCAGGTAGGTCCTTGCTTTCGCAAGCGAGTCATCGATTTTAGCAGACCGCGCGTGGGGCGAACAAGGAACCCAGATCATGCCGTTCGACAGCGCCGTGGTGCCGCCGATTCGCGGAGATTTTTCACATACCGTAACTCGCAATCCGGCCTTTGCCGCATAGAGCGCCGCTGATAGTCCGGCCGCACCGCTACCGACCACGAGTACATCGGTCTCCCAATCATGATCCAGCCTGTTCCCTCGGGGGAATGTGATTGTCTTATCGTTGCCTGATCGGCCGATCGGCTTATCCATTCCAGCCTCGCTGCAAGATTTCCGATGAACGTCAGTGATGTCGCGGGAGCGGGACAGCTTTGAATTCCCCTGCCGCGGCCTTCACCGCCCGTTCGATGGGAATTCTTTCGATGGAGGAGGCGCCAACGAAGCCGATACACTGAGTAGACCGGTAGACCTCGATCGTGTCCTGCGGCTCGGCGATCGCCCCGCCATGACAAAGCAGGATGACATCGGAGCGAACGGTTCGTGCCGCCGTGTTGATGTCGTTAATGCGCCTGATCGCCTCTTGAATTGACTGCCCATCCTCATGGCCCATGAGCCCGCCACGGGTTGCCCCGACATGGGGGACGATGCAGTCGGCACCTGCACTCGTCATGGCTTTGGCGTCTTCGGCGCGTGCGACATAGGCCAGCGAGAAGATGTTCTTCTTGCGGGCAGTCGCAATCATCTCGACCTCTCGCTCGAAGCCGAGCCCAACGCGGCCTCGGCGCTCACGCCATTTTTCACCCATGGTGGAGATGGTCGGATAGTTGATGACGCCGGAGAAGCCGGCCGCCCAGAACTTGTCGAGAAGCGCGTCAAGGTCGAGCCGGAGAGGATCCCACGCCTCGACGCCGCCCACGACAGGCACGGAAGAGACGACATTGCGGATTTCGGCCGCAAGCTCGAGCGTGCGCGCGTTGGAATCGCCGATTCGGCTCGTGGGAAGCCCCATAAGGCGCGACAGCCCGGTGCTGTAGACCACCAGCATGTCGGCCCCTCCGAGGACGGCACATTTCGCGACCAGGCCGCAGCTGCTTCCGGCCGCAAGGACCGCTTTTCGTTCTTCGATCTGGCTTGCGATCCTGGACAGGATTTCATTGCGCTCAAACATTCGCATTACAATCAGCCTCCGTGCCCAATTGTTTGAGGATCCAGCTCGCGGCGACCTCGGCAAATTCGGGATCGTTGATGTGGCAGTTCAGTTCGCGGACCGCGATCTTCGGCGCAAGATTGTCCTTCAGCGCGTCGAGCCAAGCCCTGTCGGCCTCGGGATTGCAAAAAATGCCGCCTTCGCGGTCGTAATCGGAAACGCCGTTCGCGGGCCAAAGGACGATGGTAGGCCCCTCTGCCCGCGACAGCCGCTCGGCCGTGAGCCGGCCGATGCTCGCGTTCTCGGAAGGCGTTGTGCGCATGAGCGTTGTGTAGGCCGTATGGGAGTAGAACTGGCGGCCGCGAAATTGATCAGGAATGCTCGAGCGCGGACCAAAATTGACCATATCGACCGCGCCAGGTGCGATCACTTGCGGGATCAATTGCTGCGACGCTGCTTTGAGCCGATCGGGTCCAGCGCTGGCGGCCCCCCCAAAGAGTTCGTCAGCGAGCTCTGTTGTGGTCAGATCAATGACTGCGTCGAATTCACCGGCCGCGATCAGCTGCTCCATTTTGCGCCCGCCGGCCCCGTTGGCAGGAAAGACAATCGCGTCTACCCCGGCCTCGGCAAGGCGCGCCATGCACTGATTTGCCGCGGGCGTCGTTACGCCGAAGGCTGTGATCGCGACAATCTTTCTTTTGTGCGCACCTTGAGCGGGCGCATAGTGCATGGCTGCAATGGCTCGCCCTGCATTCTGCAGCACCCGATCGGTAAAGGCATTGATTCCGAAAAGATCGACGAGCGTCGGATAGAGGATGATGTCGTTGTGGATCGCCAATTCTGCGAGCAGGGCTGGCCTTGCGCTGCTGACCAGCAACTTGGGAAAGCCATAAGGCAAATCGGATACGATCTCCCCGAAAGCCGCGCTACCTTTTCCACCTGCAACGCCAACGATCGCACTGATCGCGCCTGATTGCAGGAGGCCAGCAACCTTCTTGCGCGTGCTTGCGGCTATCTCTTTCAAGAGTTCGGCAGGCGAAGAGACGCGAGCACTGTCAGCATCCTGTTTGTCCCCGGCAATCAAGTTGGATGTACCGATGTCGATCAGGAGGATCTTGCGGCCGCACGCTTTGATGGTACCTGCAAGGTAAGACGCTTCGGCGCCCTTAGTATCCAGGGTCGCCACGATCGCGACCGCGCCCGCCAGCTCGGACGGGTTACCGTCCCGGATCGACCCCTGGTCGTCCGTGCAATGGTGAGACACGATCTTCCTCCCGGACCATTCTTAACAACAGGTGGTCTAGACCGGGCTGAAACCGCTCATAAGATGAGTAAAAGGGGCAATTGGGTAAGATTGGGTAGAGGCGGTGAAAGCGCTTGCCACCCACTTGTCAGCCTGCGCTTCTGCTCAAGATCGCGCGGGGCAGCCAGTCCCGTCGGTGATGACCATGACCGACATGTTGATGACGATGTACTGCCGCCGATGGTGATGATCGAGAAGAACCATGATCGATCCGACTACACCGCTGCCCCATCCTTCAGCGCATGGGCTTTTGTCTGCGGCGTCAAGAATTCGGCGAAGGTATTGGCCACATCCTCCAGCGGTCCGGGATCGACCGCGACCGTGGTGAATGCTGCCCATTGATCCTTTGCCGGCGTCCTCGGTGGAAGCCGGGGTCCGGCACATCGGGGCGCATCGAGGCACTCGGACTTGCGCCGTTCGAAAGTCGCCTTGATTGGCGCGCCAGCAGTCCTCCTCGAATTTATGTAAGCGGATCAAGATCCGGACGACATAGACGTATTTCAAGGCGCTGTTGGCGAAGCCTAGCGCGTTGAGGGCTTTTTTTCGCTATAACAGTCTCTCAGGTAGGAGCGCAGCTTGGGTGCGGGAAAATCTAGGAGCAACGGCAGATCGGCTCCTTCACGCCGGGCTCGACCGCGTCGCCACTCGCGATGTCGATCATGGCGCGAACGCGCGCGTTGTCGACCGTGGCATGACTCCTGAGGAAAGCGCGCGCTCTGCCGCCAGCCTTGCAAGGCCCCGCAGCACGCATCGCCGCGAGATGGTCCGCGAGCCCCGGCGGGGACTTGGGGATGTCTTCTTTATGCAGAACGTAGCAACGCGAGTTTCGGCGCGAGGACTTCCCGGCGCTCGACATGATATGCCGCCAACGCAAGGGAACCGCGACGTAACGCTCACCTGCCTACACGCGGATGACGCCGCAAACATGAGGATCACACGAAACCACTCGTCCGCAAGTTCGATCAGTTGCCGCATCACGTCGCGATCCGGCGGGATGATTCGCCGCGCGGCTTGCGATGGCTTCGACGTCCTTGACGGCCTTGAAGGCGAAAAGATCCTGGTACATTGTGACCGCGCCGATCCGATGACACTGCCGAACGGCTAAAAAATGCCGCTGCTGGATCTCTCCAACAGCGGCTCAAGTTCTAGGGAGAAAGCAGACGACCGGTCTGCCAGCGGATCCCGTCGCATTCGGTAAGAAGTCGGCTAAACGTTCGGCGCCACGTTGTCCCGTCGGGCTTCGGTTCTCTTCGGAACTAGCCTGCCAAATATTTCGGCATTGACACGTGTTCGTTGAAAAGGACTTCACCCTTCCCGAATGGCCAACAACAGTAGTGTAGAGGGGCTGAAATCACCTATAAGATCAGTGAAACGTTCAAACGGGTAAGATTGAGTAGAAACGGTGAAGGCGACAGCGATCGGCAAGCTTGTTTCGCACCTTTCGGGTACAGCCAAGGGCGCCTGCATGGAAATCTATGCGCCCTCTTTGCGCAGCCTTCCAGAAGGCTCCAAACTCGTCATGGCAACCTTGCCTGTCATTGACTGGAACGACTGCCTTTCGCGAGACCTGCGCAGTCTCCACAAAGAAGCATCCGCTGATGTCTATGCGGGGCTCGTCATGATCGATCCCTTCTCGTGCTGGGAGGATCTTGCCGATTTGTTGAAAGCTGCCGGGATCACGGGGGTCATAAACTTCCCACCTGCGTCCCTCATTGACCGGTCGACGGCAGGCAGGCCGGTTGATACCGGACAGGAGCTCGAACTTCGACGGATGGAATGGTTTGCGAGCCTCGGATTTAAGACCTTGTTCACCGCCAGTGATGATTCCCAGATCACAGCGGCAGAGCGGCGACTTGGCTCGCATCTTTTCGGTATCATCCATTTGCCGGAAGAAGCTCTCAACCACGCAATTGGCGATGAGATGGAGCTGGTAAGCTTTAAGGACCAGGCATCGTCGTTGCCGAAGTACACGCTCCTGGAGGGCACCGGTTCGAAGCCTCAGGGACGAAAGACGTGAGGACCGAAAGGACGTGAGGAGCAGTAGCCTATTCCAATATCCGCAGCTTCTTGATCTTGTTGTAGAGGGTTTTTCTTGAAAGCCCCAGCGAGCGGGCGGTCTTTCCGCGGTGAAGCCTGTTGCGTTTCAAACCGTCGATGATCCACTCGCGTTCGGAAAGTGCACTTATGGGCTTAGCGGGTGACGACGCGTTCAAAAGGGGCTTTAGGACATCAGCTGTAATATGGGTACCTGGCAGCATTACCAGCTGGTTGACGATCTGGCGTAATTCTCTCAAGTTACCCGGCCAATAATGGCCGGCGAGCGCCAGGAATGCAGAATTTTCTATCCCGAGCGTTTGCGCGTTCGAAACTCCCTTCGCCTCCACCGTGAAATGTTGGATGAGCTGCGGAAGGTCCTCCAGCCGGTTTGGCAAAGCGGGTAGTTCTATGTCGAGCCCAGCAAAGAAGGCAAGAAGGCGGGGACATAGAACACTTTCCAAGCTTGCTCCGCGAGCCACCGTTACGGTTGCGATGATCCGGGCGTTTGACCTTACAAGAGATGCGCCGTTCAGCGGCGTGAAAGTACCTGTCTCGAGATAGTCGGCAAGACGTTCTTGCCCATCTCGCGACAGCTGATCGACATGCGTCAGCAAGAGCGCAGAATCGCTTGCGCCTTCCAGGAGCGACAATTGGCGTCTCCTGTTCTCATCGGCCTCGGCGCCGAACAGCGCGCCGATCATATCGATTGCGAGGCCCCGACGACAATGAAACAGCGCCGCGTTCACGTGCTTCCGGTCGCTAAAGGAATGAACGAGGCTTGCTATTCTCCGCTTCCCTGATCCCGTCTCGCCCCAAACGAGCACAGGGTTGGGACTAGCACCAAGGCGTCTTGCGGTCTCCAGGGTGCGCTTCATGACTGAGGACTGTGCGATCACCCCATGTCTGAACCCACTTAACTGAAGCTGACGCTCCAGGAGATCGACCTTCTCCCGCAACAAGTGAATGGTCTTGAACCCCGACGTCACCTCGAGGACTGACATTTCCAGTGGGACACGGTCGAGCGAAGAGCCGCCGATAAAGCCCTGGACACCCGTTTCGCGACAGATCTCCAAGAGTTCGTCAGACTTGGTTATTGGCCCGCCGCCAAGCAGGCAGATAGCGTTTCTGTCAATCGATTGAGCCACACGCGCAACGGCGCTGGCACGCGCGGCAAGCTCCGCGAGGCTGATCGATGGGGCAGATCCGGTTTCGATGCTCCGGTTGAGATTGAAGTTGATGCAGATGGCCTCAGTGCCCGCTTCAACCATGCGCCTTGCCTCGGATTGGGTGCGCGTATAGGCGATCGTCATCAGGCCGCGTTTTGCCGCCTTCACCAAGAGCTCGATTTCCCGCTCGTAGCCAAGGCCGCATTTCTCAAGCAGTGACCTCCTGTAGTCATCGATATGGATGACAGATGGGAAGTTGGTGACCCCCGAAAAGCCCCATCTGATGATGCGCTCAAGCCACCGGTCGATATCAAGCTGCGGATCGAAGGTGCAGGCTCCAAAAAACACCGGCAATTTCGTGCTAGGCAGGATCTCGGTTCTGCCGAAGCCGGCCACGAATTCATTGCAATTGCGTATTGGAAGAATCGAGGCTGGTGACGATCCGCCCATCGCCCGAAAACGACCAGCATTAAGCGCGAGCACGAAATCTGCGCCCGCGCGTTCGGCCGCTCTTGCGGTCATGCCCGATCCGATTCCCGCTCCCAGCACAAACGAACGGGAGTTCCGGAAGAACTGCCTGATCCCGCCGCCCCTTACCTGGTCCGCCCGCGTGTGCATACCGGCCCCGCTTTTTGCACGGCAGGTCCAATAACTAGCCCCAATTTGCGGGCGCGTGCAACCGTCGCAGCGCCTTTCCGTTCGCCATGAAGAGATGGCAGTCCACAGGCGAGGCTGCAAGACGAACCTTGCCAAGCCCCCTGGGGGGCTCGGCCTTTGACGCCTTTGCAACCACTGTTTCATTTCCAGCGTTGCCGTAGATGTATGTGACGCTGCCAAGATGCTCGACAAAATCGACGTCGAGTTCGATTGCGATCTCCTTCCTCACCGCCGAAGACGGAGAGAAATCATCAGGCCGAATTCCGAGCGTGATCGGCTTGCCGACGAGCAATTGATCCGGCTGGACGGGCACGGAGACCGTCGTCCCCGCGTCCAGTTTGACGTCCAGGCCCGCCTCGTGTGCAGCCTCGATGTGGCCGTTGAGAAAATTCATCTTGGGCGAGCCAATGAATCCCGCCACAAATCGGGACGCAGGATTGTGATAAAGATCATGCGGGCTTCCGACTTGCTCAATATTGCCGTCCTTGAGCACGACAATCTTGTCGGCCATCGTCATGGCCTCGACCTGGTCGTGCGTCACATAGATCATGGTGTTTCCAAGCTGCCTGTGCAGCTTGGCAATCTGGACCCGCATCTGCACCCGCAATTCCGTGTCAAGGTTCGACAGCGGCTCATCGAACAGGAACACCTTGGGTTCGCGTACAATCGCGCGCCCAATGGCCACCCGCTGGCGCTGTCCCCCTGAAAGTTGTCGAGGTTTACGATCTAACAGATGATTGATCTGCAACAGCGATGCCGTCTCAACGACTTTGGTATCAATCTCGGCCCTCGCAGCCTTGGCCATCCTTAGGGGAAAGGCGAGGTTCTCTCGCACCGTCATGTGCGGATAGAGAGCGTAGCTCTGAAATACCATGCCGAGGTTACGGTCGGCCGCGTCAACATTGTTGACGACCCCATTGTCGATCAAGAGCCGACCACCGCTGATGCGCTCCAACCCTCCGATCATTCGTAGCAGCGTCGACTTGCCCGAGCCCGATGGTCCAACGAAGACGGCGAATTCGCCATGATCGATGGTCAGGTCGATGTTCCGCAGGATCTGGATGGTCCCGAACGCTTTACTCACGCCTTCCAAACGAACATCGGCCATCACGCTCTCCTCTGTCGCGAGCTTCCAACCAGCGCCGGCGCCACCTCGATCTCCGCCAGACTGGATACGACGAAATCGGGCGGCATCAGTGATGAATCCTCTCGGGGCGGAACGCCGGTGGTCACCAGCACGGTCAGCAACCCTGCACGGCTCCCGGCCTGAATATCCGTCGGAATCTGGTCGCCAATCAGCAATGTGGCACTGCGAGCGGTGCCCAGGCGCGCAAGTGCCGTCTCAATCATGTGCGGCTCGGGCTTACCAACGATCAGGGGCTCAACTTTCGTGGCAGCAGCCACGGCCATGATCGTCGCGCCAGCTCCGGGCTCGAAACCTCCTGCGGTCGGCAAGAGGAGATCGGGGTTGGTACCGATGAACACCGCTCCGTCCAAAATCGCTTCCACCGCAATCCGCATCTTTTCATGCGTGATCTGACGGTCCAGCCCCATGACGACGGCATCAGGTTTCCGATCGGTGACCTCGAGCCCGATGTCGGCGATAGCCTTCACGAGGGATGGCGCGCCGATGACAAATACACGCGCAAGGTCCTGGTATTTCGCGCGGAGGAGTTCGGCGGCGGTGACAGCACTCGTAACAACGTTTGTCGGCGCGATGGCAAGGCCAAACGCCTCCAGTTTGCGGACGACGTCCTCTGGCGTGTGCGTTGAATTGTTTGTCACGAAGCAGAACGGCAGTCCCGCCGCCTGCCATCGTCCAAATACCTGGATAGCATCGGCAATCGCAGCACTCCCGCGATAGACCACGCCATCCAGATCCGAAATGATGCCTTCTATTGGCGGCCAGTTGATGCGAAAGCCCGTGTTAGCCATTCATCAGCATCCCGCCATTCACGTGAACGATCTGCCCGGTCATATAGGAAGCTGCAGGACTTGCCAGAAAGACGGCAAGACCTGCGATATCCTCCGGCACCCCGACCCGCCCCAAGGGAATCCGGCCGCTGTGGCGAGCTTCGGTCTCCTCACGCGGACGTCCATGCATCGGCGTATCGATGATTCCGGGCGCGATTGCGTTCACATTGATGTTGAGGGGCGCGCATTCATAGGCAAGCAGTTTGGTAACGTCGTGAACGATTGCCTTCGACAAGCAATAGTCGGCGCCACCGGCCTGGTAGTTGAAGACTGCCCCCTGTGAGGACAGTGAGGAACCGACGTTGACGATGCGGCCTCCCCTGGCTTGCATGAAGCGCTCGATCGCTAATTTCGAGCATCGCAGAACAGCAACCGAATTGATCTGGATGGTGCGCTCGATCGTCGCGGCACTGCCTTTTAGGAGCGGCTGGGCAGACTTGATGCCGGCGTTGTTGACCAGCACATCGAGCCGGCCAAAGTTCTTGGCAATCTCATCGAGGACCCGGGCGACGTCCTCCTCGCGAGTGACATCCATTGCCATGGGCAGGACGCCGTTGCCATAGCGCAAGCTTGCCAAAGTGTCTCTGAGGTTTGCAAGGTTGGTGTCAGTGGCAAGGACGTTCGCCCCTCCTGCCCTAAATGCATTCACAATGGCAGACCCGATGCCGCCGCCGGCTCCGGTCACGAGCACCGTTCTACCTAAAACTGAGAACTGTTCAGTCATTCCAACTCCAAGATCGTTTGTGACTTCAGAAACTCGTCAACCGCCTCCGCGCTCGGCATGGAGCTTTGAGCGCCGCGCCGTGTCACACAAAGCGAGGCCACGGCCAGCGCCTTCCTCACTGCTTCCCTTAACGGCAGCCGCTGGGCGAGTGATGCGGCGAACGCTCCGTTGAAAGCATCTCCCGCGGCCGTGGTATCAATCACCTTGACGGGAAAGGCCCGAAGCGCAAAAGACGTTTCCGCATCGGCATAGTATACGCCTTGTGCACCCAGGGTGATCAGCGCGGCACTCGGCCCGAGATCAACAAGCCTCATGGCTGCGTGCGCGGCGCTGTTGAAGTCGTACACCTCGATCCCCGTCAGCTCAAAAGCTTCGGCCTGGTTCGGCGTCACGAAATCAACACTTCGCCAGGCCGCCGATGAAAGCCCCGGCCGCACCGGCGCCGGGTTGAAGATGAGCTTAAATCCCTTCTCGCATTTCATTTCGAAGAGCCGATTGAGCGCTCCGATCGGCATGCCCATTTCGGCGACCACGATCGCATCGGGCTCTATGAATTGCGCCGCGCCCTCGATCATATCTGGCGTCACGTTCAGATTGGCGCCAGGGTCGATGACAATCATATTGGAGCCGTCGTCACCGACCATAACCATGGCCGAACCAGAGATCTCGCCCGCACAGATCTTGATGGCATCCGCGCGAACACCGGCCTCGCGCAGCGACTGCAACAGGGAGTGCCCGGCTTCGTCATCGCCAAGACGCGTGTAGAAGTGTGGCTTGAGCCCGAGCCGGGCAGCGGCAACGGCCTGATTGGCGGCCTTCCCTCCAGGGTTGCGGGTCAATGTGCCCATTAGGCTTTCACCCGGCGTTGGCAGTCGCTCGACACTGAAGCAGAGATCGATATTTGTCGTTCCAAAGAACATCAATGGCCTGACACTCATTTTACGGCACCGAAGGTGAGGCCACGTTCGAGGTGACGCTGGCCGATAACGATCAAAATGACGGGAATGATCATTGTCAGGACCAACCCTGCGGCCATGACAGGGTAGAACTGCACGCCGGGGTTGAGCAGCTTGAGAAGAGCCACCGTCACCGGCGCCTTGGTCGAGCTGAGGATGAGACCGAGCGCGAAGTTGTGCCAGGCAAGCAGAAAGATGAGCAACGAGGCACCGATCAGGCCGGGCTTCAAGAGCGGCAGCACGATATGCAACATGACCCGGAAAGGTCTCGCGCCATCCATCGCGGCTGCCTCCTCGATATCCTTTGGGATGTCTTCAATGTAGGAGCGGCTCAGCCAAACCATCATCGGCAGTGTGACGACCTGATAGACCCAGATCATGCCGAGATAGGTGTCATACAGTCCGACCGTCTGGAAAACGCTGAAGAGCGGGATGACGACCAGAAACACCGGGGCAAAGCGAAATCCAAGAATGAAGAAGGCGATATCTTCCTTGAAAGGTATATCCCGCCTCGCCAGAACGTACGCCGCAGGAACTCCCACAGCTAAGGAGACGAGAACGGAGCCGAGCGCTATCACGACACTGTTCGTGATCGGTGTCAGGAAATCGACTTTGATGGTTCCGTAGCTGGTCGCCCCCGCCTTCGCCACATCGAACAAGACACGAAAGTTGTCCAATGTCGGCGAGAACACGAAACTCGGCGGCCAGGCCATGACCTCGGCCTGCTGCTTCAACGACATCATCACGATCCAGACAAGTGGAAAGGCCAGGATCAATGCGCACAGTCCGACGAGCAGGTTCAGGACCAGATTGGTGGCAGTCGAACGTCTGAAGCGCATGTGTTGCCTTTTCAGCTGACGCGCTGCCGAACGAAGCGCCACAGCTTAACCATGGCGAACGTCCCGACCAGCACGATCATCCAATTGACCACCATAACTGCGGCCCCACGCCCGAAGGCGAGATTCTGGAACGCTGTAATGTAGGCGCGCACTGAAAGCACGGCGGTACTGTTGCCGGGCCCTCCTTGCGTTGTGCCGAAGATGATGTCGAATTGATTGAGGGATTCGATCAACCGAAACACCGCGGCGATCAGAATGTAGGGAGCGATAAGCGGCAGCTCGATGTGCAGGAAGATTGCCCATCCCTTCGCGCCATTGACGCGCGCCGCCTCCCTGATCTCATCATTTATACCCTGCAGGCCGGCAAAAATGATCAACGCGAAGAACGGCGTATAGGTCCAAACGTCGATCAGGACGAGCGAGAACATTGCGGTCGCAGGGTCTGAAATCCAAGCAAAACGGCTGATGCCGGCAAGGGACAGCAGATAGTTCATGATCCCGCTTTGCGGGTCCATCATCGTCGTCCACATGAGCGCGACGCTCATTGGGGGTAGGACGAGAGGCAGGAGAATGACGGGCCTCATCAGGCGCGCAAGGAAGACTTCCGTGGCGAACAGCTTGGCAAGTGCGAGACCGAGCGCGGCTTGCACAAATACCGCCGATCCGGCGTAAACAACGGTCGCGCGGACGCTGTTCCACAAATCGGCTGTCTTGATCAGGGCTGCGTAATTGTCGAGGCCGATGAAGCGGACCAGCGGCCGCCCAAACTTGAGGTCAGTCAACGATTGAAACACGCCATAGAAGAACAGGAAAAGAAATCCGAGCAATATGATGATAGCAGGAGCGATCGCAGCAATGCTCCGCCAGTCGAGACGCGCCTCCTCTATGCCCCTTGCCGCCTCATGTTTTGATGGGGCAAGTTGGCTGGTCGAAGACTGCAGTGTCGCGATCCCGTCGGATCCTCGAAGGTCCATCTCATTGACCTTTAACATGTGAAGAGGCGGCAATTACGACTGCCGCCCCTTGCTTATGCTTCACATAGAAGAACGGATCTCTGATGCGAGGTCAGCCAAGGTTGTCTTTACATCGGCTCCATTGACCATCTTCTGCATGGCAACCGCCCAAGCATTCATTGCTTCGGCAAAGCCTACCCGGGGCGTAAAGGCCAATGCTGCCCTCTCCTGCACGCTTTTGAACGTGACGACGAAGTTGTTGAATTCAGGCTTGGCCGCATATTCGAGCCAAGCCTTGTCGGCCCAGGTGGAGGCGCGCGGAGGGTTGACGAGCTTGCCGGCAACGGCACCATTCAGCTCGACCTGCTTTGACGTTGCCCATTGGATGAACAGCCAGGCCGCACCCTTCTTCTGGGAAGAAGCGTTCATCGCAAGCGACCAGATCCAGATGTTGGATTCGAAGTTCTTGCTGTTCGGAGCACGCAAGGAGGGTGCGAAGGCGATCTTCCCCGAGGCTGGCTTGCCGGCCACGTCGTTCCAGAACCCGAACATGTTGGAATCGATCGCCATCGCGGTTCGTCCTGAGTTGATACCATCGACCACTTGGTACCAGTTGTCGTTGGCAAAGGACGGAGCCGCACATTTCCTGATCATGTCGACATAGTCCTTGTGGAACGCGATCGACTCTGGCGACTCCAGACCTGTCTCGAGCTTGCCATCCTTGATGAGGAAATCATGTACGCCGTAGGATTTGGCAATCGAGATGGCGGCGGTGTGGATGCTGCTCCAAAAGCGGACGCCGCGCACGCCCAACGGCGTAATCGCGCCGTCCGCAGCCTTCAGCTTTTCGCACGCCGCGGACATCTCTGGCGGGGTCGTCGGAACCTTGAGGCCGTACTTGTCGAGGATGTCCTTACGGTAGAACAGCTGGATGTTCTCAAAACCATGCGGGATCGCCCAAACCTGCCCGCTTCCGGGCTCGATCTGGCCCTCCTTGACTTTCCAGGTCAGGGCATCCCGCAGCGCAGGGAAGAAGTCCTTGTAATCATAGCCTGCAGCGGTGAGTTTTGGATCGTTCAGATATCGATCGAGCGGCTCAAGCAACTGGCCCGGCGCGAGATCCCAAGCGGGCTGAATCCCCGTGCCCACGACGTCCCAGCTTGGTGACTTCGTGCTGAGTTGGATCGTCAGCTTATTCCAATATGCGTCGTCCGGATAAAGCTCCGGCGTCACCTTGATGCCGGTGAGCTTCTCGAACTCAGGCAGCTGGGCTGCGACCGCGTCGGCGTACGGATGAATGTCGTAGGCCCAGACGATCGATGCACCTTCGAACTGCCGCCAGTTGATGTCGTCCGCCTTGGCGTGGGTAGACGTCATGGCCGACCCGGCCAAAAGCGTGCAGCATATAAGAGCTTTTCTGACAAAATCGGCAGAATGGCCGCAACCAGCGGCGAGCTTCCTTGGCATGATCCCCTCCGATGGGCTCTTTGGCCCGTAAACCACGCGCCCTCCTCATCCGAAAGGCCGCAGTGGCGGGAACGCTAGCGGTCATTCTTCCGTCGTAACCGGCTTTTCGAACTCAGGTTGGGTAAAATTGGGTAAGGTCAAAAAGTGGATGATTCAGCACAGAATCGCGGATTGGGAGAAAGCTCCGCCGGGCCAGACGGGTATTGAAGTTAGAGGCATGGAAGCAGTGATGCTGCACATTTATTCAGCGCATGCAAAACGGCAGGCTGATGATCAGCTTGCCGCGCAGCGTATGCCGGTTCGGATCGAGCGTCTATGATGACTTCCACTGAACTGCTCAAGAGCACTGAGCGCAAGGCTCGTCAGGGGTTGGGTTGATCGTGCAAATCAATTCCTCGAGTTGCGCTCAAGCAGCCTTCGCGGAGGTCCTGGCCCTAAACAGGCCCTCGCATTGAACGCGAGGACCCGTTTCGATCTACGGGCTCCGCAACCCGATAGAGCGAAGCGTTTGCCGCAACGCGTGATCAATCGTCGATAATTGACTAAGCCTCAGCAGCAGCAGTTCATTCAACGAGTTTATTTGGCATTGAAGGTTCTCGCGCACGCGCCGGTCATCAACGCTCCCAGTCATGCTCTCAATGGTCCTGAGACATTCGCGCAAACTCTCGATGCTCCGTCGCAATGTTTGACAATGTCTCCTGGTCTCTGAGATCTGGTTTCTCTCCTCGAACGGAACAGTGATGATGTTTGCGCTCGCAACTTCGGACGAAGTCTCAGCTGTATCCATTTGATTCCTTCATTTCGGATTGTGCTGCCCGTTGATCTTCCTTCAGGACGGTGGAAGCGCCTACTAGGCAGCTTTAGGGTACGCGAACCATCATCAGGAACTTCTCGACTCGGGTCTTCAGTCGCCGCTGTCGTTGGACCGCCTCTGTGCCAAGACAAGCAGCTGGATTAAAGCCGAACAGGCGTCCGTTGCGCCGCGTTTGACGTCGGCAATGCATGCCATTGCCGCCTTACGCTCCCTGCTGCACGTTTCGGGAAATGCCTTTGCGTGGCTGGCTACCCCCTGCTCTCAACTGCAGACGGGATCGCCATGAGATTTCCGAGACCCGGCTTATGATCCCGCCGATCTTCTGGATTGCGAGGGAACCTACGGCCGACTGCATATCATCGATTTGTGGACTGATCTCGCCAGTCTCAAGCCGTCCGCAACCGACGAAGCCATTTATGGTCGGCTTCCCGCCGCTCCCTGAACCGGTCGACGCATTTCTTGGAGCAAAGTGCCGTTCGCCAGCTGTAGTAGCGTACGAGCCCAAACCTTCGACCGCACATTGCGCAGAACTTTACTGAACCGTGCTGGGAACGATAAGAGCTATCGTGCATTCTCGCCTCCTGTCGGCGTTACGTGGGTGCCTCCTGCATCTTCTTCACCGCAGCACTGACCTACGGGACGACAATGCCAAGCCTCTCGGCGCACGATTGGCGCAAGAGTCTGAGTGCGCCCTCCTTGGCGACCGGAACATTCAATTTGAGTGCTTCGCCGTGACTGCTGAACCTAACGATACCTGAATCTTAATTGATGCAACAAACAGGGTCTTAACTGTGAAATCCTGCGCTCTGACCCGCATTCTCGGCGCAAATCAACAGATCGAGCCAGTAGGGCGCGTATAGCTGCATCGCCTGGCGCAGGGTGCGCCAGTCTTTTTAACTGGCGAGATCCGATATCCCCTGGCTATGAGGTCGGTGAGATGTAAACTTGAAGGCTGCTTTGGCGAAGCCGAAGCGCCTGCCTTCGTCAGAAAAGCATGCGGAGCAGATCGAATCCCGCCTTGGGAGCCCCCGCCTGCATTCGATGAGACAGAGGCAAGATGGGCGAGATTGCCAACGGCGATTATTGTTTGAAATCATCGCAGCGGAATGACGCTTTGAACGCGGTCTGCAGCGTGTCCGTGGTTAGGGAAGAAAGCCAGCGCAATCGCTCGAGCCGACAAGACCCAGATCGGACCGGCGTCGAACTCGCCATCCGCCTGCAGCACCGTGACACCCCACTCCGCGACGCCCTCGAGAATGGCCCGGTCGAGAGCCGCAGGACCGCGGTCACCTGGCGGGCCGGGGTGCACGATGAGGCAACGCACGCCAGCCAGACATCGTCCGGGATCGGCCTTTTCAAGAACGGCGCGATAACGAGGTCGGCGGATACAGCGCAACACTTCGCGGGTCACGTCGGGATGGATATCGAGCTCGACCGAGATCTCATGGTTACGCTCGCAGAGTTCGACATGCAGCCGCTGCGTCAGGTTGTTCAAGGAATGCGACAAAAGCAGAATGCGCATCCTGAGCCTCAACAGATCCGAGGTAATTGTTCGCCCGACAGCCAGTCGACGATTCTTCCGCCGCCAAAGCTCGTCGCCATCTGCACGAAATGGTGGTCGTCTGCCACGGCCTCGCCGATCTCGGCGGCATCACGGCCGAACGGATGCACCCGCATCGCCGCAAGCACGGCTGCTGCAACCTCGGGCGCCACGATCGCTGCGAGCTTGCCTTCGTTGGCGACGTAGAGCGGATCGAGCCCGAGCAGTTCGCAGGCCGCAGCAACACCTGGCTTCACCGGGATCGCCGCCTCCTGAAGTCGGAAGCCGAGGCCGGACTGCTGGGCGATCTCGTTCAGCGTCGCGGCGAGCCCACCGCGGGTGGGATCGCGCATCAAACGGATGCCCTTGCCGCCGGCCGCCAGCATGCTCGCCACGAAATCATGCAACGACGCGGAATCAGAGACGATCTCGGTCTCAAAAGCGAGGTTCTGGCGTTTGGACATGATGGCGACGCCATGGTCCCCGAGCGTTCCAGAGATCAGGACACGATCGCCGACGCGGGCATTCCCAGCAGAGAGGTCGAGCCCGGCAGGCACGACACCGACCCCGGCTGTCGAGATGAACAGGCCGTCGGCCTTGCCGCGCTCGACGACCTTCGTGTCACCGGTGATGATGTAGACGCCCGCGGCTCGCGCAGCCTCGCCCATGGAATCCGCAATCATCTTCAGGTCGGAGAAACGAAAACCTTCCTCGATGATAAAGCTCGCTGAGAGATAGAGGGGCCGCGCGCCGGCCATGGCGATGTCGTTGACCGTACCATGCACGGCGAGCGAGCCGATATTGCCGCCCGGAAAGAACAGCGGCGAGACCACATAGCCGTCGGTCGTCATCACCATGCGCCCGGCGCCGACATCGAACGCAGACTGGTCGTTGCCGCACGCCAGCCATTCATTGCCGAAGGCCTCGTGGAACAGGCCCGAGATCAGTTGCGACATCGCGCGGCCACCGGATCCGTGGGACAGGTCGACGCAGCCGTTCCTTATGTCGAGCTTGCGCTGATGGGCTTTCATGACGCGCGCCGTTGCTGATGATCGCGGAAGCGGCCGTAAGTCCAGTGTGCCGCACATGCACCCTCGGACGAGACCATGCAGGACCCCATCGGCGTCTCCGGCGTGCACACCGTGCCGAACAGCTTGCAGTCGACCGGCTTCTTCACGCCGCGCAGGATGGCGCCGCATTCACAGGCCGGATTGTCGGCAACGCGAAGCTCGTTCATGTCGAAGCGGACCTCGGCGTCGTATTTGGCGTACGCCCGCTTCAGCTTGAGCCCGCTATAAGGCACTAGGCCGAGACCGCGCCACTCGAACTGATCGCGCAGCTCGAAGATGTCGCAGACCTCCTCCTTGGCGCGCAGATTGCCGTCACGGGTCACTGCGCGGCTATACTGGTTCTCCACCTCATGCCGGTGCTCGTTCACCTGCCGCACCAGCATCAGGATTGCCTGCATCATGTCGAGCGGCTCGAAGCCCGCGATCACCACCGGCTTGCCGAATTCTTCGGCAAAGAACTCGTAAGGCTCGGTGCCGATGATGGTCGAGACATGGCCCGGCCCGACGAAGCCGTCGATCTCGACGCGGCCGATATTGCGGATATCGGGGCTTTCCAGGATGTTCTGCATCGCCGGCGGCGTCAGCACATGATTGCAGAACACGCTGAAGTTCTTGAGCTGCTTCTTCTCAGCGAGCCGGATCATCACGGCGGTCGGCGGCGTCGTGGTCTCGAAGCCGATGGCGAAGAACATGACCGCGCGGCCGGGAATTTCTTCCGCAACACGGATTGCATCAATCGTGGAATAAACCATACGGACGTCGCCGCCGCGCGCCTTCGCCTTCAGCAGCGAGCCACCCTGCGAGCCCGGCACCCGCATCAGGTCGCCGTAGACGCAAAGGATCACGTCCGGCCGCTCGGCGAGCCGGATCGCCATGTCGATGCGTCCCGCTGGCAAGACGCAGACAGGGCAGCCGGGGCCGTGGATCATCCGCACGTTCTTCGGCAGCATGTCCTCCAGCCCGTAGCGGGAGATTGCATGCGTGTGGCCGCCGCAAAATTCCATGAAACGATAGGATTTTTCCGGATCGGCCTCCGAGCGAATCGCCTTCGCCAATCCCAGCGCGATCTCCTTGTCGCGAAACTCGTCGGCATATTTCATTGCGCGGCCTCCCGGCTTTCGGCGCCGATTTCACGCAACAGCCCCAGCGTCCGCTGCGCCTCCTCCGGATCGATCTTGGTCAGGGCGTAGCCCACATGGATGATCACGTAGTCGCCGACGGCGAGGTTTTCGATCAGCGCCACCGAGATCTCCTTGCTGACGCCATCGATCGAGACGACGGCCATGTCGTCGGGCAGGAGCTTTGTGACCTCAGCAGGTATCGCGAGACACATCAGGCGTTTCCTTCCGGGCCTTGCTGTTCGAGGAGTTGGAGCGCGGCGACCCAGGCCTGCCCGAGGCTAAGGCCGCCGTCATTGGACGGCACCTGGCGAGGCAGCAACGGCGAGAGCCCGGCGGCGACGCAGCCGCGCCCGATCTCGCTTGCGAGGATCGCGTTGAGGAAGCAGCCACCGCTCAGGATGACGGTCGTTACGCTGGTCTCCAGTGCCGCGCGCGCGATCCAGTCGATGCAGGCGGCGGCGAAGGTGCCATGGAAGAGGTCGGCCCCATCGACCGGATCGACCGCAAGGCGCTCGAGCAAGGGGAAAAGAGACAGCACGCCATTCTCGATCGTCCAGCCGTCCTCCGCGAGGCGCGGTGTGCGGACACGCGCTTCCAGCTTCATTGCGGCTTCGCCCTCGTAACTCTGCACCGGACACAGACCAAGCAGCGCCGCCGCCGCGTCAAACAGCCGGCCGGCGCTGGTCGTCGTCGCCACGCCGGGCTGGTCGAGCATAGCGCAGAGACGCGCAGCCTGCGGCTGCATCGCAAAGCGCTTCGCAATCGCGTCGCCGCGCCGCAAGGCGTGCAGCACGCTCGCGGCCATGCGCCACGGCTCGCGCGTCGCGCGATCGCCACCGGGCATCTTCATCGGCGCCAGATGTCCGAGCCGCCGGAAGCGTGCACCATCGCACGAGAGCAACTCGCCGCCCCAATTGCCACCGTCGCTGCCATAGCCGAAGCCGTCGAGCACCAGCGCCAACGCTGGCCCTGCGACGCCATGTTCCGCCATCACGGATGCCGCATGGGCATGGTGATGCTGGACCGCGATCAGCCGCCTCCCGCTGGCTTCGGCGAAACGGGTCGAGGCCATGTTCGGATGCAGGTCATGGGCGATGACGACCGGCTCGATGTCCAGCGTCGAGAGCAGGTGATCCACCGTCTCCTCGAAAAAGCGAATGCCTTCCGCGGTGTCGAGATCGCCGATGTGCTGGGAGACGAAGGCTTCGTTGCCGCGGATGACGGTGACCGTCGACTTCAGCGCGCCGCCGACCGCAAGCACCGACGGGACGGACTTCGCGAGTCTAATCGGCTCGGGAATATAGCCGCGGGCGCGGCGGATGAACTGCGCTCGGCCCGCGACCACCGACACGACAGAGTCGTCCGCGCGGGTGACGATGTCGCGGTCATGCGTGACGATCAGGTCGGCGATGCCGGCAAGCCGCCGTTTGGCCTCGTCATTGACGACCACCAGCGGCTCGCCGCCAGGATTGGCGCTGGTTGCCACGATCGCCCAACTTGCGCCGTCCGCTCGCGGATGCGCCGAATTGAGCGCCTTCAGCACAAGATGATGCAGCGGCGCGACGGGCAGCATGACGCCGATCCGCGACAGCTCCGGCGCAATCGCGGGCGGGAGCATATCGCGGGATCTCATCAGCACGATGGGCCGCGGCGAGGATTCCAGCAGCGCGAGCCCGACCCCATCGATTTCAGCGATCTCGCCGACCACATCCGTCGAACCGACCATCACGGCGAACGGCTTCTGATTGCGATGCTTCCGGCGCCGCAGACGCCACACAGCCGCATCTTCACGGGCATTGCACAGCAATTGATATCCGCCGAGCCCCTTGATCGCGACGATCCTTCCATCAGCGATCGCAGTGGCGATCTGCTTGGTATCATGACTGATCCTTGGCCCACAGCGCGGGCAGGCAATTGCTTCGGCGTGGAAGCGACGGCTCGCCGGATCGGCATAGTCTGCTGCGCAGGCCGTGCACATCGCGAAGCGTCTCATCGCGGTGGTACGGCGGTCATAGGGCAGCCGCTCGGCGATGGTGTAGCGCGGGCCGCAATGGGTGCAATTGACGAAAGGATAGAGATGGAAGCGGCTCGCCGGATCAAACAGCTCGCTCAGACACTGCGGACAGGTCGCGGCATCGGCGGCGATCCGGGTCGAGACCTTGCCCTGCTCACTGACGCGGATGTGGAACTCGTCGCTTTCGGTGATGCCGACCGGTTGCACGGAAATCTCGTCTATCCGAGCCAGTGGCGGTTTTTCCAGCGGCAGCGCATCGACAAAATCGGCGGCGCGGTCGCCCTCGACCTCGATCACCACGCCACCGGGATCATTGGCAACGAAGCCGCCGAGCCGATAGCGCGCGGCGAGGCCGTAGATGTAGGGACGAAAGCCCACGCCCTGCACGGCGCCGCGCACCTGCAGGCGCAGCCGTGTTCGGTCTCGCGCCATGGCCTCGCCGCTCATGCTGATCCCGACACGGCCATCTCGGTCGGCTTCATCTGTGCAATCCGCTTGCGAATCCAGGCATAGAATGCCGCAAAACCCTCACCGGAGCACGCCGACACCGTCAAAACCTCAATCTTCGGACTGACCCGGCGCGCATATTCGATCGTCCTTGCAAGATCGAAGTCGAGTACGGGCGCAAGATCGATCTTGTTGATCAGCATCAGAGAGGAGGCTGCGAACATGTCCGGATATTTCAGCGGCTTGTCCTCGCCTTCCGTGGTCGAGAACACCACGATCTTGCAGGCCTCGCCGAGATCGAACGCCGCGGGACAGACGAGATTACCGACGTTCTCGATGAAGAGGATGCCGCCGTTAAGCCAGGGCAAGCGCTCATAGGCTTCGCCGACCATGGCGGCATCGAGATGGCAGCCCTTGCCGGTATTGATTTGGATCGCCGGCACGCCGGTCGAGCGGATCCGTTCGGCATCGTTGGAGGTCTGTTGATCGCCTTCGATCACGCCAATCGGAAAGCTGTCCTTCAGCTCGGACACGGCACGAACCAGAAGCGAGGTTTTTCCGGCGCCGGGGCTCGAGACCAGGTTGAAGACGAGCACGTCGTCGGTTCGGAAGCGCGCGCGGTTGTCGGCGGCGAGCCGATTGTTCTTGCAGAGAATGTCGCGATCGACCTGGATGATGCGGTCGCTGCTCATGCCGGCGATCTGCTGGCCTGCCGGATTGGCGCTGCAATCGACCAGCCCGCTATCACCGGGCGCGTGATCATGATGATGGTGATGGTCGTGGCTGTGCCCATGATGATGCGAATGATCGTGCTCATGGGAATGATCATGGGAATGATCATGGGAATGATCATGGGTGTGTTCGATGGATGCTTTGGCATCACTGCAACCGCATACCGTGCACATCAATCGACCTCCAGCTCCCTCACGCGCATCTCTTCGCCGCCGGTCGCCTGCAATTGATAGCTGCCGCAGGACGGACATGGCTCATAGCGCTGCTTGATCTCGACGCCTTTGGAGCAGGCCATGCACCAGGCCGCCCCCGGCGTCTCGACGATCTCGAGCCTTGCCCCTTGCGCAATGGTGGGCGCGGCGACGGCCTCGAAGCAGAACTTCATCGCCTCAGGCGCAACATGGCTGAGCGCACCGATCTCCAGGCACACGACGTTCACCCTAGCGAAGGCGCGCTTGCGCGACTCCTCCTGGATAATCTCGATGATTCCTTCGCACAGCGCTATCTCATGCATGGCCGATCTCGCGGAAGCTGAGGCTGAAGCCGACGCACGGATCGAACGAGCTGACGAGCGTGCGGACCGCATGCAGCCCCTGCCGGCCCCCGGCGAGAACGGATCCCTGGAGGCTGCGAACCAACGGCCCGCGGGCATGGAAATTCCACTCCGTCGGGGCCAAGAATTCGAAGCGGACGATGCGGTCTTCATCGTCGAGCTCGACGGCATGATACAGCCGGCCCCGCGCGCATTCGACGGCACCCGCGCCTCTGCCGGTCCCCAGCCGGTAGCTCTGGAGGACGGCGTCCTCGACTGTCCCATCGTCCGCCTCTAGGAAGGCGCAGAGCCGCGCCACTTCCGCGATCCGCGCCTTCAGACGCTCGGCGGGCCCCGCGCCCGGCGGCAGGATCGGCTCACGCCCAACCCGCCGTGCCCAGACGCCGGTCTCCGGAATCCGGCCATGGAGATCAGGCGCATCGGAGAATATCGCGCCATCGGCAAGCAGCCGCATAACGATTTCGAGATCGTCGGCTGCCGACAGGGATGACTCTTCGACCACCGGCGGCAGCAAGGCATGCCCATCGAAATTCGCAAGATGTACCGCCAGCGCGCTGCCGGCCCCGGGGGTTTGCTCCTCGCTCGCGATCCCGAGCGCGGCGAGCGATGCCCTGATCTTCGCCACCGCCTCACGGCGCGAGACCGCCTCCCCGCGCTCGGCGATGCTGCCACCCAGAACGGCCGTGGCCTCCATCATGGCACGAACGGCTGCGGCGCCGGCGCCGTCAAGCGTGAGACGGCCAACGAACAGGCCGCGCAACAATTCGGTCAGGCGTTCGGCGACGACAGCGACGACGCGACCGTGCTCGATCTCGAGACTGGCATGCTCGCCCCGCGCCGCCTCGACCGCGGACAGGAAAGCTACCTGATGCGCCATTGAGCACAGGGAGAACAGACGCGACAGCACCGACGGCAGTGACGAGGCCGGCTTTCCCGCGAACAAGCGCGTCAACGGCGGCCGGCTGCGCGGCCGGATCGCGACGTCGGCAATCGTGCCGCCGGCGAGCCACACCGTGATGTCGATCTCGTTGCGGAAGGCCAGACTCATCCGCACCGCTCCGTCAGAACACCGCGCAGGAAGTTACGCCGATCGATCGGGCTTGTTGCGGGCTCGCGACGACGGACCGCCTCCTCGCTGTCGGCCGGCAGCATCAGCTCGGCGAGGGTCGCTTCGGCCGTCGCCCGCGCGGCGACCATGTCCGCGAACTGGAACATCGGCGAGAACAGCGAGCAGCTCGCGATCAGGCCCATTTGTCCGACCTCGCTGAGAGTGAATTCGATATCGCCCGCAGGGAAGCGGATTCGCAGGCTCGGGCCCGACGTATCCCGCGCGATCGCGCTCGCCGGCATCACCACGTTCATGAACCAGGGCGTGACCATGATGCCGGTGGTCGTGCCGTTGAACCAGCGGAAACCGACCGCTTCGACGCCGAGCGCGTCGTTGTAGATCGGCAGATCGCGCATCGCGCGCTCGCCGATCTCCCGATAGCTTCCTGCCAAGAGCTCGCCCCACGCGTCGGCGTCGGCGGCGCTGGCAGGAATTTGCGCATCAGCCGTCATGACTCGATCGCCATGAACTTGGATTTTGGAGAGTCGCAGTTCGGGCAGCGCCAGTCTTCCGGCAACGCCGCGAACGGAGTGCGGGGTTCGATCTGTGCCACCCCGTCGCCATCAGTGGGGTCATAGATCGTCCAGCAGATGCCGCATTCCAGCCGCGTGACATCGGCGACGTCCTGGCGCTTCTCGAACCCGCTCATTTGAAATAGGCCTCGATGATCTCCTGAAGCCGCTCAGCCGAGTCCTCGAAATCCTCGTCAGCCGCAATCGCCACCGTCGGCACGCCGCCGACCTCCAGCGTATCGAGGATGATGGCGTCCATGGCGTTGAAGAACTGCACCGACCAGACATTGCGGATGCCCGTGGAGAGCACCCGGCAGCTACCATAGCCGCGAGAAGCCAGTTGGATCGGCCCGTTCTTGATCGTGTCCTGGAGAAAACTCATGTCGACCAGGCTCATCGGCAGCAGCGTGAAATTGATGATCTGCGAGCGGATGCCCGGCCGCCATGCGAGCGCCCGCTCGCGGATTTCCGCAAGCACCGGCAGCACGTTCATGGCACCTTCGGGGGCCTGCCCGATCTCGAAATCCGCAGCCGTGAGATCGGCAGCCGCGCGCTTCACGATCTCCGGGATCGGCCCGACCTCGAGATATTCGTGATTGGCGTCGAGCCGCACGCGCCAGATCCCGGCCAGCACAGATTCCTGGATCTGCGCCAATGATCCATCGGGCAGCGCAACGACGGCGGCCACTTCGCCCTCGCCCATCACGTCGGCAATCAGCTTGCGCTCGAGATCGTTGAGATTGCCAAGCCGGAACAGTTGCGTCGGCATGTCGGCCTTCTGGCTCGCGATCGCTGCGGCCACCTTCGACAACAGCTCGATGGCGTTCGAGCAGATCCTGGCGAGTTCCGCGCTGTCGAGCTTGGCAAGCTTGACCAAGGCACCGGCCGCGGTCAGACTGCCGCTGGCCGCGTTCAGGTTCTCATCGCCGATCGGAAACACGTTGATCGGCTGCTCCGCGCCCTCGGGCGCAGTCCAGAAACCCGCTTTCACAGTTCGACACCTTGGCGGTGTTGGGGAACGACGGTTGTCATGACAACGGCGCGCGTGCCGCGCGGACGGTCGATCAGCTTGGTGATGCGGTCGACATAGATCGACCAGTCCTGGATCTTCGCGATCAGCCCGAGTGTCTCGCCCTTGGCGACGAAGATCAGCGTCGGCTGCACGCGTACGCCAAAACGCTGGCCGAGTTCGCTCTCGGCACCGCGGGCGATCATCGCGGCACGCAACCGCCCCTTGAATGCCTCGATCAGCTCCGGCAGCACGACCGCGACGTCGGTCGCCTCCGGAAAACGCGCGGGGTCTCCTGCCGACAGCAACACGGCGATGGCGCGGGCCTCGTCGGTCGTATTCAGAAAACGATCGACCGTCGCAGCATCCACCTCCGGCAAGCCACGCCGCGCCAGTTCCTGCCTTCCCTGCTGCAATTTCATCAGACCTCCCCTGACAAGCTTATGATTCTGCTGGGAATAGGGATCAGCAAGGTACGTGCCAAGGACGGTTATCACCTTTCCTGATTTATCTAGTTGATTTGAATCATATATTTCCACGACAGAAGATGCATCAATCCCAGGACGGAAAGCTAATTTCCATATCGGATGAATGAACCTAGCAGATAGAAATTTATCTTCCAGCGAGGACGCGGGCTCTCGCGGAGCGGGCTGCCGCCCTAATCAAGCCGGAGATGCTCGGGCAGTTGCGGCTCGCGGTCAATGAGGTCGGCGAAGAAGCGATCGCAATCCTCGCCATTGATCGCCGCGCACAGACCGTCGATCGCGGCGCCGATCAGGCGCGCCTCGGCCTCATGCAGAAGCCGAACCGCGGTGTCGATAAAGACCAGCACCCTGGCACCGGCCGGCGGGTCCGAGAGCAGCAGCATCGAAACGCGCCGCTGCTCGCCTCGGAACTCGCACAGCGCCGATATCCCGTCAGTCTCAACGATCGTCATCGGCAAGCCGAGGCACATGGCGGATCTCCGATGGTGCAGCCGGTCAGGCCGGCCGCCCCGTCATCTCGTAATGCTGATGATCGATGTCGTTGGCGAGCAGCCGCTCCGATTCTGCCAACGGCGCGGTGCGCGGCATCACCTCGACGCCCCATTCGGCCAGGATCTCGCAACCAAGCTCGAGCGCCGGCGCGATCTGATCGCGCACCGGCTGTGTCAGCGGGCCACCCCAATCCTCGAGGTCGCGGGGCTGGCAGCCGATCAATACGAGATGTCGCGGACAACGGCCAAGCAGGTCGGCCGCGCTGATGACCTCCTGGAAGCCGGTCTGGTGCAAGCTCATCTTCTTGGCGCCGGTGAAACGCGGCACCTCGTCGTCGCGAACGAGCTTCAACTGCCCGGGCTCGAGCCCATAGTCGATCGCGTCGAACACGATCAAACGATCCGCATCCTCCAGGTAGTTCACGAGGTAGAGCCCCTGCGTGCCGCCGTCGAGAATGGTGACGTTGTCGGGCACGGCGTAGCGGCGGTGGAATTTCTCCACCGCGCGCACGCCAAAGCCTTCGTCGGCCCACAGGATGTTGCCGATGCCGAGCACCAGGATGCGGTTTGCTTGCGAAGATGTCGGCATCGGTATCATTCCAGTTTCTCAGTCGCGGAATTGCCGCTCGCCGGAGATCATCGAGGAGACGATGCTCTGGCGCGACATGATGTCCTCACGGACCGCGGCGTAGATGTGCACCATCACGAACACGACCAGCGCCCACATGCCGAGATGATGCCAGGTGTGAACGTCCTGGCTGTTCGGCCAAATCGCGAACACCCAGCCGAACAGCTTGTGCTGCCAACTGTCGATACCCGCACCTTCCGAATAGAGCGCAAAGCCGGTAACGATCATGAACGCCACGAACAGCGTGAAGCCCGTGAACATCGCGGTCCGCGCCAGCGGGTTGTGGCCGACATACATCTTCGGCTCGCGCTCCAGGAACGCATACCAGCGGATTTCATGCAGCACTTCCTTCCAGAAGTGCTTGCGATGCACCGGCAGATAGAAAATCTGCCGGGAATAGTGATTTCCGACGAAGGCCCACAGAATGCGGGCAAGGAAGAACACCGCCAGCACCTGCCCCGCCGCGAAATGGGCAAAGCGGATATAGCCCATCACGAAGTTCGCCGAGGCCTCCCCCTCGACCGACGGCAATGGCGTTCCGATCAGATAACCGGTCGCCATCAGCACGATGATCGAGAACGCGTTCACCCAATGGCAGATCCGCACCGGCGCTTCGTAGACATAGACGGCGGGACGGCAGACCCCATGTTCGCCGGCCGCATCGGCCGCTATCGCGGAGAGGTCCGGCTCGGCTTCCGCCGGACGTGCAGCTACATCCATCATGGCGTTTCCCCTGCTTCACCTGACCTTGACGCTGGCCATTTCCTGGCCGTCCGGACTCATGACATGCGTGGAGCAGGCCAGGCACGGATCGAAGGAATGGATCGTGCGCAGAATCTCCAAAGGCTGCTCGGGATTGACCATCGGGGTGTTCATCAGCGAGGCCTCGAATGCACCGATGTTCCCTTGCGGATCGCGCGGTGAGCCGTTCCAGGTGGTCGGCACCACGCACTGGTAATTGTCGATCTTGGTTTCCTTGATCTTGATCCAGTGCGCGAGTGCGCCGCGCGGCGCCTCGGTGAAGCCAAAACCCTTGGCCTCCTTCGGCCAGCTCTCTGGCTTCCACTTGTCGACGTTCGCGGTCGAGCTGTCGCCGGCCTTGATGTTGGCGACGAGCTTGTCCTGGAAGTAACGCATTTGTCGTCCGGCCCAGACCGACTCCAGCGCGCGCGCCGCCGTCCGACCGAGCGTCGAGAACAGCGCCGATAGCGGAAGGTCCATATCCTTCAGGAACTTGTCGACAGGATCCTTGAACTCGGCCTTGTTCTGCGCATAGCCCACCACCCAACGCGCCAGCGGGCCGACCTCCATGGCGTGACCCCGCCAGCGCGGCGCCTTGATCCATGAATATTTTCCGCCCTCATCGAGCTGCTCGATCGCGGTCTTGGTGCCTTTCGCATTGGGCCCCAGCACGTAGTTCGGCTCGGTTACGCCGTCCCAGGGATGCAGTCCCTTGGTTTCGTCGGGATATTTGTACCAGGAGTGAACCACGAACTCCTGGATCTCATCGGGGTTGGCATGATCGACGGGAAGCACCTCCGAGAGATTGCCGTTTATGATGGCGCCCCGCGGCAGCTTCAGGCTCTTGGAGGAGTAGTCGTTGGCGTGTTCCGGCACGTCGCCATAAGAGAGTACGCTCTTGCCGGAAAGACCGCCGCCGTAGAGCCAGTCCTTGTAGAACGAACCGATCGCCGCCACGTCGGGCAGGTAGACCTGCTCGTTGAACTCGATCAGGCGATCGATGATCGACGAGATCAGGTTCAGGCGCTCGATGTTGATGGCACCGACCGCGCCCGTGCCGTCGACGTTGATCGGAGAGGGCACGCCGCCCACGAGCCAGTTCGGATGCGGATTCTTGCCGCCGAAGATGGTTTGGATCTTGACGATCTCCTTCTGGAAATCGAGCGCCTCCAGATAGTGCGCGACCGCCATCAGATTGGCCTCAGGCGGCAGCTTGTAGGCCTTGCTGCCCCAATAGCCGTTCTTGAAGGGCCCCAACTGCCCCGACTCGAAGAACTTCTTGAGACGGGTTTGCAGGTCCTTGAAGTAACCTGGCGACGACAACGGCCAGCTCGAGATCGACTGCGCGAGCGTCGAGGTTGCCCGCGGGTCGGCCGAAAGCGCGCAGACCAAATCGACCCAATCCAGCGCGTGCAGGTGATAGAAGTGAACGACGTGGTCGTGCACCTGCAAGGCAAGCTGCATCAGATTGCGGATCGAATTGGCGTTCTCCGGAATGGTGATCCCGAGCGCGTTCTCGACCGCGCGCACCGACGTCAGCGCGTGCGTGCCGGTGCAGACGCCGCAGATCCGTTCCGTGAACGCCCAGGCGTCGCGGGGATCGCGATCCTTCAGGATCACCTCGATCCCACGCCACATCGTGCCGCTGGAGACTGCGTTTCGGATGACGTTATCGGCGTCGACATTGACCTCGACGCGCATGTGACCTTCGATACGGGTCACCGGATCGACGACGATGCGCTTGCCGGAATTGTCGCGATTGAAGCCGTTGGGAGTCTGGATACCCATGATTTTGCTACTGTTGGATCTCTTTGGCGCTTAGCTGGTGTGGTGCGCGTCTTCGCGCTTGCCGGCGAGCCGCTTCACCGCGGTCACCGCTGCATGCGCGGCGACTGCCGCACCGACGGCTCCGGCCGCCACCATGCCGATCTGGTCGGCGTTCTTCTCGATGCCGAACTGCTTGATGTTGGTGAGACGGTCGTAGAACGAACCCTTGTCCCAGAATCCGTCTTCCGAGCAGCCGATGCAGCCATGGCCCGACTGGATCGGGAAGGAGACGCCGCCATTCCAGCGCACGGTCGAGCAGGCGTTGTAGGTGGTCGGGCCCTTGCAGCCCATCTTGTAGAGACAATAGCCCTTGCGCGCCGCCTCGTCGTCCCACTCCTCGACGAATTGGCCGGCGTCGAAATGCGACCGCCGGTAGCACTTGTCGTGGATACGCTGCGAGTAAAACATCTTCGGCCGGCCCTGACGATCGAGCTCGGGCAATTTGCCGAAAGTGGTGATGAAGGTGATGGCGCCGGTCATCACTTCAGCGATCGGGGGGCATCCCGGCACCTTGATGATCGGCTTGTTGGCGATGACCTTGTCGATGGGCGTCGCCTGCGTCGGATTGGGCTTGGCCGCCTGCACGCAGCCCCACGAGGCGCAAGCGCCCCAGGCGATGATCGCCATCGCATCCTCCGCCACCATCTTCAGCTTCTCGACGAACGGCTTGCCGCCGTCGATGCAGAACATGCCGCCTTCGTTCAGCGGCGGATTGCCTTCCACCGCGAGAATGTATTGCCCTTTGTGCTTGGCGCGGGTCTCTTCGAGGATCGCCTCCGCCTGGTGGCCTGCGGCCGCCATGATGGTGCCGTCATAGTCGAGCGAGATCATCGAGAGCACGGCATCCTTCACCAGCGGGTGCGCGGAACGAATGAAGCTCTCGGAACAGCAGGTGCATTCGAGCCCGTGCATCCAGATCACCGGCACGCGCGGCTTGGTCTCGAGCGCGTTCGCGATGCGGCTCGCCCCCAGGGGCCCGAGGCCGAGACTCGTCGCAGTCAGGCTGCAAAATTTGTGAAAGCTCCGACGCGTGATACCTTGTCGCCTGATCACGCTGTAAAACGTTTCCGTCGCCGCGCCCATGAATCGTCCCGCCTCGGCTTTGACTTTCTATGACGCCAAGGACAGCAAGAAGCAGGCCAAGCACCGGGAGCGTAAGGAAAGTAGAGTGATACCAAATTGTTGCAGATTTGAATTGCTCGAATTGCGGTGCGCGCGCATGCCCCGACCGAGAAAACGGAAACAATTCGATTTCAGGCGACAACGAAGTTTCCGTCCCCGCGCGAGAGACCACTCAATGCGCGGTGTACGCCATCCAGGGATCGAACGAGCGCACGACGTGCTGGATGGCGACCGAGCGTGCGCCGGCGCCGCCGACATCAGTGCCGATCAGCGCCTGCTCCAGCGGGCCGCCGACATCGGCCGGCTGGAAGGCCAGACTATGCGGCCATTTCCCGGCGAAGATACCCATAGGTTCGAGCAGCCGCGCCCGCGCCGGCAAGACATCACGTGCCGCAGGCCGCGCGTCGCTGCGCGAGATTGGTGGCGAGAATCCCGTTCGGCGCGACCTCGGCCGCCATCGCATCGCGAAGAGCGACAGCCGCGGCGACCGACTGCGAGACCGAGCAGATGCCGCAGATCCGCGGCGCCAGCGCCCGCGCTTCGATGGGCGGACGCGCCTCCAGGATCTGCTCGAAGCCGCGACACAGCGGCGCCGTCACCTCCGCGCGCATGACCCGCCCACTCTCGACATCGAGGCCAACTTCGAGATCGCCCTCGACGCGTTGAGCGGACCATCGTGAAGCGCGTCATGGCGTGCGCTTGGCCGTCGGGCGGCCGGGCAGCACGACAGCGGTCGCATTCAGCCGCACCCGCCGCGCCGTCGCCGACTTCGACAGGGCCGCGAGCGCCACGAACGAGGTCTTGGGCATGTCGGTCGGAAGTCCGACCGGAATGCCGGCAAGCTTTGCGGATGTCTCTCTCCACAGTGAAACGCGAAGCGACTTGCTCCGGCGCGACCTCCCTCGGTACATCTGGTGCCTACGCGCGATGTTGGAAAGACAATCAATCTTCGACTTGCTTTTTGACGCGACAGATCTTCTTCAACGGAGCCACGTGCCCGAGCTGGCTTTTCGGCCCGATATGTGCAGTTTTCGCTTCGCTGGCGAGCACGCCTGAATTCCAACTGCGCAAAGCGAAGGCGCCTCCGAACAGACACGTGGACAAACGTTGGAATGGCTCATCGCCCACTTGGATGAATTTCAAGCAGGGCGAGGGCCGGCGCGACTCCGGTTCGCACTCCACGCCCGTGCTGCCGTCCGCAAGCCCTGTCCTGACGCCTCAGTGAGCGAACAGAGCGCAGCGGCTATACTCAACATACGAGAGGCGGTGATCCGCTTTCGAGCGGGCGCTAACGAATAACTAGGCCAAAGGGGCGACACCTTATGCTCTTAAGAAGTTGGAACGCGGCCCTGGGCCTCAGCGGGGTCAATGCCTAGATCTTGTGATCTGCGGCAGCCGCTTTATCGGCAACGTCCTCGCGAACCGACGCACTATGTCGCCGCGGGGCAGTGTCTAGCGCACCCTCAACGCCCCCTCGCCGGCACATATCGCCGCGGCTTAGCCCAGAGTATAGTATGCAGAGACGTGGCTTGCCCCATCAATGCTTGCCTGTAGAGACCGTTCGGGCCTCGGCTGATCCGAACTCCTCTTCAATCGCGGGACACACCAACTGCACGTCCGGCTCGAAGACGAAGCCGCGTAGCACAAGCGTCATTTCAGCTTGATCTGGACGTCACCACGTCAGAATGCCTTCGGCAATGCCGAAGCCGCACGACTTTCCGGTCGCGTTAGTGTCGAGATCGCAGCAATGACCAGAACAAAAATTTAGCTGTCGGTGAAGCTCCACTGTCACATTCAACGGGTCCTAGTCATTGTATTCGTTTTGGCACAGCTGAGCCACTGACCGCCACCTCAAAACTAAACATCGTTACCGTCTTGATGGACCATCAGGAGGCTGGGACATGCTGGGCCCTCATCGTTTGATTCTAAGTTTTCAGGATTTTGCGCCATGTCATATCCACCCCCTCAAACCAAGCTGCATGCTGTGCTGAAAGGTGCTCTGGAGGATGCTGTCCGGATGGTGCCTGAAGCAAAGCGGACGTCTTCATTGAAGGTTTGCCTCGCCGAGAAGGTTCTAACTCTGGCCGCGCGGGGCGAGAGCAATCCAACGATCCTAACTCGTCTCGCCGTGCTGACAGTGCAGAAATCCTGCCATGGCTGTTACGGATGTGAAAGGTGGTAGTCGCACGGGGGAGCCCGCGAGGCGCGAATTGATTAATTTGAACTGGAAGGCCGGGCTTTCTGGCGTCACAGTAGCGCGGTTGGCGATACGCTTTTCGCTGACGTGATGGGAGACTCGTTCACTATGTCATAGCGTCCGCGTGACCCAGTAGCGGCCACCCACGCCGAGGCCAAACTTAACGCATATAAAATATGACAGAACTTCCTTCGATCTGTAAAGCGCCACTGCCTCGCTTCGGGAATGTCGTTTTCGCGACACATGAGCGTGCATTGAAACACGACCGCGGAATCGAACACAACACACATTTGCCGAATACCGGAGTGCACATGCAGGGAGGGCCAGACTTTGGTGACGGAAACGGTCGCCTTGATCACGCAGGCGAATACTACCCAAGAGCCTAAGTACTGTTCGCTCGAAACGTCGGCTGGTTTTGCGACGTGATATCCGCGAAGATCCGCAGCATCCCACACAATGGCGCTCGCGTCGGTGTAGATGGGCTCCGTCGCAGAGATGGACCCGCGAGGGCCATCGCCGCAATCCTTTAGTCGAGCTTCGCTGGGATCGCTCCAACCGCAATTTAAACTTGCGTAGGCGGACGCGAGCGCGAAAAGGCCCCTGGGAGAAGCGCGCGATCGAAGTCCTCGAGGATGGTGCTCGCAGGTACAGCTGGTTATGATCGGCGGAAAGAGTTGCTGTGCAACGCTCCGGCAGCAGCCGTCACCTGTAGCGGGCAAGATCAACGCATGAACAGCACCTCTTCACCAGTCAATGCGATCGCAGCCGAGCTTGGCCGCCTCGATCCCGCATACGCGCCGACGCCACTCCTGAACCTTCCGACGCTTGCGGAGCGGCTCGGAGTGGCGCAGGTGCTAGCGAAAGACGAGGGCCGCCGCATGCTCGGCAGCTTCAAGTCGCTTGGTGGCACCTATGCCGGGTTGCGCGCGCTCGCCCGGGCCTCGCGCATGCAGTTGGCCGACCTTCTCGCGGCCCGACCTAAGGGGCAGCCGACCCTGGTCTGCGCCAGTGACGGTAATCACGGGCTCGCGGTAGCTGCCGCCGCGCGCTTTGCCGGGGCGCCCGCCCGCGTGTTCCTGCACGAGGGCGTGCCGAACGCGCGCGCGCGCCGCATCGAGAATCAGGGTGCCGAGATCGTCTGGGTGCCGGGCACCTACGACAATGCAGTTGATGCGGCCGCAGCCGCGGCCTGCCAGGGCGCCGGCATTCTTGTCGCCGACACGACCGACGATCCGAACGATCCCATCGTTTGCGACGTCATGGCGGGATACGGCGTTACGGCGGCGGAAATCCGCGATCAAGTAGACTTCGCCGGCCATGGGCGTCCGACACACGTCTTTATACAAGCTGGTGTCGGCGGACTCGCCGCTGCCATCGCCGAGGGCCTCTCGGGCTGGCTGGCACCTCCGGGATGCATCGTGACGGTCGAGCCGGAAACCGCCGCGTGTCTTGCGCCCGCGCTCGCGGCCGGTCACCCGATTCGGGTGATGGGCGATCTCCGAACATCCGCGGAGATGCTCTCCTGCGGCCAGGCGAGTGCGCCCGCCGTTGCGGTGCTCAGGCGTCACGGCGCTCGGGCCATCACCGTGCCCGAGGCGGAATTGGTGGATGCTGTTCGCGTACTCTCCGCCCATGATGGCCTCGCCACCACGCCGTCCGGTGCAGCGGGCCTGGCGGGTGCTATGGCTGCGCTCGCAGACCCGAGCCATACAAGCGATCTCGGACTCGACCGGTCGAGCCGCATTCTCGTCCTCCTCACCGAATGCGCCTGGGAGGACCGAACGTGAGCACCGCGATCTTCGCTCCTAGTTCGACTTGCATCCTCTCAGTGAGGCCATGTCTGGCAGGCTCGAGGCTTCATGATTAGATCATCGGCGGTCCGTCTCCGGCTCCGGAACCAGCGGCGCGCCCCCGACGGAAACCGGCCCTTCTGGTTTAGGCGGGCGAGTGGCTCTTGTAGTCGGCTTTGATGCGGCCTGGGCTGCCGGCGGACGAATATCTGCAGGAAGAGGCGCAGCAATGTTCTGCAGAGACTCAATTCTTGAGGTCAGGGCTGCGATTTGATCTAACATCCGTTTCAAATCGGCTTGCTGCGCATCGATGTTGCGGTTAAGCGCTGAAATCTCCTCGCTCACCTCCTGTTGCCCCGACCGGATCTCCGAAAGCGCTGCCTTGTCTTCAGGTGACAACGCCGGCATTGGGACGACTTCACGTGCCGTTAACGCCTTGATCATTCGGTCGATATGGGGCCAGTAAAATGCACCCCCAACGCATAGCCCGATGAAGACGGCGATAAATCCAAAAACCCACGGAAGGCGTCTTGATGACTTCTGCAAGACGGGCGGCAACTCCGAACCGTTCGCTTGATCAATCACATTCATCATTCTTTCTCTCGATCTATAATAGCTCTCGTTGCCGAGATAATAGATGACGGTCAAGAGCGTCCATGTGAAAGTAATTGGCATGCGCACAAAGATATCGGGAAAGATCATGCCGCTTCAGCGTCCATCTCGTTCAACAAATCGATGTTTAACCGCGCCAACAGGCACTCGGCGCATTAACGCTGCACAGGCAATGAAAAAACGCACGATACGATCGCGGCCATAGCTCTAAGTACACTCGCGGTGGCGCGGGCTCCTCCGCACAGGCCGCAATCTGCGGGCGCTCTATCGAAAGATAAACAAGCACGCTCGCAGAAGGCGGGCTCAGCTTCTCAGATCAACTCTGCGCCTGAATGGATGGCTTTAGCGCGCTTCACCATCTAAATCCTGCTGGTCCGCCATGGAGCAAACAGGAGAGCCTGCGGCAGCGATCAGGTTGAAATCGGGCGAGAGCCGATCTCGACATACTCGGAGTTTTAATATGCGAGGCCAGACAGCCGCTGGGACAGTCCGACGTCGACGAGGCGTCCGACGACGATCCCGTGCGAATACCGTTCGATGATCTCGTCGACTTCGCATTCGAGTGCAGCCAATGCCTCGCCAAGCAAGGGCACGCCACTGGCACCTCTCGTCCAGGAGAAACCGTCGAAACGCTCTTTGCCTTTGAATCGGCCATTACTGAAGCGTGCGGCAATGTCGCGTTGATCCGCGCCAAGGATATTCGCTCCAAAGGTCCTGTGGCGCGCAATTAGAGAAAACGAGGAGGCTTGCCTGTTGATGTTGACGAGAAGCTGCGGAGGATCGACGCTGAGCGAGGTAACCCGTTGAAGTTTGCGGGGACCCAGCGCGGCCCCTCGATCTTTGTCTGGCTTTTCACAGCCGTGTACGAAAGAAGACATCACCGTGGCGCATGGCGAGCTGTTTCAAAGCGTAATCAGGCGGTTCAACGCGTGGGGAGCGCTGGCATGGTCGTTGCTCTCGCAGCCGGCAACAACGGCGCTGGCCACTCCCCTTCTGGCGCGCGAGGAATGGTGCAATATGAGCTTGGTAAGATCATTGGAAAGTGCGGAAGTTGATGCCTTCTATACGTTCGATGAGGGGCGTCTTGCATCCGTCACGCGCGAATTCACCGAGCATTTCTCAGGACGCGTGCTGTATGCGGTGAAGGCGAATCCGTTGCCCAAAATTCTTCACGCGGTCTCTCGCGCCGGAGTGGCCGGATTCGACGTGGCGTCGCTGGCCGAAGCTCGCCTTGTCCATTCGACTGTTCCCCGGGCCTGTTCATGGTTCATGAATCCCGTGAAATCTCGTCGCGATATCGAACGGACGTTCCGAGATCTGGGGGTTCGCGACTATGTGATCGATTGCGAAGCCGAGCTGCGGAAGCTCCTTGAGGTGCTGCCGTCGCATGATCCGGAAATACGAATCTACGTCCGGTTCAAGTGTAGCGGGACGTGCGCCATCTTAGACTTAAACGGCAAGTTTGGTGTCTCGCCCGCCGAAGCGAGCCGTCTGCTGGGTCTCGTCAACGCGCAATCGCGCTGGACCACGGGCTTGGCCTTTCACCCAGGTTCCCAAACGATCGTTGTCGATCCGTATCTGCATGGCATTCGGGCGGCCGTCGACATTATAGAAGCTGTTTCTCCGGCTCCCACAGCGCTCGATATTGGTGGCGGCTTTCCCGGCCATTATCTGAACGTCCCCTATAACTCTCCCTTGAGCATGCTCTCCGACATCACGAAACTTGTGCGCGAAACGGATGCACTGAAGCGTGTTGAACTCTTGTGTGAGCCCGGACGAGCACTGGTTCATGATAGCATCTCTTTGTTTTGCCGGGTGATCTTAAGAAAAGACGGGGCGCTCTACTGCGGCGCGGGCATCTTCAGCGGGCTCTCACCTGCCCGGCAATATTTTCTGCTGCCCGCCCGTGCTTGGCGTGGGGGACGGCCGATCCAGACTGAGGAGTGGCAGGACTTCATCATCTTCGGCCCAACTTGCGACGGCACGGACAGGCTTGGATTCTCGTATTCACTGCCACGCGATTTGCACGAAGGCGATTGGATTGAATTCCAGAATGTGGGCGCCTATACGCAAATGGCGAGATTCAACGGGTTCTCGGTCGATAAGATCGTGGCTGTAGGGCAGGATGAACTTACCGTGTTGCCCGCCGCGTAGTTGCTCATGAACATACTAATCAGGTGAATTCTAAAGTTTGCCACATAAAGTCTGGTGGGCTTTGTGGTGGCAGAAGTTGGCGATGTCTCGTTTTGTAACCAGAGCGAACTGGCATAGAATGAGCCAGTGCATGGCGAAGCGGTAGGGCCTCGTGACCTCGCAGTGGCAATATCAAGTTAGGTTTGATGTCCGCGATACTGCGGTAGCGGAATCAATACGTCGAAATTTTCGCGATCCGGCACTGAGGCCTCTATTCGATATACTCACGGCGCATGGTGCGGCACCGAAATGTCAGTTCGACGCCTTTGCGGAGTATGTCGCCGCGGCAGAGGAAAACGGCGTCAAAGTTATCCGCTCTATCGGTGGACGAAGGCAACGATCTAGGCAAAGTTAAGCTAGCCGATCGAGAGATGACGAATCGCGGTCTATAAGAACGGGCGTTATCTGCGCGAGTCTAACAGCGAGCCATTTGACCAGAATCATGAGCGAGGAGCCACGGCTCCCTATGCCGGAATTTACCGGTGCATGGGCTGGCATCGCGAGATCGGCATCGTAGCGGACCACGTCTTACCGCCACAAGGACATCATACGCACGCGGCGCATTTTTCAAGCGTGACCACCCGGTTCGCAGACTTACTCGGAAATACAAGGAATATTGATTTTGGCGACTGAGTGGGCCTATCTTTTCGACTTTGCAAGCCTAACAGCCTGCATTGAACGCGGCGGCATTTTCGCGGCGAGCTTAGAGCAAGCGCATCAGCTGTCAGCCGTTTCATAATTGCGATGGAATTGGTGGGTGATTCTTTGGAATGCGTGGACTTCTGATCGTTTTTGTGGCGCTTACAATAGTGTTGGCGGCACGCGGCCGACACCAAGATGGCTTTGTGCCGCGGCTGACCGCGTCCATGCCGCCAGTCAACGTGCCCTAGTCTTATGATCGTGCTCGAGTAGCGCGACCATTTGACTTTCCGCTGACAGATCCGGGCAGCCGGCTTTCCCGCAGCCCCGCTCTTCCGGGGGACAACCCGCGTCATATCCGCGCCTGTGCCCAATGTGAGCGGCGTCTTACCATCCGGCGGTGAGCCAAGCGCATCTGTCGGACGCGCGTTTCTATGAACCAGCCACAGCGAGCTTCACGACAGTCGCTGATGACCGGGCTCATCTTGCATGAGCCTAGGATTTGGGACATTTGCACTCTATGTCACTCGTTCGGACGGGCTTCGGGTACCGAAGCCTGTCGCCGCCTATTTCGATACGTCACATTTTGACGTAAGGTGCGATTCAAGCGCCTTAGATAGCTTGTCGTGTGAGACTTTTCGGACGACTCGGTTGTGTCGCAGGTAAATCCGAGGCGCACAGTATGTGTACGATGTCCAACATGAATCCTATCAAGCTCCAAAGCTAAAGACGCGCCCAAAGCACAAGGCAGCATCTTAAGTCTAGCTTTAAGGTCACGTGGCGAATGCAAGTCGATGTGTTCGGCGCCGAAGGTCGGCGGCGATGGAGTTGCGACGAGAAGGTTCGTCATGTCGGATGGACCTTGCAGGCTGGCGAGACGGTCTGCGGCGTCGCGCGCCGGTACGGGGTGGCTCACAGCCTGCTGTTCACCAGGCTTCGACAAGTGCACCAGGGGCGACCGGGCGGAGATTCCGTGCAGCTCTTGTTCCTGTCGAGATCACAACTACGCTGACTCCGGTATTGATCAGCACGCCGCCACCGGCGTCTTCACAGCTCGCCCATCGCTTCAGGATTTAGTTGAACGCCTTGGCCAGGTCATGGCCGCCGGACAGTTTGGCGAGCTGTTTGCGCATATAGACCTATCGCGATGCCGGCATGCCCTTTCGCGCAAACCGGGGCATCGGCGCGCACGCTGTCTGGAGCACGGGCGATCCGCCCAGCAGCGACTTCGGCGCGCAAAGGTGATCTGATACTGGACGAGGTGCCGAACGATCTGCGCTAGCTCTCGCAGCCAGCGTTGCCTGGCCTCGAGTTGCTGAGTATCGGATCATCGATCAAGCGGAGCGATACCTCCAATTCCCGACCTCCGCGTTAGGTTCTAAACGCATCGCAATCTTAGAACGAAATCAGCCGACGATTCTCATTTGAACCGGCACCAGATCGGTGGGCCTTTACCATCTCGAATTTAGGGCAGAGGAATTGAACTGTAGATGACATTAGGTCGAGAGACAGAGCCATACGACTCACTCAGAAGAAGAACGACGCTCGGCGGCAAACTCGAAGAGGTGATTTGGGGCAGCCCCACAGAGATCCCGCGGGCCCAGCCGATTTTCCTGCTACAAACACTTGTTCCCCAAAAAATCGGTCCTATTTCAGCTGGGCCTGCATTGGCACTCGCAGGCAGCGATTGCTAGCAATCGTGAAATTTTCAACGGGTGTAAATGCTTAGGAGATCTGTATGGAATTCCGTCCGCTTCACGACCGGGTCGTGGTCAAGCGCATCGACGCAGAAGAAAAGACCGCTGGCGGCATCATCATTCCGGACACTGCCAAGGAAAAGCCTTCGCAAGGTGAAGTCATCGCCGTCGGCCCCGGAGGCCGCGACGAGAGTGGCAAGCTGATCCCGATCGACGTCCTGGTCGGCGACCGCGTCCTGTTCGGCAAGTGGTCAGGCACCGAGGTCAAGATCGACGGCCAAGAGCTGTTGATCATGAAGGAGAGCGACATCCTGGGCGTTCTCACGGACGCGTCCGCCAAGAAGAAGGCCGCCTAAACCATCGCTCGCACCGCTCATCCTGAGGAGCGCCTGCTGGGCGTCGCCAAGGGTGAGACCAAGTAAAACATTCAGGAAAACCCACATGTCAGCCAAAGAAGTCAAGTTCGGCGTAGACGCCCGCGACCGCATGTTGCGCGGCGTCGAAATTCTCAACAACGCGGTAAAGGTCACGCTCGGCCCCAAGGGCCGCAACGTCGTGCTCGACAAGTCGTTCGGCGCTCCCCGCATCACCAAGGACGGCGTCACCGTCGCCAAGGAGATCGAGCTCGACGACAAGTTCGAGAACATGGGTGCGCAGATGGTGCGCGAAGTCGCCTCCAAGTCCGCCGATGCGGCCGGCGACGGCACCACCACCGCAACGGTGCTTGCCGCTGCGATCGTTCGTGAAGGCGCCAAGTCGGTTGCCGCCGGCATGAACCCGATGGACCTGAAACGTGGTATCGACCTGGCCGTGGAAGCCGTGGTCGCCGACCTCGTCAAGAACTCCAAGAAGGTTACCTCGAACGACGAAATCGCCCAGGTCGGCACCATTTCCGCCAACGGCGACGCCGAGATCGGCAAGTTCCTCTCCGACGCCATGAAGAAGGTCGGCAACGAGGGCGTGATCACCGTCGAGGAAGCCAAGTCGCTCGAGACCGAGCTCGACGTGGTCGAGGGCATGCAGTTCGACCGCGGCTACATCTCGCCCTACTTCGTCACCAACGCGGACAAGATGCGCGTTGAGATGGACGACGCCTATATCCTCATCAACGAGAAGAAGCTCTCCTCGCTGAACGAGCTGCTGCCGCTGCTCGAGGCCGTGGTGCAGACCGGCAAGCCGCTGATCATCGTCGCCGAGGACGTGGAAGGTGAAGCCCTCGCGACCCTGGTCGTGAACCGCCTGCGCGGTGGTCTGAAGGTCGCGGCCGTCAAGGCTCCGGGCTTCGGCGATCGCCGCAAGGCCATGCTGCAGGACATCGCGATCCTGACCGGCGGCCAGGCGATCTCGGAA
>NZ_JADPJR010000020.1:0-100028 GCF_023073535.1 Bradyrhizobium sp. 179 | reverse complement strand
TCCATGACTCGATGGAAGCCACTGTGGACCCTTATCCCGGGGTCCCGATTGGATGCCGATCACCCCGAAAACGGGGTCCTTATTCCATGCCGAAACACACCTCAACCTGGTTGCTTCAGCAAACCGCGATCAACGGGCATTTTCCGCAGACGCTTGCCGGTTGCTGCGAAGATGGCATTGCTGATCGCCGGCACGATCGCTGAGGTGCCGGCCTCGCCCACGCCTCCTGGTGGCTCCGAGCTGTTGACGATATGAACTTCGACCGCTGGGGCTTCGTTCATGCGCAGCATCTGATAAGTGTCGAAGTTCGTCTGTTCGACACGTCCGTTCTTCAGCGTGACCTCGCCGTAGAGCGTGGCTGTGGCGCCAAAGACGATTCCGCCTTGGATCTGAGCCTCGATGGTGTCGGGGTTGATGACGGTGCCGCAATCAACGGCACATACGACTCGCCGTACGCGCACAGCTCCATCCTTCGAGACCTCGACTTCGGCAACTTGCGCCAGGTAGGTACCGAAGGCGGATTGCACCGAGACGCCGCGGCCCATTCCCTTAGGTAAGGGCCGTCCCCAGCCCGCCTTTTCGGCAGCGAGATCGAGCACCGCCCTGGCGCGCGGAGACTTGTCTAGGAGAGCCTTGCGGTAGGCGACCGGATCCTGTTTTGCCGCCGCTGCTAGCTCGTCCATGAAGCTTTCGACCACGAACACCGTATGCGACGGACCGACACTGCGCCAGAACGCGGTCGGAATGCCAGGCGGCTCTACCCTGACATACTCGACGTGAAGGCTCGGTACCCCATAGACGAGATCGATCGCGCCTTCAGTCGAGTCGGGATCGAGGCCATTCCGGAAGGCAGGAGGTAACCAGCGCGCAATCACAGAGGAGCCTGCGAAGCGGTGGCGCCAAGCTACCGGCCTACCTTGATGATCGAGCCCGGCGGTGATCCGGTCGAACCAGTAGGGCCGATACATGTCGTGCTGGATGTCTTCCTCGCGCGTCCAAACCACCTTCACAGGCCCATCCACCTGTTGCGCGATCTGAACGGCACGAATCACGCCATCGGCCTCCAGCCGGCGGCCGAAGCCACCACCGATCAGATGATTGTGAACGATGACTTTTTCGAGCGGCAGGCCGGCAGTCTTCGCCGCGGCGGCTTGCACACGCGCGACCGCCTGGCTACCAACCCAGATTTCACATCCATCCTTGCTGACATGAACCGTGCAATTCATCGGCTCCATCGTGGCATGAGCCAGAAACGGGAGTTGGTACTTCGCCTCGATCCTGGTCGCGGCGCCCGCCAGGGCGGCCTCCGAGTCGCCGATATTCTGCGCGACCGCGCCTGCACCAAGCGTCGCCTGCTCAAGCTCGCGCGCAACCGCTTCAGTCGTGAGCCCGGCGTGGGGACCATCGTCCCATTCAATCTTGAGCGCCTCCAGCCCTTTCTTGGCGGCTCCCATGTGGTCGGCTATGACCGCAACCGCGTCGTCGAGCCTCACGATTTGGCGCACGCCCTTGGCTGCCATGGCTGCCGCATCGTCCACAGTCTTCAGTCGGCCGCCGAACGTCGGCGATTGCGCCAGCGTCGCAAACTTGACCCCGTCCGGTCTTGCGTCGATGCCGTAGACGCCCGTTCCGTTGACCTTTCCCGCTGCGTCGAGACGCTTGGCCGGAGTGCCGATCAGCTTGAATGCTTCGGACGTCTTGAGCATGACACTGGTCGGCACGGGGACCTTCGCTGCGTCAGCTGCGATCTCGCCATATTTCAGGTGGCGCTTTGTCGGGGAGTGAATCACCTCACCGTCTTGCGCGCTGCAGGACTTCGGATCGACACCCCAGCGGCCGGCTGCCGCGGCGATGAGCATGGTCCTTGCGGTGGCTCCCGCTTCGCGCAACGGCTTCCATGCACCGCGTATTGCATTCGAATTACCGGTTGCCTGCACACCGAGCAACGGATTGGCGTAGAGCTTTTCGTTGGGTGGTGCGTGCTCCAGGCGCACCTGCTTGAGGTTCACCTCGAGCTCTTCGGCAATCAGCATGGGAATAGAGGTGTAGGTGCCTTGACCCATCTCCACATAGGGCATCGTCAGAACGACCTGGCCGTCACGCTGAATGCGAATGAACGCGTTCGGAGCGAAGTCGCTGGCGGCAGCGTCGCTTCTGCCGAAAGGCAGGCTCAGGCTCAGCATCAAGCCGCCGCCCGCTGCTCCGGCCGTGGCCAGGAAGCCCCGGCGCGAGAACACGGTGTGGGTCTTACCGGTACGATCGGGGGTCATGGTTCAACCTCCCTTTGCTGTCGATTGCGCGGCGAGCTTGATGGCCTCGCGGATGCGGACGTAGGTGCCGCAACGGCAGATATTGCCGCTCATGGCGTCATCGATGTCGGTATCGGTCGGATGTGGATTGCTCGTCAGGAGCGCAGTAGCGGACATGATCTGTCCCGACTGGCAGTAGCCGCATTGCACGACCTCATGCTCGAGCCACGCCTTTTGAATCTTTGCGCCGGCATCAATCTTGCCGACAGCTTCGATCGTCGTGACCTGCGAGTTGCCGATGCTGTCGACCGGCGTGATGCAGGACCGCGTGGCGACCCCGTCAATGTGAACGGTGCAGGCACCGCAAAGCGCCGCGCCGCAGCCGAATTTCGTGCCGGTCATGCCGAGGACATCTCGCAGTACCCAGAGCAAGGGTGTCTCGCCATCCACATCGGCGCTGCGTGCTGATCCATTGACTTGAATGGTGATGGCCATAGGTGATCTCCATTTGAGTTGCCAGATGAGCGCGCACATGGCGCGCCCGCTTCTTCATCGAGCCGTAGCGTTTCAGCTGCCGAGCTGGCCGACGTAGTGCCCGAGGCGGTTCTCGACATCGCCGGGGCGATGGAAGCCGCGCGCGATCAGCGCCTTGATCCTGGCCTGGGTGGCAGGCCGTCCGAGCGAGGCAATAAAGGCGTCCCACTCTGGTGCGATGTCCGCGTCAGCAGGCAAGCTTGCCTTGTCGACAAGGCGCTTCGTCTCGGCAATCGCATCCTTGTCGAACGAGGCGATCCGCATCGCCAGGGCATCGACGAAGCTGTCGAGTTCGGCGTCAGGAAGCGAGCGGTTGACATATCCGTAACGCTCGGCGAGGTCGCCGCTAACGTCATCCGCGCTGAGCAGGATCTCCAGCGCGCGTCCGCGCCCGACCAGGCGAGGCAATCGCGCCATCGGCCCGCCACCGGGCACGAGGCCGGCACCGACCTCCCATTGGGAAAGAATGGTCTATTCGCGGCTCGCGAAACGCATGTCGCTCGCCAGCGCGAGCTCGCTGCCGACGCCGGTGGCCCGCCCACGGATCGAGGCGATCGAGACCACCGGCGCGCGGTTGAGCCGCACCAGCATATCCGGAAGAGCTTGCAGGCCGGTCGGTCCGGGCGGAATGCTCGTCGAGTCCTCGAGGGGCGCGAGGAAGTCGTAATGGGTCAGGAAGAACCCCTCGACGGCGCTGTCGAACACAACGACCTTCACCTGCTCATCGGTTTCCAGAGCCGCGATGATCGCATTCAGCTGTGGGATGCTTTCCGGGCCGAAGATGTTCAGCGGCGGATGGTCGAACGTGACCCGCCAGTAAGAGGGCAGGCGACGCTCGAGGCGGATGCGTTGTGCGGTAAGCGTTCTTTCCAGACGGGTCATGGTGCACTCCTTGGTTGCCCGCAAACACTGGCGCAAATGGCGGCAAATGGCCCGTTAGGTGATGTTAAACGCTGTTGGGCAGTCCTGACGGGCAGCAAAGACTCGTGAGTCCAGTTGGTTAAGCGGTGGTCTCTGTGCAGTCCGAGACGCCCCCGACGTTCTCGTTGTCACCGCGCTCTGACGCCGGCCTCTGACGGGGCGAATTCCTGCTGACAACGTCTAACAACGGTTAACGAGCCAACACGCTGGGTCGGGGTGCAGTATGCGACCGAACAGGAGAGCAGCGTGTCTGCCAACAACGAGCGGGAGCAAGAAGATGTCAACCGAGATCAGGCATGGCCGCCGGGATTCTTCGGCACCGCTGCACACGGGATGATGAAGGTGCGCAAGCTGCTCGCCTTTATAGTGCTGGGTGCGAGCCTTCTTCTCATTCTCGTGCAATTCGGTCCCGCGGTCGTCTTCGAGTCAGAAGCGGCCAGCTCAACTCACATGCGCGCTGGGGCCCGATAGCGTGCGTGGAATCTGCCACTGCAACATCAAGGAGAGAACCATGACTGTCACTGTCAATCCCGCCAAGGTCCGTGCGGCGGACATGAAGCTCGAGCTAATCGTCATCCCTGTTTCCGATGTGGAGCGCTCCAAGCAGTTCTACGCAGGCCTTGGCTGGCGCCTAGACGCCGATTTCGCCTTCGAGAACGGCTTCCGCATCGTCCAATTCACGCCACCCGGTTCCGCAGCTTCCGTCATCTTCGGCACGGAGGTCACCGGCGCGGCGCCCGGCTCCGCAAAGGGACTTTACTTGATCGTGTCCGATATCGAAGCGGCACGCGAGGAATTACTCAGGCGCGGTGTGAAGGTCAGTGAAACGTTTCACGGCGGCGGTGACGTTTACCGCGGCGCCGACGAGCCGCACCTATTCGGAAGCGTCCGGGTCAGCGGCCCGGATCCCGAACGCCGCAGCTATTTTACCCTGGCCTCATTCAATGATCCGGACGGTAACGGCTGGCTGCTGCAGGAGGTGACGACGCGCCTTCCCGGACGCGTGGAAGGCGACACGACCTTCGCCTCGATGTCCGATGTTGCGGCTGCGCTCCGCCGCGCTGCGGCAGCGCATGGCGAACACGAGAAGCGAACCGGTGAGCACGATGTCAACTGGCCCGACTGGTACGCCGAGTACATCGTCAACGAGCAGGCCGGCAAGCCCCTGCCGCAATAACTGCGACGGCGTCTCCATCATTAGCTGCGGTTCGCCGGCGGCCGGCGAACCGCACGCTCTCTCAATTTCGGCCGCTGGGTGAATGCGATGAATAATCGAATTCTCGTTTTCTATGGCTCCTATAGATCGGACCGAATGGGTATTCGCTTGGCCGAATTCGTCGTCGAGCGGTTGCGGCGCCGCGGCGACGATGTCGAGCTGATCGACGCCAAGACGATCAACCTACCGATGCTCGACCGTATGTACAAAGAGTATCCGAAGGGCGAAGCCCCGGCGGCTCTCGAGCAACTGGCGCAAAAGATTCGCGCCGCTGACGGGTTTGTCTTCGTCACCGGCGAATACAATTGGGGCGTTCAGCCTGGACTGAAGAACCTGACCGACCATTTCCTGGAGGAATGGTTCTGGCGGCCGGCCGCCATCGTCAGCTACTCGGCCGGCCGTTTGTCAGGCGCACGCGCCGGAACTGCGTGGCACGGCACCCTCTCCGAGATGGGGATGGTGGTGATCTCAAGCACGGTTGCTGTCGGTCCAATCGGGCAGGCACTGTCGGCTGAAGGTGAAGCCACGGGCGAAGCCGGCGCCGCGCTGGAGCAGGCGTTCCCGCGCTTCGCCAACGATCTGATGTGGTGGGTCGAAGCCGGCAAGGCGCAGCGGCAACGCAAGGCGCCGCCGTACTGATCGAGGATGAACACAGACAATACCAGACCAACTTGACGCAACCTAACGGAGCTAACTATGAGCACTGAACAGAAGGTCGCTATCGTCACCGGTGCGACGCAAGGCATCGGCGCGGATCTCGTCAAGGGATTTCGCGATCGCAACTACCGCATTATCGCCAACTCGCGCTCGATCAAGCCGTCGTCGGATCCGGAGGTTCTAAACGTCGCCGGCGACATCGCCGCCCCCGAGACGGCGGAGCGCATCGTCCGCCAGGGTCTTGATCGCTTCGGTCACATTGACACTCTGGTCAACAACGCGGGGATCTTCATCGCCAAGCCGTTCGTCGACTACAGCGAAAATGACTACGCCTCGATTGTTGCGATCAACCTGGGCGGGTTCTTCCGCCTCACGAAGCGCGTCGCTTCCGAGATGCTGAAGCGGGGCTCGGGACATGTTGTGCAGATCACGACCAGTCTGGTCGATCATCCCAACAGCAGCGTTCCGTCAGCGCTCGCGGCGATGACTAAAGGCGGACTGAATGCCGCAACCAGGTCGCTTGCCATCGAGTACGCGTCGCGAGGCATCCGGGTCAATGCCGTTTCGCCGGGCATCATTAAGACTCCGATGCACCCAGTGGAAACGCACGCGTTTCTCTCAAAACTACATCCAGTCGGGAGAATGGGAGAGGCGAGCGACGTGGTCGATGCGGTGCTCTATCTGGAGAACGCAGCCTTCGTCACTGGCGAGATCCTGCACGTCGATGGCGGGCAAAGCGCTGGCCACTAACGCGCACCTATCGCGACGTCAAATTGCTCTAGGGAAAGGATATGACCATGCCGATTGTGACGATACAGGTTACGCGTGAGGGCACTACGACTGGCGTCCAGTCCGTCTCCGCGACCGAAAAGGCCGCGCTGATCAAGGGCGCGAGCGAGCTGCTGTTCGATGTGCTGAAGAAGCCGCTTGAGTCAACATTCGTGATCATTGACGAAGTCGATACGGACAACTGGGGCTGGGGTGGGCTTCCTGCGCTTGAATATCGAAAGAAGCTCGCAAAGGAGCGATGAGCTTCCCTCGAGTGTCGAGAAACTGTAGAAACGCTTTCTGTCCCACCTTCCCTAAGTGTTTGATTTGCCTCGGAACTTAAAGTGCCCTAGGGAGCGCCAGCAATCTCAGGCACTTAGGCGCAAAAGACTCATGCTGTTCTAGGAGCGTGCCTCCGGGAGCCGGATGCATACAAACGATTCCGTCCAGGCGGCGTGCATCAGGACCTTCCGCCCAAGCTGATCGATGACAGCGAGGCCTGGTGCGATCCATTCCTGCGTGTCGTCGACGACCTGGACTCGTTGCTCTCGCTCAACCGGATCTTCAAGGCGGGCAACGTGGGTATCGACAGAGTGGCGCTCGTGCAGGCATCGGCATGGGGATTCTCGGGCATAAGGTTTTCATCTTCCTGCCGGCGAGATCTACGTCGCAGTCGAAGCACTCAAAGGTGAGTTCGGCGTGTTCCTCGTCTCGGACGGGACTAACAAAGCCTACAAGTGCAAGATCCGGTCGCCGGGATTTGCCCATCTGCGCGATGGACTTCCTGTGCAAGGGCCACTTGCTCGCCGACGTCTCGGCGACCTCGGATCGCTGGACATCGTGTTCGGCGAGGTGGACCGCTGAGCGGCGGTGTCGAGGCTCATGAATCTAGCGAGATAGAGGCGTGTCAGCGATGTCTAACAGCGCGCCGAGACCGTGCCGCAGGCGGCGCGTTGCGAGGTTATCGTTGGCAAGCCCAAACACCAACAAGGATCGCCCGGTCACCGCGTAAGCGTGCCCGAACTCGAACTCGACCATGCGCGCGTCCGGCTGGTTGGTGTCGATCAGGCCTAGCCAACTGAGCCCGTCGGCGACGGCCGGCAAGATGAAGTTTACGACGTCATGGTGCGCGTTATAGACCAGTAGCAGGGTCGCATCCGAGCCACGGCGTTTGATTCCGGTCTCCTGGGCGCGTCCGTCAAGCAGCATCCCCAAGCACTTGGCGTTGCCGTCCTCCCATTGGTCCGTCATCATCTCCTCGCCGGTTGGAGACAGCCAGGTCACGTCGTTCACGTCGAGCTCCTCGTTGTGAGAGCCGACCAGGAAGCGGCTGCGGTAGAGAATGGGAAATGCCTTGCGTGTAGCGATCAGCTTTCGCACAAATTCGCGAAGGTTGCGGCCGTTAGCGGTCATGCCCATCCAGTCAAGCCAGGTGGTCTCGTTGTCCTGGGAGTAGGCGTTGTTGTTGCCCTTCTGGGTATGTCCGAACTCGTCGCCGCCGAGCAGCATGGGTGTACCATGGGAGAGCAGCATCGTCCCGAACAGATTCCGTTTCTGGCGCTCGCGTAGCGCGGTGATCGCGGGATCGTCGGTCGGACCCTCGACCCCGCAGTTCCAGGAATGATTGTTGCTCTGGCCGTCGCGGTTCTCCTCGCCATTCGCCTCGTTGTGCTTGTCGTTGTACGCGACGAGATCGTTGAGGTTGAAGCCGTCATGGGCCGTCACGAAATTCACACTGGCCCATGGCCGCCGTCCGCGCTTGTTGAAGAGATCGCCCGATCCTGAGATACGCTTGGGAAAGTCGGCAATCGTGCCGGGATCGCCCTTCCAGAAGGCACGCACAGTGTCCCTGAATTTGTCGTTCCACTCCGCCCATCCCGGCGGAAATTGGCCGACCTGATAGCCGCCCGGTCCGATGTCCCAAGGCTCGGCGATCAGCTTGACGCTGGAGAGTACAGGATCCTGGCGGCATGCATCGAGGAAGCCGCCGCCTTCGTCAAAGCCATAGGGCTCCCGCGCCAGGATAGTGGCTAGATCGAAACGGAAGCCGTCGACCCGCATCTCGCTGGCCCAATAGCGCAAAGAATCGGCGACCAGCTGGAGCACGCGCTGGTGCGAGAGGTTCACCGTATTTCCGGTGCCCGTGTCGTTGATGTAGTAGCGCTTCTGGTCCGGCAGCAGGCGGTAATAGCTGGCATTGTCGATGCCCTTGAATGACAGGGTCGGGCCGAGCTCGTTCCCCTCCGCAGTGTGATTGTAGACGACGTCAAGAATGACCTCGATGCCATGGGCATGGAACTGGTTAACCATAGTCTTGAATTCGTTCGCGAGCGGCGCCTTGAGATACCGTGGCTCCGGTGCAAAGAAGGCAATGGAATTGTACCCCCAATAGTTGCGAAGGCCCTTCTCCACCAGATAACCGTCATCGACGAAAGCATGGATCGGCAACAGCTCGGCGCTGGTTATGCCAAGCGAGCGCAAATAAGAGGGAATTTCAAAGTGCGCCAACCCTGAGAATGTGCCGCGGTCTGCTTCAGGAACCAGTGGATGCGTCTGCGTAAAGCCCTTCACGTGCATTTCGTAAATAATAGTACGCTCCCACGGCACTTCCGGCTTGCGCGCCACGCCCCAGGTAAAGGCGGGGTCGATGACGCGGCATTTCTGCATCAGCGACGCGCTGTCGCGTTCGTCGTAGGAGAGATCTTTGTCAGCATGGTCGAGCTGGTAGCCGAACAGCTCAGACCCCCAGCGCAACTGGCCGACCAATTGTCTCGCATAAGGATCTAGCACGAGCTTGTTGGGATTGAAGCGGTGTCCCGCGTCGGGTTCATAAGGACCGTGGACGCGGTAGCCGTAGACGGTGCCGGGACGGGCGGAGGGAAGATAGCCGTGCCAAACTTCGTCGGTGTATTCCGGAAGTTCGATACGCTCCAGTTCGGTTTCGCCGGTGTCATCGAACAGGCAAAGCTCGACCTTGGTGGCGTGAGCCGAAAACAGCGCGAAGTTGACGCCGAGCCCATCCCAGGTGGCGCCGAGCGGAAACGGCCTGCCTTCTGTGATCCGGGAGCGGCGCAGGCTCGAGGCCGTCCGCGTCAGGGCTTCATCCGAACGCGCTGATTGATCCATGTCCGCCCCCAAGAGGAATCTATTTAAGAAACCGGCGCGGTTGGCAAAGGCTCGGTTGCTGTTTGCTCCGTGCCGGGCGCGCAGGCGACCACGGCGGCAGGAAGCGCATCGGCGGCCTGCGTTGCCACGCTGGCCTTCTGCAGCGTCGCTTCCTTGCTGATCGCCGAAATGGAATTTCCGATCCGACCGACGATCGCGATCAGTTCGGCGTCAGAAAGGCGTAGTCGCTTTCTGACGTGGCGCACCTGGGTACGATCCGTCAGGTCCAGCTTGTTGCGGATGGGTTGTGGCTTCGAGCGTTGCATGGCGACGGCTCCTGTCTATCGGAGCAACCAGCGGCCGGTCCTTCTGTTCCAGAAATCGCTTGCTGAATGCAACAAGGCGCACTGGTCGGCCCGCCCCCTTGTTCGATGCTTTGGGCAGGCCGCGCATGACTTCGCTGAACGGCCCAACTGAAGACGTGGTCCATGGCGGCCCGGTGCATTGTGGCGAGCATTGCCGAGCGCGAACTAGTTATCCCATCATTGATTCGAGGAAAGGACCTGTGGCGATCACGTGCCGGCCCGACCACCGACTTTTTTCCAGATGATATCGTCGTTCGGGTTCATCACGAGAACTGACCGGCGTGGAAACTGCCATTCAGGCCATGGGAGTTCTCGCCGCGGGTTTGACGTCTCTGTCTTACTTGCAGCAAGTGCGTAAAGCACGTGCGCCTGGTTCGACCGAGGACCTTTCCCTGAAGATGCTGGTCGCGCTCGCCAGCGGGCTATCCTCTGGATTGCTTATGGGTTCTTGAAGCGAGACTGGATCATCGTCCTCGAACGTGGTCGGAGCGGTGCTTGCGCTTACGTTGATCGCGTTAAATCAGCGACATGAGAAGATCCAACCATCGCGCTGGTGACTTCCGGGTGGAAATGGACGTGCTTGGCATCGCCTATCACCAGTTCTCACACGAGCATACTCCCCGCGGCACCGGAGCGCCTAACACAACCACATCGACGTTCACCAACGGCGTTACCACGATCACACAACAACCGATGCCACGGCCAATGTGATCCACCGTGAAATCGACAACGCGGATGGAACGCGCGAGTTTGAGATCTATCAACTTGCCGACCACCCCTTTTCGGGGACTGACCGGATGTCGACGCCAGTGGCAATGTCCCATCGACAACTTTAACGGATGGAACGATTTATCTGTTGGGCATTGATATTCTTAACGCCGACGGGTCGACCACAGGCTACGACGAGCCATACCAGATTCGGCGCTTGCTGAAGAAAAAGCGGCGCTCGATTCCTTCGCCTCGAGGCTTACGAACCGGCAGTTGGCGGTCTGGAGCCCGATCTGATCCCCCATCCAGGCAGGTGGAACAACCGCGCGCGCTTAATGAGCCCTTGACGCTTTTGCGCAATGGATCGCGAGTTGTAGAGCTTTCTGGAACCGACCAAAGCAGCGCCACGTTGATCGTCATGGCGCTGAAGGAAATCCGAGGCTGGTTGACCAACATAGGCGTGCTGGCCTCGCGGCCAGCCGCGTTCGTGGTGTTTCTCGCTTATGCCGCGCTTTGGTTCGCCTTCGGCAATGGCCTAGAGTGGCATTCGCTTGCCACTCTCGCGACCTGGGGAATGACCCTCGTGATCCAGCGCGCCGAGCACCGCGACACGCAAGCCATTCATGCGAAGCTCGACGAGCTGCTGAAGGTTCACGGCGATGCCAAAAACTCCCTTATGAACATCGATGACAAGGACGCTGAGGAAGTCGAGCGGGAACGAGCCCAGGCGCGTGCGTCGTGAGCCCTGGCGGTCTGACCACGTTGAATGCTCCTCCTTCCTGGTTCCAGAATTAACTCGCCACCGCGACATCAAGCTTAATTCCAGAGGTTGATTGCACCGAAGCTGCGGAGCGCTAGCTTCTTATGGCCGGACATTGCCCTTGGTCCGGGTCCCCAATGGCGGAGCCGTCGCGCCATTATATTCGACGCGGCGGCTTCGTTTGATTGCAGGCCATTGTATTTGAAACAGCAGTCAGACGGCGGAAAACTTGACCTTATCGAGATGCGTCGGCAACTCACGGTCCTGCGCTCACAGCACTCGGAAAACCTTGCGATAGCATCGCTACTGAACCGCTTCCTCGTGAAGGTTGCATTCCTCTCGGAGCCTACAGACCCGAAGCACGAACAGCATCTCCAATCTGAGTTTGCACAGACGCTGAAGAAGGTGGAGGCGATCACCTCGCGCAGGTCATTAGCGAAGCGACCAGTCACCACTAACCGACCCAAGTAACACTAACGATCGTATCTCATTGCGCTTGCCGGCGGGCGCGCCGATGCCGGATGCAGTCGCGAAGTCGCCCTTGTTCGCGTACTGGCGTCTTCGCGGCGAGGGGGCGCCGGCCCTTCGGCCGGCGGCCCCGCCCAGTGCTAGGATTGATGCTGGCGGCCATGCGACGAAGCGCGGTCGGGAGCGTAGTCTCCGGGCGGGCGGGCCTCATAAGCGGGTTTTCCGCTTCGCCGTCAGCTTCGCGCGTTGAGCCGGCGGCTCATCGTAGGCATCAACCGAGCCGGGCAGTCAGCGATAGCGCGCTACCCAGACGCGCGTGTTGGGCGCTCGCAGCGGCCCAACTGTTCGTTCACAGACCGTCAACGCTCTTGCCTTACTCTGAGCGGCTGCCCGAAGGCCACACGGGGTGGTTCATGAGTGAGGCGGAACAACGATCCGACAGGCGCGTCGTCTTCGAACGGCCAATCGAAGCGCGGTTGATGGCGATCGACGGCACATGGCAGCGCGCCTCCAAAATTCATGATGTTTGCGAATTTGGCGCAAAGCTAGTGATTGACGGTGCGGTGACAGGTATCGGCCAGAAGGAATTTTTCCTCGTACTGTCGCCGATCGGATTAGCCTACCGACACTGCGAGCTCTCCTGGGTCAACGGAGAGTTCGCCGGCGTTCAATTCATCAATCGCGGTCGAGTTTCGAAGAGAGCGCGACGCGGCGAAACGCTGGTGAAGTGATGACAACCGATCGTCGCAGACAGGAGCGCAGCGAAGTCGACGAGGTTGCGTACATTTCAGGTGACGGATCAAGCCTTCGCTGTCGGGTGCGGAACATCTCCGATTATGGCGCTGCTATCGAGCTGCCGGACAGCCGCTTTATGAGAGCGCGGTTTACTCTGTGCTCGAGTGCAGTCGCATGGTCAGGGAGTGCCGCTTGATCTGGTCAATGGGTAACCGGATCGGAGTGGAGTTCGTTCGTGAAGGCGAATAGACCAGCGGCGTCGTGGCGTCAGGCCGACATCGGGCGGTTTTTCAGCTCGATCATTGCGCGACGCGCAACCGCGGTCAGTTCACCGAGAGAAACGTGACCTGCCTGCGCAGCCTGGATCAACTGCTCTGCGATGAACTTGCGGCTATCATGATCTCCGCCGTTCGGAAGCTCTCGGCACACTTGCTCGAGGATAACATCCATATTGGCCTGCGTGCGCGAGCTGAGTTCGCCCATGTCTCCCTCCGGGCTTTAAGGAAGTGCACAGCATGCCGCCTCGGAGCTCACGCACAACAGCAAAGCGGCAAGAGCGTTAACACCAGCTGCCGTCCACGTCGCAGACGGGGAGCACTGTTCAGAAACCATCTACATGAAGATCGCCTCTGCAATGTTCAAAATTGAACATTGGCCCCTCGCCCGTGCCGACTATCGTCTGTCGCATCCGGTTTGGCTTCGCCTCCGTTTCCGGTCAGGGCGGCTTCGGCTTACCCATCCCAAGATGCGCGGGAGCCGCCCGTCCTATTCACCGCGGAACATCTTAAGGGCGCCTGAGTTGCAGGTCCAACTTTAGGCGTGCGAGTGGCGGCTGTGAGGCGAGGTGATCCATCATACATCGCGATCGGCGTAGCCATATTCGTTGTGCTCCTGATCTGGGTCGGCTGGATTGCCACCTCTCCTGCTGCCTGAGCCGCTCGAGCGGCGCTCGGCCACACGCACCCATCACAGAACTGACTGCAGTTCAGAACACCGTCGCGACGCACTCCAGCAGCTCCTCCCAGTCGTCAGGCTCATAAGCGGCCATCTGAAAGTTTCCGACCATCACCAACCGCAGCTCAAGAACCGTCAGGCCCAGGCGGCGCACCTGAATTCGCGAGAACTCGTCCGGGGGCGCCTTGGGCCGGAACAGCGTAACGAGAGAGCCTGAGACCTCTCGCTGATCGTCTCGGAAGCTGCTTCTTCATCCTCGATCCCGATGACACAACAGATGTGCTCGAACCGGAGAATATCGTACGCCATCCGGCCCAGCTTTTTGGCTCGCTTCAATCTGCTCTGGCGATCGATCGCTCTCATTGGCGGTTCTCGTCGTGGGAGGAGCGGCGGCTCGCACCGCCGCTCCTATTGGCCTTGATCTCCTTTTCGCGTCTCACCCTCAGTTTGAGCCGTACTCGCGGAGAGGCGCCCTTCGCGCGAAGGCGTACGTCTGGATGGTGTGGGGAGAGGCAGCAACCGAAGGCCTCGGGGATCGCCGGGCACGGCGATCGGCTGTTCGTGGTCCAGACATACCCCAATTAGAACATAACGGGAACGAAAGAGTCGATACCCCTCCCGTAGAAATCATGCAACGGGCTTCCTGGGTTGTCGGAACCCGGTGCTCCCATCCGTCTTGAGTCAGGTACCCTAAGACCGGAGTTCTGCGTACATGGCACCGCGCGCCAATTGGAAAGGCTTTCTGCGATTGTCTCTGGTGACCTGCCCGGTCGCGCTCTATCCCGCTACCTCGGAGAGCGAGAAGATTTCCTTCAATCAGCTAAACCGGCAGACCGGCCATCGCATCAAGTACCTGAAGGTCGATGCGGACACCGGCGACGAGGTGCCGAACGAGGACATCGTCAAGGGCTACCAGCTCGAGAAAGATCAGTTCATCGAGGTCACGAAAGAGGAGCTAGAGGAGATCGCGCTGGAATCCACACGCACCATTGAGATTGATGAGTTCGTCGACAAGCGCGACATCGATCCGCGCTATCTGATCCGACCCTACTACATCCGCCCTGACGGCAAGGTCGGGCACGACGCCTTCGCCGTGATCCGAGAGACCATTCGCGAGATGAACAAGGTGGCCATCGGCCGGGTGGTGCTGACCAACCGCGAGCACATCATCGCACTCGAGCCGATGGACAAAGGTCTGGTCGGCACGCTGCTGCGCTATCCGTACGAGGTGCGTAGCGAGGCCGAGTATTTCGACGAGATCCAGGACGTGAAGGTCACCAAGGACATGCTCGATCTCGCCAAGCACATCGTGAACCAGAAGGCCGGGCGGTTCGAACCTGAGAAATTCGAGGATCACTACGAGACCGCGCTGATCGACCTCATCAACCAGAAGCGCGCCGGCAAGCCGATCACGCCGAAGTCCAAGCCGGCGGCGACGAACGTCGTCGATCTCATGGAAGCTCTCCGTCGATCCGTTGGCAAGGAGGCCGCGCCGGCGAAGGGTCCCAAGCCTGCCAAGAAGCCGAAGAAAGCCTCCGCCGGGCAGAAGGAGATGCTAATGCCAATCGAAGGGAAGAAGCTGAAGGAGGCAGCGGCGAAGAAGCCGGCGGCTCGGCCGCAACGAAAGTCGGCCTAATGGCCATCGTATTTATTACCGGCGGCGCCGACGGACTCGGTCGGGCCGCGGCCGAGTCGCTTCTCGACGGCGGCCATCGCGTGGTGCTGCATGTCCGGTCTAAGGATCGTGCGGCGGGCATCGGCGAACTAGCGTCAAGCGCAGCCGGAATTGCGATCGGCGATCTCCGCCGCGCCGGCGACGTCAGAAGCATCGCGGATCAAGTAAATGCAATCGGCCGCATGGATGCAATTATTCACAACGCGGGCGTCTACGCAGAGCGGAGCCGCGGCTCCACGCCAGAAGGCCATGCGAGTACGCTGGCGATCAACACGCTTGCTCCTTACCTTTTGACAGCGCTGATCGAACGACCCGGCCGCCTAGTCTACCTCAGCAGTGGCCTGCATCGCGGAGGTGAGGGTTGCTGGACGACCTTGATTGGACGAAGCGCGCTTGGGACCCGGCACAGGCATATGCCGAAAGCAAGCTGCACGCCGTCGCTCTCGCTTCCGCGCTGGCGCGTCGCTGGCCAGGAGTGTTGGGCAATGCGGTCGATCCCGGCTGGGTGCGCACGAAAATGGGTGGCCCAGGAGCTCCGGTTGACCTTGACACCGGGCAGCAAACCCAGACTTGGCTCGCGGTAAGCGATGATCCGGCCGCGAAGGTCGGTGGTCGTTACTGGCATCATCTCCGCCAGAAGCAGCCGGCTCGCGAGGCGGCCGATCCCGCGTTCCAGGATAACCTCATCGCGCGACTGACGGAGCTGACAGGCGTACCGCTTCTCCAAACTTAAGATCGCAGCCCAGGGTTCGTTTTGACGTGTGGAACCTCGATCGACGCGCGGACGGATTGCCGCAGTCTCCGCGCGGAACGTAGTCGTTTAGACCTGTTGCTGGGCCTTTGTCGCAGATGAGTTTGCGGCGAGCGTTTGCATGAACTCTTCCAAAGATGGTTGTGGCGCCGTTTGTAACTTGTGGAGTTCTTCCGGCTTCAGCTTGGTGTAGCGCCGCAGCGTCCGCCAATCCTTATGGCCGGTCACAAGCGCTACTTTCTCAATTGTGAGCCCTGCTTCAAAAAGACGGCTAGTCCCCTCGTGTCGCAAGTCATGAAAATGCAGATCATCGATCTTCAAATCATCGCAGGCTCGCGTGAAAGCCGCGCTCACCGAGCGGTGGTTATACGGAAATACGCGACCCCAACCTCTCGTGATGATGCGCTGTTGGAGCAAGATCTCCCACGCATCGAAGCCCGTTAGATTGAGAAGCGGCACTTTCTGATCGTTGCCGTCCTTCGCTCGCGGATCCTTGCGGTCGCGGATGATGAGTACCCGCGTCTTCATATCTACGTCTGGCCAATCCGGACGGCAGATTTCCTCCTGTCGCATTGTTGTCGCGACCGCATACCGAACGATCCGACCCATCGGGATGACCTGTCGAGGATTGGTTTCAAAATACTCAATGAGTTCGCCGAGCTCGTCTTCGGTCGGACGTCGGTCTCGCTCTTCGGACTTCCCCACAAGGCCCAAATGCTTCATCGCATATCGCGCTAATCGAACCTCTTCGGCCGAGACTTCAATGCCGTGAACGGCAGCAGCGTGCGTAGTAACGGTTCTTATGAAGGAAAAATCGATTGCCAGCGTCGCCGGGCCGGCGCCTTCCTTCGCGCGCTTACGACCAAATTCGATGAGGCGCTCGCGATTGAGCTTGGGCAACTTTACTGTCCCTAAGGCGTCCTTTAGTGCCTCTAGCACCGCTGCCTTGGAGCGGCGGGGAGGGCGGCCGACCTCGTGCATGTCCTCGATGTGCAGATCGATGATATCGCCGAACGTCTTGGCTTGGACGGCGGCACGTGGCTTTGGTGACCCGCTGCGGTCGATGTTGCGCTCCATATCGAGCGCCCAATCCTCGCCGTCCTTGCGACGGCGGAAGGTCTCTGACACATAGCGGTTCTTGCGACGGACCTGGACGCGCCAGTTCCCGGAGGGCAACTGAGTGAAGCTGGCCATGGCCGTGTGCACTCCCCATTTCGTGTGCGCTACGTGTGCACCGAGAGGTCAAAACGGGTACAAACGTGTGCAATTTCGGCTAGTTTGGAGTGCACACTTTCGTGTTTCATCCTATTGAGATGATAAGGTAAATCATTGAAATCGCAACACTATCGCTTTTCTGTGGCTCCGATGATGGATTGGACTGACCGGCATTGCCGGGTGTTCCACCGTCATCTGACGCGGCGGGCGCTGCTTTATACGGAAATGCTGACCACCGGCGCCATTATCCATGGCAACCGGGAGCGGTTGCTTGGGTACGACGCGTGCGAGCATCCGGTGGCGCTTCAGCTTGGCGGGTCGGATCCGCACGACCTCGCGCTGGCCGCGCGGATCGGCGAAGGATTTGGTTATGACGAGATCAATCTCAATGTCGGCTGCCCGTCCGATCGCGTCAAGGACGGCCGTTTCGGCGCCTGCCTGATGGCGGAGCCGGAACTGGTGGCGCGGTGCGTTGAGGCCATGAAGCGCGCGGTCGCCGTTCCCGTCACGGTGAAGTGCCGTATCGGGATCGACGACCAGGACCCTGAAGTGGCGCTCGATACGATCGCGCGTGCGGTGGCGGCGTCCGGCTGCGATGCGCTGATCGTGCATGCCCGCAAAGCCTGGCTCACTGGCCTGTCGCCAAAGGAGAACCGCGACATCCCGCCGCTCAATTATGATCGCGTCTATCGGCTCAAGCGCGCGATGCCTGCTGTGCCTGTCATCATCAATGGCGGCATCCCAGGCATCGAGGAGGCCAAGGCGCATCTTGCCCACGTCGACGGTGCGATGCTCGGCCGCGCCGCCTATCAGGAGCCGTGGCGGCTGCTCAGCGTCGATACCGACATCTTCGGCGACGCGGCGCCGCACGCGTCGATGCAGGACGCGCTCGAGGCGATGATGCCCTATATCGAAGAGCAGCTCGCGCGCGGCACCCGGCTGCACGCGATTACGCGACATTTCGTCGGCGCGTTCCACGCCGTGCCCGGCGCGCGCGCCTTCCGCCGCCATCTTGCCGAGCAGGGGGTGAAGCCGGGCGCCGGTCTCGACGTGCTGCGCGAGGCGATCGCGCATGTCGGTGCACGCGTGCCAGCGGAGGCGGCGTAGAGTTGTCTAGTCGGCCGCGATCCGCGAGCGGCGGGGGCTGCTCTGGAGCTCCGGATAACCTGTCAGCATCAGCGTGTCCGCGCGCACGCCCCAGCTTTCCAGGCGGTCGAGGAAGCTCATGCCGAGCAGATTGGTCTTCATCTGGCCGCGTTGCACGACCAGGGCCGGCACCGACTTCTCGACCAGCTTGCCGACGGCGAGACGGTCTAGCGTGAGCCGTGCCGCCTTGGTGTGGCCGCCCGCGGTCTCCAGGTCGACATCGTATTCGAGCATCTCGAGCGGCAGCCCGATCGCTTTCGCGGTTTCCCAGGTCAGCACCACGGAAGTTGCACCTGTATCGATGACCATCGGCGCAGTGACGCCGTTGATCTTCGCACGCAGCGCAAATTCGCCACCCTGGCCGCGCGGGATATGCACGGCGGGGGCCGGGGCGGCGGTCTGCGCCCGGAAGATGTGGGAAACCTTGTGACTGGCACGCACGATCTGATCGGGATCGCCATAGGCGACGACGGCGCCTGCGGTGCCGGCGAGCATGAGGAGAACGAGCAGGACGCGGATCATTGCGCGCCTCCAGAGGCGTTCGTGCCGATCAGGTACGCTTCGGCAATACTGCGATCGGCGCGAGTCCTGCCTGATTCATGCGCGCCGGCAACAGCGCCATGACCGCCAGCCGTTCCGCGCTGTGCATGGCGTGCCAGCGCGCGATCTCCGGCAAGGTCCGGCCGCAGCCGAAGCAAAGCTTGGTCTTGGGATCGATTATGCAGACGGCGACGCACGGCGTTTCTTTGCTCATGCGGATATTGTGAGGGATCGTCGGGCATTTCTGCAAGCATCTCGTTAAGAGCCCGTGCCTGCGCTCATGATCGGCTTGTGGCGCGGCCGGCGCTTCTCGTCCGGAATGAGCGAACTCTCGGGCTGAAGCGGCGGAGAATCATCCGACAGCGGCGCCAGCGCGCTCATCACGCGCTCCGGAGGGAAGGTGACGATCACCTCGGTGCCGATGCGCAGCTTCGATTTCAGAGTGAACGTGCCGCCATGCAGGTCAATCAGATTCTTGGCGATGGGCAGGCCGAGGCCTGCGCCCTGTTCGGCCGACTTGATCGAGTTGGAGCCCTGGCCGAACGAGGCGAGCACGACCGGGATCTCGTCCTCGGGGATTCCGGAGCCGGAATCCCTCACCGAGAGATATTGTCCGCCCGAAGCGGTCCACCCCGCCTTGAGCCAGATCTCGCCACCCTGCGGCGTAAACTTGATCGAGTTGGAGAGCAGGTTGAGCACGACTTGGCGGATCGCGCGCTCGTCGGCCCAGAGCCGCGGCATGGCCTGCTCGAACACTTCGTGGATCGTGATGCCACGGCTCGAGGCGCGCAGCTTCATCAAATGATGGCAGTCGGCGACGATGCCGACCAACGACACGGCTTCCTCGTTGAGCTCGTAGCGGCCGGCTTCGATCCGCGACAAATCGAGGATCTCGTTGATGAGGTTGAGCAGGTGCACGCCGGAATTATGGATGTCCGCCGAGTACTCCTTGTAGACGGGCACCGCGTGTGCGCCAAAAATCTCACTCTTCATCACCTCGGAGAAGCCGAGGATGGCGTTCAGGGGCGTGCGCAGTTCGTGACTCATCTGCGCAAGGAAGCGCGACTTGGCGACGTTGGCGGATTCGGCGCGGTGGCGCGCTTCGTCTGAGATGGCCTTGGCCTGTTCGAGTTCGCCGATCAGCGCGTCCTTCTCGGCGCGCGCCTCAAGCGTGGCGAAGGTCGAGGAGTGCAGGCGGTGAGCCAGCAGGACGAAATAGCCTTCGGCCGCCAGCGCGAGTGCCGCCAGGACGTAGTTGTCCAGGGAGCCGGTCATCACGAAGCTCAGCGCCATTGCGACAGCGACCGGCGCGGTGGCGGCAAGGGCAGCGATCGGCAGATTGGCGGCCAGCATGCTCGATACTGCGATCACCAGCAGCATCAGGAACATCATCAGCGATTCCGTGACCATGTCGAGCACCGGGTGGATCAAGATCGCCATCCAGCACAGGCCATAGAGCAGGTCGAGCACGACGAAACGCGTTCGCCATGCGCGCGTCGCGGCCGGAGAGGTGGGCTCTGTCAGGAACCGCCGGCAACTGCGGATCATCGCACTGTGGATGCAGAGCATGCCCGCGGTCCAGGCCGCCGCCGGGATCGGCTGCAACCAGAGCCCGAACAGCACGCCGGTGGCGACCACCAGCAGCATCACCACATAGGAAGCCGACAGCCGCGTCTGGGCATATTGACGCAACATCTCGGCGTCGAACGCCGGCCGGGTTCCGCTGGTCGACGTTAACTTGTCGCGGGCCTCGCGTACCCGCTGCGCCGCAGCCCTGCGGCTGCTCGCCGATGGAGCGCTCACCGGCTCGGCCGGAAGCTGCACAACCTCAGGCTTTTCAGCGGGGTTACTCATCAAGCAACACGATTCCTGCCCACGCCGGACGCGGGCCTTCTGCATTGTCTATCTCTGGCAAGAAATCCTTAAGAGGTGCCTTAAGGAGCTAAAGAATTACGTTAACGCCTGATTAAGAAACGCCTTCCGTGATGGGAACCGGCACTGGCGAGGGCGTCACGACGGGCAGATCAATGCAGCAGCGAGTGCTGCGCGATGTAGACCAGTGCACCCGCGAGGTAGCCCACGAGCGCGGGACCCGCGATGCGGCGGGCGTACCAGAAGAACTCGATCTTCTCGAGCCCCATCGCGGCGACGCCTGCGGCCGAGCCGATGATCAGGATCGAGCCGCCGGTGCCGGCACAATAGGCGATGAATTCCCAGATGAAGCTGTCGGGCGGATATTGCGCCAGATTGTACATGCCCATCGTCGCCGCGACGAGCGGCACGTTGTCGATGATGGCGCTCAACAGGCCGAGCAGGATGACGATGATGTCGAGACGGCCGACAGTTGTGTCGAGCCATTTAGCCAGCAGCTCCAGGATGTGGGCGTGCTCCAGGCACGCGACGGCTATGAGAATGCCGACGAAGAACACAATGGAGCTCATGTCGATGCGCGTCAGCGCATGGACGAGGGTGAGGGGGCGACGCGCATCCTCGTCCTTGTGGCGGTGAACGATCTCGCCCACCAGCCAGAGGATGCCCAGCCCGAACAGGATCCCCATGAAGGGGGCGAGGTGCGTCACGGCCTTGAACACAGGAACGGCGACCAGCGTACCGAGGCCGAGATAGAACATCAGATTGCGCTCGAACACCTCGACCTTGAGAGCCTGCGCTTGCCGCTGCGGCGGCGGGACGATGTCCTTCCCCTTGACGGAGTAGCCAATGATGAGCAGCGGGATCAGCAGATCGAGCAGGGACGGCAGGAACACCGCTCTCATGATGCTGACAGGCGTGATCTGCCCTCCAATCCAGAGCATCGTGGTCGTGACGTCGCCGATCACGGTCCAGGCACCGCCCGCATTGGCCGCGATGACGATGAGAGAGGCGAAGAGCAGGCGGTCGTTCTTGTTGCCGATCAGCTTTTGGATCAGTGAGATCATCACGATGGTTGTCGTGAGATTGTCGAGGATCGCGCTCAGGAAGAACGTCACGAAGCCGATGATCCACATCAACGTGATCTGCTTCGTGGTGCGGATCACGGACGTGATGACCTCGAAGCCATTGTGGGCGTCGATCACCTCGACGATCGTCATGGCGCCGATCAGGAAGAAGACGATCTGGGCGGTCGAGGAGACGGATTCGTCGAGCTGGTGGTTGACAAGGGATGCGTCGCCCACGGACAGCGCGTAGATGGTCCAGAGCAGGCCCGCTCCCAGAAGAGCCGAAGCGCTCTTGTTGATGCCGAGCGGGTGTTCGAGCGCGATCGCAGCATATGCAACGATGAAAACGGCGGCTATCACGCTCAGCAAGTCAGTCCCCCCGGAGATTAGTTCTTTCACCCAATGCGCTTGTCAGGCTTTGATGCGGCATGGCGCCGCGTCAAGGCGGGTGACGGCCGCAGCTGCCCGGCCGCGACCGCCTCGCGCTCCTCAGCGTTGCAGGCGCGCGAGCAGGCTCGATGTGTCCCAGCGCTTGCCGCCCATCTTCTCGACTTCGGCGTAAAACTGGTCCACGAGTGCGGTCACCGGCAAAGTGGCGCCGTTGCGGCGGGCTTCCGCCAGCGAGATCGAGAGGTCCTTGCGCATCCATTCCACCGCGAAGCCGAAATCGTACTTGCCCTCGTTCATGGTCTTGTAGCGATTTTCCATCTGCCAGGACTGCGCAGCCCCTTTCGAGATGGTCTCGATCACTGCGGCGACGTCGAGACCACTCTTCTTGGCGAAATGGATACCCTCGGAAAGACCCTGCACCAGGCCGGCGATACAGATCTGGTTGACCATCTTGGTCAGTTGGCCGGAACCGGCGGGCCCGAGCAGTTTGCACATCCGCGCATAGGCCCCCGTGATGATCGGCTCGGCGCCGGCATAGGCGTCCTCCGCGCCGCCGCACATCACCGTCAGCACGCCATTCTCGGCGCCCGCCTGGCCGCCGGAGACCGGTGCATCGATGAACCTGAAACCGGCCTTGGTCGCGGCCGCATCGAGTTCGCGCGCGACTTCCGCCGAGGCGGTGGTGTGGTCGACGAAGGTCGCACCCTTCTTGATGCCGGCAAACGCGCCGTCGGGGCCGATTGTGACCGCGCGCAGATCGTTGTCGTTGCCGACGCAGCACATCACGAAATCCTGGCCTTCAGCGGCGGCCTTGGGCGTCGCTGCGATCTTGCCGCCGAACTTGTCCGCCCACTCCTTCGCCTTCGCCGCGGTGCGGTTATAGACGGTGACCTCATGGCCCCCTTTTTTCACGAGGTGTCCGGCCATGGGGAAGCCCATGACTCCAAGACCGAGGAAAGCGACTTTTGCCATGTATGGGACCTTGTCCGTAGTTTGGGTTTTACGGTTCTTGCCGGGCGAGCAGGGCGCCTGGTTCCGCCGTGAGGGCGGATTGGGGCGCACCATAAACCCTTGAGGCCAGAGGGCAACGGCTTCGTTTGGCGGTCCCCTGTGCTAGGATGGCCGACCTCAAGGACTTCAAAAAAGGGAGCGAAGGCATGGACATGGGTTTGGGCGGCGTGAGCGTGGGCGTGCTCGATCATTTCAACATCCGAACCCGGAAACTGGCGGAGACGGTCCGCTTCTACGAAGACGTGCTGGGCCTGGAAAATGATGCCCGGCCGAATTTCGCCTTTCCGGGCGCCTGGATGTACAGCGAGGGCAAGCCGGTGGTGCACCTCGTCGATATTTCTCCGACCGCCGAGCCACAAAAGCCGGATTCCGGCGTTGTCCACCATGTCGCCTTCGTCAGCCGCGGCTTCGACGCCATGAAGCAGCGGCTCGCATCCAAGGGGATGAAGTTCGAGTCCCGCCAGGTGCCCGGCGGCGACCTCTGGCAGATCTTCGTCCACGATCCCAACGGGGTCATGATCGAGCTGAACTACGAGGCGGCCCGGGAGCAGGGAGCCGCGCCCGCGGAGATGGCCGACGATATCGGCAGGCAGTAGCCTTTTGGGCGTTTCCGCTCTAATGGGGCATCTTGAAATCAGGAGATGCGCTTTGAGCGTGACGCAGCAACAGGTTCTCGACAGCCTTGGCCGGATCAAGTCGCCGCGCGGGGTCGCGCTCACCAACGCCAATGTGCTGAGCGCAATCAGCGCCTCCGACGGCAAGGTGTTCTTCTCGATCAATGTCGATGCCGCCGAGGCGCGAGCCTGGGAGTCCATCCGGGCCGAAGCGGAAGCCGCTGTGCGCGCCATTCCCGGCGTCACCACCGTGATGGTGGCGCTGACCGCGGAGCGCAAGCCGGGCTCCGCGCCGCCGCCACCACCGCAGCCGAGCCGCGGCACGCCCGGCGTGCAGCCGGCCCACGCCCATAAGCCGCCGCAGGCCGGCCAATCGCCGATGGCGCGGCAGTCTGAGATCCCGGGCGTTGCCGCCGTGATCGCGGTGGCCTCCGGCAAGGGCGGGGTGGGAAAATCGACCACCGCGCTCAATCTGGCGCTCGGCCTGCGCGACCTCGGCCTCAAGGTCGGGCTGCTCGACGCCGACATCTACGGCCCCTCGGTGCCGCGGCTGACCGGCCTGCGCGACAAGCCGGAGCTGAACGACGAGCGCAAGATGATTCCGCTCCGGCGCTTCGGCCTCGCCATCATGTCGATCGGCTTTTTGGTGGAGGAGGAGACCGCGATGATCTGGCGCGGCCCCATGGTGATGTCGGCGGTGACGCAGATGCTGCGCGACGTCGAATGGGGCAAGCTCGACGTGCTGGTGGTCGACATGCCGCCTGGCACCGGCGACGCCCAGCTCACGCTGGCTCAGAACGTGCCGCTGAAGGGCGCCGTGATCGTCTCGACCCCGCAGGACCTGTCTCTGATCGATGCACGGCGGGGGCTTGCCATGTTCAAGAAGGTCAACGTGCCCGTGCTCGGCATCGTCGAGAACATGAGCTACTTCCAGTGCCCGCATTGCGGCACCAAGTCGGATATATTCGGCCATGGCGGGGCGCGGCACGAGGCGGAGAAGCTCGGAGTACCGTTCCTGGGCGAGATCCCCCTGCACATGGCGATTCGCGCCACCTCGGATGCCGGCAATCCCGTCGTCGACAGCGAGCCGGACGGACCTCATGCGGCGATCTACCGCGCCATTGCAGGCCAGGTCCGGGACCAGCTCAAGGGTGTGATCGCCGCGGCCTGAACCGGTCGCCACGGCAAGCTCCGGGGACATGCGACTTTCGTAGAGTCCCGTCATGCCATTGTCGCGTTCCGCAAGCGGGGCTTCCGTGTTAAACGCCCACGGCAGTCAAGCCCCTTCGGTTCGACGCGGCCTTCACGCGTCGCCGGAATGAGCGGCGGCAAAAGAGAAGTTGAGGGGAAACGCCCCAGCAAGGAGAGAGATGAAGATGAAGCGTCGTGAATTTCTTAAAGTGTCGGCAGCGGGCGCGGCGGCAACCGCGGTGGCCTCGCCGGCGATCGCGCAATCCTCGCCTGAGGTGAAGTGGCGCCTGACTTCGAGCTTCCCGAAGTCGCTCGACACCATCTATGGCGGCGCCGAGCAGGTGGCAAAGTATGTCGCCGAGATGACCGACAACAAATTCCAGATCCAGGTGTTTGCGGCCGGCGAGCTCGTCCCCGGCCTGCAGGCGCTCGATGCGACCTCCAGCGGCACGGTGGAGATGTGCCATACCGTGTCCTACTACTATGTCGGCAAGGATCCGACCTTCGCGATCTTCGCCTCGGTGCCGTTCGGCCTCAATGCGCGCCAACAGAATTCGTGGCTCTATCAGGGCGGCGGCAACGAACTCGCCAACGAGTTCTTCAAGAAGTCGAACGTGGTCGGCTTCCCCTGCGGCAACACCGGCACCCAAATGGGCGGCTGGTTCCGCAAGGAGATCAAGACGGTTGCCGACCTCTCCGGCCTGAAGATGCGCATCGGCGGCATTGCCGGGCAGGTGCTCCAGAAGGTCGGCGTGGTGCCGCAGCAGCTCGCTGGCGGCGACATCTACCCGGCATTGGAGAAGGGCACCATCGACGCGGCCGAGTGGGTCGGTCCCTACGATGACGAGAAGCTCGGCTTCGCCAAGGTCGCCAAGTACTACTATTATCCGGGTTTCTGGGAAGGTGGTCCGACCGTCCACGCCTTCGCCAACCTGGAAAAGTGGAATGCGCTGCCGAAGAACTATCAGGCGATCCTCACCAACGCGACGGCCAATGCCAACACCTGGATGGCCGCGCGTTACGACATGCAGAACCCATCGGCGCTGAAGCGTCTCGTCGCCGGCGGCACCCAGCTTCGTCCCTTCACCAACGAGGTGCTGGAAGCCTGCCTCAAGGCGACCAACGAGCTTTGGGCGGAAGTCTCGGCCAAGAACCCCGACTTCAAGAAGTCGATCGACGCCATGCAGGCCTATCGCTCCGACGAATATCTGTGGTGGCAGGTCGCCGAATATACCTACGACAGCTTCATGATCCGCTCCCGCACGCGCGGCTGATCTACGGCTTAAGTCGTAAGACGGATCGCCCGGCCTCGCTCGCGAGGCCGGGCTTTTTCTTTGCCGCAGTGCGATCGGGATGGCATTCGGCCCGGCGATGTTCCATGCTGTCCCCAAGCCTCGACAAGAAGGCCCACAATCAGATCCATCAGGGTAGGAAATCATGAAGAGAAGAGACTTCATCAAGGTCACGGGACTTAGTGCGGCCGGTGCCGCCACGCTCGCCGCGCCTGCGATCGCGCAGTCGATGCCGGAAATCAAATGGCGCATGCCGACGAGCTGGCCGAAATCGCTCGACACGCTGTTTGGCGGCGCCGAGATGATGTGCAAGATGGTCGCTGAAGCGACCGACAACAAATTCCAGATCCAGATCTTCGCCGCCGGCGAGATCGTGCCGGGTCTCCAGGTGCTCGATGCCGTGCAGAACGGCACCTGCGAGATCGGCCACACCGCGTCCTACTACTATTTCGGCAAGGATCCGACCTTCACCTTCGGCTCAGCCGTGCCGTTCGGTCCCAACATGCGCATCAACCAGGCCTGGTACATGCAGGGCGGCGGGCGCGACGTCCTCAACGAGTTCTACAAGAACTACAACGTCATCTCGCTGCTCGCGGGCAACACCGGCTGCCAGATGGGCGGCTGGTTCAGGAAAGAGGTCAACACGCCCGACGATCTCAAGGGCATGAAATTCCGCATTGGCGGCTTTGCCGGACGCGTGCTCCAGAAGCTCGGCGTGGTGCCGCAGCAGCTCGCCGGCGGCGACATCTATCCCGCGCTGGAGAAGGGCACCATCGACGGCGCCGAATGGGTCGGCCCCTATGACGACGAGAAGCTCGGCTTCTACAAGATCGCGCCGCATTACTACTATCCCGGCTGGTGGGAAGGCGGACCGATGCTGCTGGCCTTCGTCAATCTCGACAAGTGGAACGCGCTGCCGAAATATTACCAGAGCGTGCTGGAGCAGGCCGGCCACTACGCCAACAACTACATGATGGCGCGCTACGACACCGCCAATCCGCTGGCGCTGAAGAAGCTGCTCGCCGGCGGAGCCAAGCTGCACGCCTTCTCGCCGCCGATCATGGACGCCTGCCATAAGGCCGCCAAGGAGCTGCACGCCGAGGTCGGCGTCACCAACGCCAACTTCAAGAAGGTCCACGATTCCCTCGCCAAGTTCACGAGCGACGGCTACGCCTGGTTCCAGGTCGCCGAGGTCGGCTACGACATCTTCATGGCCCGGCGCTCCCAGAGCTGATCACGCCACGTGTTGCCTGCAACGCCCCGGAGCGGAAGGCTCCGGGGCGTTGTTGTTGCGGCGTTCCGAAGCACGTCCAAAACAAAAACAGCGAAAACAACCCCATGCACAGTAGACGAGGGGTGATAGCGGGATTGCCTGTCGGTGCTGCCAATAGGCTGATATGTCGAGCTAATTAGCGGGATGAGACGATCGGCGGGCAGCTGGCGTCCGCGCCGCGATTTTGGGCGCGAAACTAGCGCTAGGGATGCCGAGCGACGGATTCGTTTTGCTGTTCCGATTCTGTGAATTACGGAGCCCGCTTGACTCGTCGGGCAAAACAGTGGCAAAAAGCGAAAATCGTATAATCCGAAATTTGGGTTCGCGCCGATCTGGGGGGAATGGCCATGAGCTTTGATCCCGATGAAGTTCAAGACGCACTGCGAAAGGCATGGTCGTCATCGACAGCCAGCCAATGGACCGCGGACAATCCGGCGGCCGGGCAATGCAATGTCACTGCGCTGCTCATTCATGAACTGTTCGGCGGCCAGTTGCTGAGGACACCGCTGCCTGCCGCGGACCATTTTTACAACCGGATCGAAGGCGTGAGGTACGACTTCACGGCGAGCCAGTTCGATCGGCCGATCGTTTACCTGGATTTGTTGGCAAGTCGTGCGGAAGCGGAGCTTGGTGCAACAAACGACGAACTAGCGGAACTCAGAACAGCATTTCAGGAACATCATGCCAAGCGAGGCAAGGGTTCAATGCCTTAGCGAACAACGCCTGCCGCGTCCTCTGCGCTGGGCATGAGCCAATCGAGCCCGAGAACGCCGGCTTCGAGGATAAGGCGACAATACCGCGGAGGGTTCTCGGGGGCCCAAGGCAAGCACGAGGCTCCCTCCCGCGAGGCGGAGTTTCACGCCGCTGCAGCCACCGATCTAAGCATCGAGGCTGCAAGCGATCTCAGGCGCGGAGTTCACCGACGCCGGGGATGTTCGGGTTCAAGAGCCGAACGACGGTGCCGGAAGCTCGCGCGGCGCCAGCATGAACCAGGATGAAGGCGTATCCGCCGTCATCAAGCTATCGACCCTGGTATTCACGCCAGCGTTCCACTTCATCCATGGCATCGACTCAAGATGAGGAATCGGTGGGAGCGCGATCTTCCTTTCGAACGCGTCGGCCGGAAGGGGTTTGCCCGGCATACGATCCATTCCCCAAGCCGCCAGCGACGGCAGCAGGAGGATCGCAGCGATCGACGCCGTGAGTATCCGGCGGGCCAGGCGTTGCGCGAGCACTACGCGGGATTTCTCCGCCCGAGCGGAGATAATGATGTGATCGCTGATCATCTCATCCTCCTATCGTTCGAAAAAGACTGATCCAGGCGATCGTGGCGCAGCTGAGGGTGAACATCAGCCAGTGCACGGCCGCCGCTCCGTTTCTACGCAGCCTTTGCTGACGATCTCTGCTCATCTGACCGCTCCTCGTACGTCGATGTCTCCTTTCCTGGTCGAGACGTGGGTCCGTTACTTGCTAAGTTAGAAGTCCATCTGCGGCGCGGCTGGGGCTTCCACCTTCTTTGGTTTCTCGGCGACGAGCGCTTCGGTGGTGATCAGAAGGGCGGCGATAGACGCGGCATCCTGCAGGGCTGTGCGAACCACCTTGGCCGGGTCGATCACGCCGGCCCGCACCAGATCCTGGTACTCGCCAGTCGCGGCGTTAAAGCCCCAATTGTAGTCGCCGTTTTCGATCAGCCTGCCGACCACCAGCGAACCGTCCTCGCCAGCATTCTCGACGATCTGGCGGGCTGGCATCTGGATCGCCCGGCGCACGATGTCGACGCCGGCCTTTTGGTCGGCGTTGGCGGTCTTGACGCGTTCAAGCGCCTTGAGCGCCCGCAACAGCGCCACTCCGCCGCCCGGCAGGATGCCTTCTTCCACCGCAGCGCGCGTCGCATGCATCGCGTCGTCGACGCGATCCTTGCGCTCCTTGACCTCGACTTCAGTGGCACCGCCGACCCGGATTACGGCCACGCCGCCCGCGAGCTTGGCAAGCCGCTCCTGCAACTTCTCGCGATCGTAGTCCGAGGTGGTCTCCTCGATCTGCAGCTTGATCTGGGCAACGCGCGCCTCGATGTCCTTCTTGGCGCCGGCGCCATTGACGATGGTCGTGTTCTCCTTGTCAATTACCACCTTCTTGGCCCGGCCGAGCATGTTCAGCGTGACGTTCTCGAGCTTGATGCCGAGATCTTCGGCGATCATCGTGCCGCCGGTGAGGATCGCGATGTCCTCCAGCATTGCCTTGCGGCGATCGCCGAAGCCCGGCGCCTTGACGGCTGCGATCTTGAGCCCGCCGCGCAGCTTGTTCACGACCAGCGTCGCCAGCGCCTCGCCTTCGATGTCTTCGGCGATGATCAGCAGCGGCTTGCCCGACTGCGCCACCGACTCGAGCAGCGGCAGCATCGATTGCAGTGCGGACAGCTTCTTCTCGTGGATCAGGATGTACGGGTCTTCGAGCTCCGCCCGCATCTTTTCGGCATTGGTGACGAAATAGGGCGACACATAGCCGCGATCGAACTGCATGCCCTCTACCACCTCCAACTCCGTGTTGAGGCTCTTTGCCTCCTCCACGGTGATGACGCCTTCGTTGCCGACCTTCTTCATGGCCTCGGCGAGGAAGCGGCCGATCTCAGTGTCGCCATTCGCGGAGATCGTCGCGACCTGGGCGATCTCGTCGTTCGCCGTGACCTTCTTGGCGTGCGATTGGAGGTCCTTGACGATCGCCTCGACTGCGAGGTCGATGCCGCGCTTGAGGTCCATCGGGTTCATACCCGCTGCAACCGACTTGGCGCCTTCCTTGACGATCGATTGCGCCAGCACGGTCGCAGTCGTCGTACCGTCGCCGGCGACGTCGCTGGTCTTCGACGCCACCTCGCGCACCATCTGCGCGCCCATGTTCTCGAACTTGTCTTCGAGCTCGATCTCCTTGGCCACGGTGACACCGTCCTTGGTGATGCGCGGCGCCCCGAACGATTTCTCCAGCACCACGTTGCGGCCTTTCGGTCCGAGCGTCACCTTGACAGCGTTTGCCAGCGTATCGACGCCGCGCAGCATGCGGTCGCGGGCTTCCGTCGAGAATTTGACGTCCTTGGCAGCCATGACGTTCTCTCCTTTGCCGTTCAATGAGTGTCAGCGCTTCACGCGGCCTTCTTCGTCGCGGCGGCCTTCTCGATCACGCCCAGTAGATCGCTTTCCTTCATGATGAGAAGTTCTTTGCCGTCGATCTTCACCTCCGTGCCGGACCATTTGCCGAACAGCACCCGGTCGCCGACCTTCACGTCGAGCGGCACCAACTGGCCCTGTTCGTTGCGGCCACCCGGCCCGGCGGCGATCACCTCGCCCTCCTGCGGCTTTTCCTTCGCCGTGTCCGGAATGATGATGCCGCCGGCGGTCCTCTCCTCGGCATCGATGCGTCGCACCAGCACGCGATCATGCAATGGACGGAAATGCATGCACATCCTCCCCTACAATTCAGCGATGTCATAAGAACCGGGGGCCGCAACCGGCCGTCCGGCCAAATCGACCTAGGCGCGGCAAAGATGAGGTCAAGAGGGGCTACGAAAATTTTTCGACACCGCCGGCGACGACTTGCCGTGCACGGCGGGACGGAGCGGCGCCCTTGCCGGCTTTCCGCAGTGCCGCAGGTCCGCCCCTTCAATGATCCTTTTACGCGGCCGTGGGCGGCGCTCCCGGAGCGGTGTCCGTGGAGGTCGGCCGAACGCGCAGCGAGTGCCGATAGCCGGAGTTGGCGGTAAGGCTGCGAAGCATCCTCTGGTAGATCCTGGTATACTCCGTCGCCATGCGGGCGGACGAGAAACGTCCCTCGAACCGGGCGCGGATGGCTTTGCGGTCGAGTGCCAGCAATCCGGGAATGGCCCGCACCGCCTCATCGACGTCGGACACGATACGGCCGGTCAGTCCGTCGTCGACGATTTCCGGGACCGATCCGCAACGGAAGGCGAGCACCGGCGTGGCGCAGGCCATGGCTTCGATCATGACCAGACCGAAAGGCTCCGGCCAGTCGATCGGGAAGAGCAGCGCTGCCGCATTGCCGAGAAATTCGCTTTTGGCGCTCTCATTGATCTCGCCGATGAACTCGATTCCCGACTCGTTCAGCATCGGCGCGATGACACCGCGAAAATAGGCTTCATCGGCCTTGTCGACCTTGGCAGCTATCTTGAGCGGAAGCCCCGCCGCCCGCGCAACTGCAATAGCGCGGTCGGGACGTTTCTCCGGTGAGATGCGGCCGAGAAACGCGAGATAGCCGCCTTTCGGGCTGAAGCTGGGGGTGTGCAGATCGAGCGGAAGGCCGTGGTACACCGTCGCCACGAAGTTCGCGCCTGAGAGCGGCGCCCGTTGCGCGTTCGAAATCGAAACCAGCGGCATGTCGGAAAATCGGCGGTAGAACGGCATATGGTCCAGCAGATCCTGCCGGCCGTGCAACGTTGTCAGCGTCCGGCCGCGTTCGGACCGGAACAGCGGAAAATGCAGATAGTCGGTGTGGAAGTGCAGGATGTCGAACTCATCCGCGCGCTCGCGCACCTTGTCGAGCATGACCATCTGATGGGGAATAGCATCTTGCACGTCGGGATCGAGGCGCAGCGCACGAGTGGTGCAGGGAACGAGCTCGGCCGAGGTAATGGAGTCCTGACTCGCAAACAGCGTCACTTGGTGACCCTGTCGCACCAGCTCCTCGGTCAGCCACGAAACCACCCGCTCCGTTCCCCCATAAAGCCGGGGCGGGACGCTCTCGAACAGCGGGGCAATCTGCGCAATCTTCATCTTCTTCCCTCCGCGATTAACCGCTGCGCCAGCCCCGATCGGGACGGCGCGCAGATCATCCAAACGGGAGCGCATCGCGTTCCTGACCTTTTGCAGTGCGCGAGCGGACCCGCTCGCGCGATACGCCGAAAGTGCCGGCAAGCTCCGCCAGGGTCTTCGGCTGTTCGGCCAGGAATCGCGCCCCGACGATATGGCGCTCACCGAGGTCAAGGAGAGCGAGCGCGTCCTCCGGTGCGCTTCTTACCCCGCTACGATCCTCCGCCTCCGACAGCAGCCTCTTCGGGTCGGGCGCCGGATCGATCAGCCAGTCCTCGATTTGCTCGGCCCCGTGCTCCCGCGTCGTGGGCAGGTTGAGCGAAGTATCACCCCGTATCCAGCCGTTCATCTCGACGACCTCGCGCGAGGCTACTTTTTTGTCGGTGATATTCGACCTGCTCCGGAGCAGGTGGCGGGCAGACTCGATCGGACTGACAGGGTGCTCATTTTCCAATTCCTCCTCGGAGCAAAGCGGGTGAGCTCCCCCAGCATGCGCCTGGGCCCAGAAGCGGCGCCCAGGCGCGCCATGCCGGCGGCGCTCACAAAATGTCGTATCTTCCGAATTGTTCCTTCGAGAAATAACAGCCGCGCCGGGCCCGTGTGAGCAGGGAAATGCAGGCGGTGAATCCGACAATGGCCTTAACGGCCTCGATTTACGGAGCTCCCGTGCCGACTCCAAAGGTGTGGGCCGGCCAAGCATGGGGCTGGTGGCGCAAGCGCGAAGGTGGCCATCTGCAGCGGCGGCTGATGCGAATACAACAATCTACCGAAGCCGAGGTCGGGACGGCAAAAATACAATTCGAGGGCGCATGGCGCTCTTGAAAACGATCGGCGCCGTTCTAGCTCTTGGTTGCCACATGTGTGGCGCCGGACGCCCTCAGGGTCCGGTCAAGGCCGTCGGAAAACCGGCGTTGCTCCTATCCATGTTGCTCCAAGGAGGATGTGGTTATGAGAACTTACGAAATGCCCCCGTTCTGGCGCTCGAGCGTCGGCTTCGATCGTCTGTTCGACCTCGTCAATAACGCGACGAATGCGGACGACGATTATCCGCCGTACGACATCGCGCGTATCGGTGAGAACCAGTACCGGATCACGCTGGCACTGGCAGGCTTCAGTCCCGAGGAGATCACCATCACCGCCGAGCAATCGACGCTTACGGTTGAGGGGCGCAAGCCCAGCAAAGGTGATCAAGACTACCTGTACCAGGGAATCTCCCTGCGGCCGTTCCGCCGCGTTTTCAACCTGGCGGACTATGTCCAGGTCAAGGATGCGACGTTCGAAAACGGCATGCTGAAGATCGCTCTGGTTCGGGAAATCCCGGAGGCGATGAAGCCACGTCGTATCGCGATCGAAGTCGCCGGCAACGACAACCAGCAAATCGAAGGAAAGCAGACCGCCTGACGGAGTTCCGTTCGGGCCGTCGAAACCGCCTGCGCGGCGTGGCCGCGCGCGGCCGAATTTTGTCAAGTGAGCATGAAGAAAACACGAAGGAGGAAAGCTATGCCACTACGTGATCTCATTCCCCGGAATAGCGGCTCTCGCGATCTGAGTCCGCACCGCAGCGAAGCCAATCCGTTCCTCGCGCTTCATCGCGAGATGAATCGGCTGTTCGATGATGCGTTCCGCACGTTCGACGTCACTCCGTTTGGCTCCCAAGCGACCGGATGGCCGAACATCGAAGTCAATGAGACGGAGAAGGAAGTCAAGGTCCTCGCCGAGCTTCCCGGTCTCGAGGAGAAGGACGTCAACGTCGAACTGAGGGGCGGTCTGTTGACCATCAGCGGCGAAAAAAGGAGCGAGACCGAAGACAAGGAGCGCCGCTTCAGCGAACGCTACTACGGACGCTTCGAGCGCTCCGTCCCGGTCGACGATGTCGATCAGGACAAGATCGAGGCGTCTTTCAAGAATGGCGTGCTCGCCGTGACGCTGCCGAAGTTACCGACCGCGCAGCAAAAGGTGAAACGGATCGCCATCAACGGCAAGTAACCGCGGGACGGGCGGGAGTTCGCTTTCGCACGTCGCCGGACTGGCCTGTGCAAAGAGAGTGAGGGAAAGGAGCCAATGTAAGGAGTTGCAACATGAACACCATCTGGAAAAAGGACATGATCGCCGATGGGGTCAACCTTGTGATCGGCCTCGGCTTGTTCATCTCGCCGTGGGCCTTCGGGTTCGCCGCTGAAAGTCCCACTAACTGGAATGCTTGGTTGAGCGGCATCTTGATCGCTGCGCTGGCCGTGGCGGCGCTGGCGATGTTCGCCGAATGGCAGGAGTGGATAGCTCTGGCCGCCGGCGTTTGGGTCGCCGTGTCACCCTGGGTGCTGCACTTCTCGGCCAAGGCAACGGTGGCACCGCTCCACGTCATCGCCGGAATCCTCGTCGCCGCTGTTGCGGCTCTCCGAGTCTGGCAACTGCATCAGGGTCATCCACGTGTGACAGCGTGAATGCTCGGTGAGGGGAGGCTGCGGCCAGCCTCCCTTCGCAACTGACCTGCGCGAGTGCGCCATTTTGCTGGCCAAGCTTGTTGCCCGCGAGATGAACGATGATGGTGCTGCAGTGAAAGGGAACACGCCAATAGTTTCTCCGTCGACGTTTGCGCCAAGCGGAGAGATCGTGCTGACCTCGCGCTTGTACACGCTCGATAAGAAGCGTCGCCGGGTCCTTGCAGGCCTTACCCCTGAGGAGACGACCGAATTCGAACTTTTGGATGCTCAGCTTCCGCTGGATGGCAAGCCGGCTTGGCGACATTCCGAGCTACCGCTCTCTCCGAAAGAGCAGCGGTGGCTGGAGCTATTCCGAAGAATGGAGGCCGCGCGGAAGCAGACCGCTGCCTGAAGACGATTGCGCGTGCTGATCATGGAGGGTTGGCCAAAATACACGTCCTTCGCAGGAATAGTCTCTTGGGCAAGGAGCCTGTTCGCCGGCGGCTTGCGCGAGAAAAGCCGTTCACTCAGCACAGTGAACGAGGATGCGCTGCAGCAACCACGTCCGCCGATCGTCGCGCAGAAGGCGCCGCCCGGGGCCTCGGGACACGATGGTCCCCAGGATGATTGTTCTCTTCCAGAAGGATTGAGAAGGCCGCGCAAAGGACCGCTCAATAAACATACCGGCCGCAGGCCCAATTGCGGGATCTGAACTTCGTCGTTGAAGGCCCTCATGTGCTGGCGAGACTTGCCGGCGTTGTCCTGGCGACCTGGACCGGCCGGCTCTGGACTGCCATCGCCGAGATCGAAATGGTCATTCCATCGGGACAGTCGGCATGAACCTTCAACTCGGGATTCGCCATGGCGATGAGTTCGCTTTCGGTTTTCATAGGCCTGCTCAAGAAGTTCATCCTTTGGTCTGAGAGAAAGGACCGGTCATCGAAGCTTACGCGAACCTGACAGAAGACCGACCCGCCGCCCCGGTGCTTTTTCGCTGGCCGCAGCGCCGCGAATGCTGGAAAAGAACGCAGATGCGGCGCGAGCCGTGCGGTGACACCGGAACATTCGGCGGGAATTTGATGCGCCTTCTGATCGTCGAGGACAATGCCGAGCTGTCGCGGCTCGTGGCCGGCGGGCTGGCGGCTGCCGGGTATGAGAGCGACATCGTCGGCAGCGCAGCCGAGGCGCGCGAGGCTGTGAGCAGCGTCAGCTATGCCGCGATGATCCTCGATCTCGGCCTGCCAGACGGCGACGGCCTGGCGGTGCTGCGCGAGCTGCGCCTCAAGATGGAGCCGCTGCCGGTCCTGGTGTTGACCGCGCGCGGCGGCGTGCAAGACCGCGTCACGGGCCTGCGCAGTGGCGCCGACGACTATCTCACAAAACCATTCGCGATGGAGGAGCTGGTGGCGCGGCTGGAGGCAATCCTGCGCCGGCCGGGCCAGCTGCTCGGCCGCTCGCTGCGTCTTGCCAATCTGGTCTACGACACCGAGAGCCGCCAGATCTTCGTCGACGACCAGCCGCGGATCATCTCCGCGCGCGAGACGTCCGTGTTGGAGATCCTGTTGCGCCGGCAGGGCCGGGTGGTGCCGAAGAAGAACGTCGAAGATCACATCTTCGGGCTCGAAGGCGAGGTCGCCTCCAACGCGGTCGAGGTCTATGTCTCCAGGCTGCGCAAGCAGCTCAGCGAACACGGCGCCAAGGTGGTGATCCACACCATCCGCGGCGTCGGCTATCTCATGGCCGAGGAAAAATAGGTGGCTGCCGAAGGGCACGTCAGATCGCTCACGTTCAAATCGCTGATCTGGCGGATCGTCTTCCTGCACATCGTGGCGGTCGCGATGGTCGCGATCGTCCTGCCGCTGGTGCTGTTCTGGCTGCTCAATTCCGAGATCGACCAGTTGCACCACGACGGCATGCGCGCCCAGGCCGAGGTGCTGGCGGAGCGCATCGTCGCCCAGCCGGACGGTTCGCTGACGTTCAACCTGCCCGACAGTCTGCGCGGGCTCTATTCGGACGCCTACGGCCGCTATCAGTACGACATTCGCGATGGCGAAGGCCGGCTGTTGTTTTCCTCGCATCGGCGGGCCGCAGCGGCGGCTCCTCGGCCACCCGAGACGATTTCCGGCGCCGGCGTCACCCGGGTGATCGACGGCAAGACGCTGCGCATCCAGGTCGCCGAGGATCTCGCGCATCGCGACGTCATCATCGACGACATCGTCTCGAACTTCTTCCGACGGGTCGGGTGGATCACCATCCCGGTCCTTCTGGTCCTGCTCGCAACCGACATCATCATCTTCCGCCGTGCGATCGCGCCGTTGTGGAAGGCATCGGAGGAGGCCAGCAATATCGGCCCGGCGCGCACCGACATCCGCCTGCCGACGAAGCAGATCCCGCGCGAGATCATGCCGCTCGTCACGGCAGTGAACCAGGCGCTCGACCGCCTCGAGGACGGCTTTCGGGTACAGCGGCAGTTCACGGCCGACGCGGCTCACCAACTGCGTACGCCGCTCACGATCCTGCGCGCGCGGATCGAGACGCTTGGTGACGGCGCGGCACGTGAGGCGCTGCATGCCGACATCGAAGCCATGAGCCGCATCGTCGCCCAGCTGCTGGAGATCGCCGAGCTCGACACGCTGGTGCTCGACCCCGGCGAGACCGCTGACTTGCGCGCCGTCTGTGCCGAGGTGGTCGGTTCGATCGCCCCGTTCGCGATCGCGCAGCACAAGGACATCGCCCTGCGGGGCAGCGACGCACCGGTCATGATCCACGGCAATTCGGAGATGCTTCAGCGTGCAATCTTCAACCTCGCCGAAAACGCCATCAAGTTCACGGCGAGGGACACCGCCGTCGAGGTCGAGGTGGGCGAGGACGGCTCAGTGCGGGTGCGCGATCGCGGTCCCGGCATCGCGGAGGCCGAGCGCGAGCTGATCTTCCAGCGCTTCTGGCGCCGTGACCGCCAGCGCAGCGACGGTGCAGGCCTGGGGCTCTCGATCGTGCGCGGCGTCGCGGACGATCACGCCGCGACCGTCGCGGTGGAGAACCTTCCCGGCGGCGGCGCGGAGTTCACGCTACGATTCAGGTTGGCGGGCAAGTGAGCTGACGCTTCGCTCGCCCCTTTAGAGTCCCTTTAGAGGAGGGTAGGAGGGCAGTCGCGCCCTCCTGCGCTACTTTTGCGGCGGACCGAGATCGAGCGGCGGCAAGTCGATCTGCGGCACTTCGATCTTGATCGTGCTGGGGTCGATGTTCGATTGCACGCCCTTGTAGTGCATCACCATCGAGGGGAACGCGATCACCAGACCCACCATGATCATCTGAATCACGACGAATGGCACCGCCCCCCAATAGATCTGGCCCGTGGTGACAGGCTCCATTCGCTTGCCGGTCACGCGATCAGTATATCGATCCTTCGGCGCGACCGATCGCAGATAGAACAGCGCAAAGCCGAACGGCGGATGCATGAACGAGGTCTGCATGTTGACGCCGAGGATGACGCCGAACCAGATCAGGTCGATGCCCAGATGCTCGGCCGCAGGTCCGAGCAGCGGGATCACGATGAAAGCGAGCTCGAAGAAGTCGAGGAAGAAGGCCAGCACGAACACGAACGCGTTGACGAAGATCAGGAAGCCGACCTGGCCGCCGGGCAGGGAGGTGAGCAGGTGCTCGACCCAGACATGCCCGTTGACGCCGTAGAAGGTGAGCGAGAACACGCGGGCGCCGACCAGGATGAACACAACAAAGGCCGACAGCTTGGCGGTCGATTCCGTGGCCTGCCGGATCAGGTCCCAGCTCAGCCGCCGCTTTGCGGCACCGAGGATGAGGGCGCCGGCGGCACCCATCGCGCCGCCTTCGGTCGGCGTCGCGATGCCGATGAAGATCGTACCCAGCACCAGGAAGATTAGGAACAGGGGCGGCACCATGACGAAGGTGGTCTGCTGCGCCATCTTCGAGAGGAAACGGAAGCCGGTGAGCTTGTCGATGACCCAGTTCAGCACGGCGACGGCGAAGGCGAAGATGATACCGTAGAACATGCTCAGCACGACGTAGTCGGCGCCATGCGTGCTCGAATTGCGCATCATGAACCATCCGAACACACAGCTCGCGAGGAACAGCATGCCGAGCGAGACCAGGCCGCGGCTGCCGTCCTCCTCGCGGAAGCCGATGGCCTCCTTCGGCAGGCCCGGCACGGCCTTCGGGAAGATCATGCTGACGAGGAAGGCATAACCGGCGTAGAGAGCGGCGAGCACGAGGCCCGGGATGAAGGCGCCTTCGTACATGTCGCCGACGGACTTGCCGAGCTGGTCGGCCATCACGATCAGGACGAGCGAGGGCGGAATGATCTGGGCGAGCGTGCCTGACGCGGCGATGACGCCGGTCGCTACCCGGCGGTCATAGCCGTAGCGCAGCATGATCGGCAGCGAAATCAGCCCCATCGAAATCACCGAGGCGGCGACCACGCCGGTCGTCGCGGCCAAAAGCGCGCCGACGAATACCACCGCGTAGGCAAGTCCGCCGCGGATGGTGCCGAACAATTGGCCGATGGTGTCGAGCAGGTCCTCGGCCATGCCCGACCGCTCCAGCACCAGGCCCATGAAGGTGAAGAACGGAATGGCGAGCAGCGTGTCGTTGTTCATCACGCCGTAGACCCGCTCCGGCAGGGCCTGGAGGAAGTCGGGGTGGAATTGGCCGAGCTGCACGCCGATAATGGCGTAGAACAGGCCGACGGCGCCGAGCGAGAATGCCGCGGGATAGCCGAGCAGCAGCACGACGACCAGCGACGCGAACATGATAGGCGCCATATTGGCGATGATAAACGCGGTCATGATTCCCCCTAAACCGTCGCCAACGGCTACTTCTTCTCGATCGCTTCGACGAGATGCTCGACTTCCGCCTCGAGCGCCGACACCTGGGATTCATGCGGATCGGGCATCAGTCCGCGCATCACCGCAATCCGCTTGATCAGCTCGGAGATGCCTTGCACGAGCAGGAGAGCGAACCCGATCATGATCAGGGCTTTGGCGGGCCATTGCGGCAGGCCGCCGGCATTGCCGGATTGCTCGTTGATGTGGAAGGAGCGCTGGAAGAACGGCACGCCGGTGATGATCATCACGATGCACAGCGGAATGAGGAAGAACAAGTGACCGATCACGTCGATCACGTTGCGGGCCGTCTTCGGCAATGCGTTGTTCACGATATCGATGCGGATGTGCTCGTTGTCGAGCAGCGTCCATGACGAGCAGAGCAGGAAGACGATGCTGAACAGCACCCATTGCAGCTCGAGCCACGAATTGGAGGACGTATCGAAGGTCTTGCGGATGACGGCGTTGACCGCCGAGATGATGACGGCGAGCACGATCAGCCATGCCAGGCGCTTGCCCGTCCAGCGCGTGAACGCGTCAATCCTGCTGCTCAACTTTAGGAGCGCTTGCAACGATAGGTCCTCCCCCGATTGTGCCCCGGCCGTCTTGACTGCGCCGAGTTGGCGCGTGGCTTGTCTCGCCGCGCAGGCATGAGGCAGCCGCACCAAACCAGCGGGCGTGCCGCCAGTCAATTGGAAGTTTGTTGATAGTTAAGGGGAATAACACCCGCGGCAGGTTAAGGACTACCCGCCGGTGACGCTCATATGCCTGGAGACACTGGGACGGTTGTGGCGACGGTCGATGATGAAATCGTGGCCCTTGGGCTTGAGCCCGATGGCACGATCGATCGCATCCGCAAGCAGCACATCCTCGTTCGATGCACGCAGAGGTTTGCGCAAATCGGAAGCATCCTCGTGGCCGAGGCAGGTGTGCAGCGTTCCGGTGCAGGTGATGCGCACCCGGTTGCAGGATTCGCAGAAATTATGGGTCATTGGTGTGATGAAGCCGAGCTTGCCGCCGGTCTCGGCGACGCTGACATAGCGCGCGGGTCCGCCCGTGCTCTCGGCTAGGTCTGTCAGTGTGAATTGCTGGGCGAGACGCGCGCGCACCAGGGACAGCGGCAGATATTGGTCGATCCGGCCCGAGCCGATCTCGCCCATCGGCATGACCTCGATCAGCGTCAGGCCCATGCCCTTGCCATGGGCCCAGCGCATCAGATCGGGGAGCTCGTCCTCGTTGAGGTTCTTCAGGGCCACCGCGTTGATCTTCACGCTGAGCCCTGCGGCGCGGGCGGCTTCGATGCCTTCCAGAACCTTGTCGATCTCGCCCCAACGGGTGATCTCGCGAAACTTCCGGGGATCGAGCGTGTCGAGCGAGACGTTGATGCGGCGGACGCCGCAATCGGCGAGCTCCCGCGCATGCTTCGCAAGCTGGGTGCCGTTGGTGGTCAGCGTCAGCTCATTCAAGGCGCCGCTGGAAAGATGCCGCGACAACGAGCGCACCAGCATCATCACGTTGCGGCGGACCAAGGGCTCGCCGCCGGTGAGCCGCAGCTTCTTCACGCCCTTGGCGATGAAGGCCGAACAGAGCCGGTCGAGTTCCTCCAGCGTCAGCAGGTCAGCCTTGGGCAGGAACGTCATGTCCTCTGACATGCAATAGAAGCAGCGCAAATCGCAACGGTCGGTCACGGACACGCGCAAATAGCTGATAGTCCGCCCGAACGGATCGGTCATGGGGCTCGACAGCGCGGCGAGGGGGCTCGCTGTGGCGGCGGGACTGGCGGAAGATCCGTTCATACGGGAGGCCTTGTACTTCGGGCAACTCGCGCACCGACGCTTCAGCGGTGCTCTGAAGCAATCTAAGCATCGGAGAGGCAAAGGACAATCGGGTTCGATAGGTCAGCGCCTCCCGCGCTTGGCTCGGGGGGACGCGGCCCGTGCGGCATCCGCCGGGCTGCGGCTGCCGCCGGTTTCGGCTTCTTCGGCCGCTGCGGCTTACGGACCCGGTTTGGGCGGAGTGGCCGGCTGAAGCTCTGCAAACCCCGGATTTGGCGCGGTGATGGAACCGCTATATCGCCCAGCCGGACCTAACGAGTGCCGCTTGGGCAGGCAACCGCGGACTGCGCGTCGATCACATAGGGTTATCGGGAATAACTGAGATTAATCATTGGTTTGCTGGAGCCTTGGCGGTCATCAGGCTGCGCGCTGCGGCGGGCAGGTCGCGCATGTGATGGATCAGCCGGTCCGGCTTCAGTTCGGCGATCGGCACGTCCGTATAGCCGAAGCTGACCCCGATCACGGGCACCCCGGCCCGCCGGGCCACGCCAACGTCGGTTCCGGCATCACCGACCATGATGGAGGCTTTGACCTCCCCGCCGGCGCGCGCCACGGTCTCGCGGAAAATGGTCGGGTCCGGCTTCTGGACGCCGAACGTGTCCGCGCCGCAGATCGCCGCGAAGCGGCGGCTGAGGTCGAGCTGGTCCAAAAGCCGCTTCGACAGCCATTCCAGCTTGTTGGTGCAGACCGCGAGGCGGTGGCCTTGGGCGGCAAAATGGTCGAGCGCGGCCTCGAGTCCCTCGAAGGGGCGGGATTCCACCGCGATATGGTCGGCGTAATAGGCGATGAAATCCGCCGTCATTCGGTCCATGTCGGCGGTGGTGACAGTGCGCCCCTCGGCCTCGAGGCCCCGCTCGATCAGCTTGCGGGCCCCGGCGCCGATCATGTTGCGGGCCGAGGCCATCGGCACCGGCGGCAGCCCTTCGCGGTCGAGGACGTGATTCAGCGCTGTGATCAGGTCGGGCGCCGTATCCACAAGCGTGCCGTCGAGATCGAAGACGATGGTGTGAGGGTAGGTCATGAGCGAAGCGCTACCGGCCCGGTCGTACCGAAGCAAGGGGCGGGACCATAAGATCCGCTTATAGACCCGATCCCAGACCCTGTTCTCCGGGAAAAAACGAGGCTACATAGGCCGCCGCAACCGGCCACACCCGGCGGCACATTCTCGATCCAAGGCGGGCGCAAACGTGAACATGGACCAGTTAAAGCGGCAGGCGGCCGCGCGCGCCCTCGAGGAGGTGCGTGACGGCATGCAGCTCGGGCTCGGCACCGGCTCGACCGCAAAACATTTCGTCGAGCTGCTCGGCGAGCGCGTCGCCGCCGGGCTCAAGGTGATCGGCGTACCGACCTCGGAAGCGACGCGCTCGGACGCCGAGCGTTGCGGCGTGCCGCTGACCACGCTCGACGAGATCGACCATCTCGACATCACCGTCGACGGCGCCGACGAGATCGATCCCGAGCTCAACCTCATCAAGGGCGGCGGCGGGGCGCTGCTGCGGGAGAAGATCGTGGCGGCTGCGTCGGATCGCATGATCGTGATTGCCGACGAGAGCAAATGGGTGCCGACGCTCGGCCGCTTTCCGCTGCCGGTCGAGGTCATCCCGTTCGGGCTTGGGGCAACGCGTCGCGCGATCGAGACGGCGTTTTCCGAATGCGGCGTTTCCGGGCAGATGGCGGTCCGCAAGGCCAAAGACGGCCACGTTTTCGTCACCGATGGCGGCCACTGGATCGTCGATGCCCAGCTCGGACGTATTATGGATCCATCCGGTCTCGCCAAAGCGTTGAGCGCGATTCCGGGCGTGGTCGAACATGGGTTGTTCATCGGCTTGGCCGGCTCGGCCGTTTTGGCGGGCGGCGAGGGAATCCGCGTGATTGAACGGCGCAAGCCGAAAGGAGACTAGGAATGAAGATCGTGTTGAAATTCTTGCCGGCTGCGACCCTGGCCGTGGGACTGGCCCTTTCAGGCGCCCCGGCAATGGCCCAGCAGGCTGCGCCAAAGGCCGCCGCGCCGGCCCAGCCGAAAGCCTCGCCTGCGGCGATTGCGGCGGCCAAGGAGATTTTGCAGATCAAGAACGCGACTGCGATGTACAGCGGCGCCGTGCCCGGCCTCGTCGAGAAGACCAAGATCGCGCTGATCCAGCAGAATCTCAACTACCAGAAGGACCTCAACGAGGTCGCGCCGATCGTCGCCCAGCAGCTCAACGGCCGCCAGAACGAAATCGGCGAAGGCATGGCGCAGATCTATGCCAGCGAGTTCACCGAGCAGGAGCTCAAGGACCTCGTCACCTTCTACAGGTCGCCGCTCGGCAAGAAGCTGATCGAGGCCGAGCCGCGCGCCATCGGCCTCAGCATGGCCTTCATGAATTCCTGGGCCCAGAACTTCTCCGAGACAGTGATGGGAGCCTTCCGCGCCGAGATGCGCAAGCGTGGCAAGGAGATCTGAGCGCACCTATCTGATAGGAGTCCTAAAGCGCGTCATCGCGCTCCAGGTTGTTATTTGAGCAAGATCTTTTCGGAAAACCGCTCCACACTTTTCCGGAACATGCTCTGAAAGAGGTCGGAGTGGACAATGGCTGAATTCGACGTCGACCTCTTTGTCATCGGTGGCGGCTCGGGCGGCGTGCGGGCCGCCCGCATCGCGGCTGGTTACGGCGCCCGAGTGATGATCGCCGAAGAGTACCGCATGGGCGGCACCTGCGTGATCCGCGGCTGCGTGCCGAAGAAGCTGTTCGTGATCGGCTCGCATTTTCGTCACGAGCTCGAGGACGCCGCCGGCTTCGGCTGGACAGTCCCGCCAGCCACCTTCGACTGGCCGACGCTGATCGCCAACAAGGACAAGGAGATTGCGCGGCTCGAGGCGGCCTACACGGCCAATGTCGAGAAGTCGGGTGCGCAGATCGTCAAGAGCCGGGCGGTGATCGAGGATGAGCACACTGTCCGCCTGCTCGAGAACGACCGCAAGATCACGGCGAAGTACATCCTGATCGCCACCGGCGGGGCGCCAAACCATGGCGCGACGATACCCGGCATCGAGCACGTGATCTCCTCCAACGAGGCGTTCCATCTGAAAAAGTTGCCGAAGCGGATCGTGATTCAGGGCGGCGGCTACATCGCGCTGGAATTCGCCGGGATCTTCGCCGGCTTCGGCTCGGACGTCACGGTGATCTATCGCGGCGACAACATCCTTCGCGGTTTTGACGAGGATGTTCGGACCCACGTTCGCGCCGAGATGGAGAAGCAGGGCATCACCATCCTCACCGGCTGCACCGTGGCCAAGGTCGATCGGCACGGCGAGGAGTTCACCACGCATCTGTCGAACGGGTCGAGTCTCGCCTCCGATCAGGTCATGTTCGCGATCGGCCGCCATCCTGCGGTGGCCAATCTCGGTCTTGAGAACGCCGGCGTCGCCATCAATCCGAACAATGGCGGCATAGCGGTGGATGGTTTCTCGAAGAGCTCGGTCAACAGCATCTATGCGATCGGCGACGTTACCCACCGCTTCAACCTGACGCCGGTAGCGATCCGCGAGGGCCACGCCTTTGCCGACACCGTGTTCGGCAAGCGCGAGGTCAGGGTCGATCATGCCAATATCCCGACCGCCGTGTTCTCGCAGCCAGAGGTCGGCACCGTCGGCCTCACCGAGACGGAGGCACGGGCGCAGTACAGCCACGTCGACATCTACAAGACGACGTTCCGCCCCATCAAGGCGACGATGTCGGGCCGCGACACCCGCGTGCTGATGAAGCTCGTCGTCGACGGGGCGACCGAGCGCGTGCTGGGCTGCCACATCGTCGGCGATGCCGCCGCCGAGATCATCCAGGCGGTCGCGATCGCTGTGAAGATGAAGGCGACCAAGGCCGATTTCGATGCGACGATCGCGCTGCACCCGACCGCGGCCGAAGAGCTCGTTACCATGCGCACGCCGACCGCACGCCACGTGCGCCAGGCGGCGGAGTAGCCTTTCGACTGTGAGGTCTCGGCCTGTGAGGCCTTGACGGTCTGTTCACGTTTTGTTCTTATGCTGCGACCGTCAGGGAGGCAGCGATGGACAACCGTGTCAACGAAATCCGCAGAACCATTCGAGCGCTGCGGGTCAGCATGCTCGAGGCCGAGTCCATCATGCGTGAGCAGGTCGATCGGGACGAGGACTGCAGCTTCATCGCGCAGGAAATCCTCAAGATGCGTTCGGTCATGAGCCTGCTCGTCAAGGAGCGTGCAACGCTCGGCGATGACGAGCCGATCCTCGTCAACTGCCTCTATCTCCGGCGGCGCCGGCAGCCGCGAAAATCATCGGCTGATCGCCTCCCGGAGCCGGCAATATTCCGCCGCAACGCGTGGCGGCGAGGATCTGACCGGAACGGGGCGACCGCTCATTCGAGCGACTGACGGGCAGCCCGCTCAGGCTTGCCGGACGGGCTGTCCGCCCACTTCGCCATGTCCATCGTTCGCACGTCGATGCCTTCGCACCAGAGGCAGCTGAATTCCGCGCGGCCCTTGGCCGAAAGCATCGGGACAAGTCCATGGCCGCAGCCGGAGCAAGACGTGATGCGTTTCATGAGGTTCCTCCACGATGCCCGAATTCAGGACGACATTTCGTTGCCGAAGCTTGCGCGGGCGTTATGACGGAGCAGGAACGCTGCCAATCGGAGCGCTCGTACCTGAGATGGTCGAGGCTGCGATCCAGCGCGAGACTGCCCCGATGTCCTCGGCATGTTCGCGATAGGCGCGAAGCTGGAATTCTGCGGAGCTGCCGCGCGCAACGATGGTCCGACAGTGCTCGACCTCCGCGGCGCAGTTCAGTGCCGCTGCGTCCCCGGCGATGTCGTCGATCACGCGGGAGAGCAGCTCCGAGATCGTAACGGGCCCGTCCTTGGAGGCGAAGATGCAATCGGTGCCGTAGCGCTGGGCGCGCCATTTGTTTTCGACCGCAATCGCGCGTTCGACCGCGGTGACCTCCTTCGACAGGTGGGGCCGCAGGTAGAGGTGCCGCGTCAGGCAGCGATAGAGCGAGGCGATTGCGACGGCGTCGTCGATGAAGGTGCAGGTGTCGGGCGCGCGCAGCTCGAGGGTCGGGTGCCGCATCGCGGGTCGCATCGCCCACCAGATGTGGCTCTCGTCGGGAATCACGCCAGAGCGCTGCAACGCGCCGACATAGTCGTCGAAGTCCTGCTTGCTTTCGAACAGTTCGGGCAGGCCGGTGCGCGGCAGCTCGGAGTAGGCGGCGAGCCGGTAGCCCTTTAGTCCAGTCTTGTGCGAATTCCAGAATGGCGACGAGGCGGAGAGCGCGATGAACAGCGGCAGATGCGGCAGCATCGCCCGCATCACCGCCATGCGCTTCTCGGGATCTGGCAGCTGGACGTGCACATGCATGCCGCACATCATGTTGCGGTGGCCGATGCTGCGCAAATCCTCGATCATCTCCTCGTAGCGTGGCTTCGGACTTGGCTGCGACATGCGCCAGACCGCGGTCGGATGCGTGCCGCAGGCCATGATCACGAAGCCGTATTGCGCGGCGACGTTTGCGACCTCGCGGCGCAGGAAGCGGAGCTCTTCGCGCGCGTCATTGACCTCGACGTGAATGTTGGTCGCGACCTCGAGTTGGGATTGCAGCATTTCCCGCATCGCCTGGCCGCCGGTCGACCAATTCGCCGATTCGAACAGCTCGTTGGGAGTCTCGATCGCGACCTCCAGGCTGCGACGATCGGCGAGGAAATATTCCTCCTCGATGCCGAACGAATATTCCGCCGCCTTGCCGCCTCCGCCGGCGGAGCGAATGACGAAGTGCTGCCTGTCGTCGGACGGATCGAGCCGCAGCAGTTTCAAAACGTCTGAAGCAAATGTCATCATCCCACCCGGCCGAGGTATTACCTGCCGGCAACAATCCTTCTGGACGGGACGGGTTCCGCCTCGCACTCACCCGTAATTGCAAGAGTGAACGGAACAATCTTCACGCTTTCGGACGCGCGCGCGATCAGCGTGTGATTCGGCGGCACTTCGGCCCAATCCTCATCCTTGTCGAACGGCTCCGACGCGACGACGACCTGGCCGCCGGCCTCGCGGAAATACAGCGTGTTCGCGGCGTCGTTGACCGCAACCCGGAACGCGTAGAGATCGTGGCCGTTGGCGATCGCGCTGGTGAAGCGCAGCCGTTCGCGCAGGTGGCCTTCGTTGACGAGACTGACGAGAGCTTGCAGCACGCGGTGAGTTGCGCCGAGCGGATCGCTATCCAGACCCGCGCCCATCATGGCGAGGAATACGGCTTCCGAGTCGGTCGTGCCCAGCCGCGATGGGTAATATGCATCGGGAATCAATGCCTCGACCTTGCGCCGCAGCCGATTCCAGCTCCCGACGAATCCATTGTGTATGAACATCCATTGGCCGCAGGCGAAGGGATGGCAATTCTGCCGCGTCACGGCCGTGCCGGTGGCCGCGCGCACATGCGCGAAGAACAAATGCGAGCGCAGATGGCGGCAGAGATAGCGCAGGTTCTCGTCCGACCAGGCCGGGCGCGTCTCGCGATAAAGACCTGGCTCCGGATGCTCGCCGTACCAGCCGAGGCCAAAGCCGTCACCGTTCGAGCCCGCCGTCGACTGAAGTGAGCGGATGCTCTGCGCGACCAGCGAATGCTCGGGCTCGGTGACGTAGGGCTCGAAGGACGTGGTCTCGCCCCGGTATGCGATCCAGCGGCACATGAGGGATCCTCTCGGGGATATGTCTTGAGCTGCACCAACAGCTCTGACTCCCTCATGGTTCCCGGTGATGTCGGGAGCGCGACGAAGGCCGGCTTCGTTGCTAGGATGCGAGAAAATCGATGGAGATCGAGATGAATGATCGAGCCAAGCTAGCCGCGCTCAAGCGCCATTGGGATGCTTCGGACGCGAGCGATTTCGAGGCGGAGCATGACATTTACTGCGAGGATGCCGTGCTCGACTATCCGCAGTCCGGCGAGCGCATCCGCGGTCGTAGGAACATTCAGGAGAGTCGATTCGCGCAGCCGAACAGGAAGCGATTCACGGTCCGGCGGATTGCCGGTGGAGGCGATTTCTGGGTGAGCGAATTCGTCCTGAGCTATGATGGGGTGCCATCCTACGTCGTGAGTATCATGGAATTCCGCGAAGGCCTGGTGGCGCACGAAACGCAGTATTTTGGTGACAGGTTCGAGCCGTCGCCCTCGCGTGCGCATCTCGTCGAGCGGGTAGGATGAAGAGCACTTCGCCAGGTGCATCCATTCATGCTGGCTCGCTATGCAACGAGCGCCAACCCGACACCGTCGCCCTGAGGTGTGTGACCGCGTAGCGCATTGCATCACTTGGCGAGCCACGAAAGATCGACTCCAGCCCGCTTCCATGGCCATATGGAACCCAATGCGGCGGCTGGTCGCAGCCGTATCGCCTTGATTCCGACAGCCCCGTCTTTATGTCTGAGAGGAACAAGAATCCGGGCCCCTCTGGCGAGGACGCCGACCATGTCGGCAAACCTCGTGATGTCGGATGACCTGTCCCGCGCGAATGCGATGGATCGGCCGATCGTCGGGCCTTCTTCGGTTCTCTCCGACCAGTCGTTCCATCGCAGCTCCGTGCGGCCATTTCGCAAGCTTAGGGAGCAACGATGTCTGACGCCAAGCATTCAAATCCGATCGAGATCGCCGATCCGTCCAGCCTGAACGAGCAGGCTGCGGCGGCGCTGGTCATTGCCGGCGCGCTCGTCGCCGTGGCCGACCGGCGCGTTTCGCCGGTCGAGCGCGACGAGGTGATTCGCTTCATTCGCGATCGCGGATTGGCACCTCATATCGAGGATGAAAGGCTATTTGCGATGTTCGACACACTCGCGGGGCGACTCGAGGAGCCGGATTTTGCAAACGTCGTGATCGATACGCTGCGGCCGGTCTCGGACATGCCGCTGTCGTCGCATCTGATGGAGTTGTCGGAGCGGGTCGCCGCTGCCGACGAGGACGTGCATCCGCATGAGGTGCAGGCGATCAAACTGTTGCGCCTGCTGACGCTGGCCCTGCCGCGTGCAAAGCAGGTCGCATCGGGTGCTGCGCGCGCTCAACAGCCCGTGGCGGCAGAGGAGTGAGCATGAGCGCAGCTTCGGACGAGCCTACGAATGGGGCCACGGGCCCCGCCAGCCAGTTGGCCGGCGGCGACCCGCGCCTCGACAAGCTCGTCCATCGCTTGCCGCCGCGCATGGGCGACGCCGTCACCTATCTGCTCAAGCCGTCCAGCCGCTGGATCAGGATTCCCTCGGGCCTGCTGCTCATTGTCGGCGGCGTGCTCTCCTTTCTGCCGGTGCTCGGCGTCTGGATGCTGCCGCTCGGTCTTGCATTGCTGGCGGAAGACGTGCCGCTGCTGCGCTCCTCGCGCGCCAAGGTCCTGGATTGGGTTGAACGCAAGAAACCGCACTGGCTCGATCCGTCTGTACCGAAAAACGATCGATCATGACAGAATTCATCACCGCCGATGCTCTGACCGCGCTGTTTCAGGTCATCCTGATCGACCTCGTGCTGGCCGGAGACAACGCCGTCGTCATCGGTCTTGCCGCGGCGGGACTGCCGGCCGAACAGCGCCGGCGCGCCATCGTCGTCGGCATTGTCGCCGCCACGGCGCTCCGCATCGTCTTCGCCGGCGTTGCGACCCAGCTCCTGCAGGTGATCGGCCTCCTGCTCGCCGGCGGCGTGCTGTTGCTGTGGGTCTGCTGGAAGATGTGGCGCGAGCTGCGCGAGCAGTCCGCGCATTCGCGCCAGCTCGCGTTCGAGCATGGCGGCGGCGCCGGAGCACCTGCGCCGCATAAGACCTTCGGCCAGGCGGCCTTGCAGATCGTCGCCGCCGACGTCTCGATGTCGCTCGACAACGTGCTCGCGGTTGCGGGCGCCGCGCGCGAGCACCCCTACATCCTTGCCTTCGGCCTATTATTGTCGGTGGCGATGATGGGCGTTGCCGCCGACCTGCTCGGCCGCGTGCTGCAGAAGCAGCGCTGGATCGCCTATGTCGGTCTCGCCATCATCGTTTACGTCGCCTTCGAGATGATCTATCGGGGCTCGCTCGAGCTCGCGCCTGTCATCGCGAGTCTGTGAGGCGCGTTCCCATTTGCAATCCGGAGTGATCAATGACGTCTGAACCGAAAGCAGCTTCGGCGCATGCCGCGGAGGGGCCGCAGATCGGCCCGTTTGCGCAGCTCATCTTTGGTTCGCGCTGGTTGCAAGTGCCGCTCTATGTCGGCCTGATCATCGCGCAGGGCGTTTATGTGCTGCTGTTCCTCAAAGAGCTCTGGCACCTGGTCCTGCACTCGTTCGACGCCAGCGAGCAACAGATCATGCTGGTCGTGCTCGGGCTGATCGACGTCGTGATGATCTCGAATCTGCTGGTGATGGTGATCGTCGGCGGCTACGAGACCTTCGTCTCCCGCCTGAACCTGACTGGGCATCCCGACGAGCCGGAATGGCTCAGTCACGTCAATGCCAGCGTGCTCAAGATCAAGCTGGCGATGGCGATCATCGGCATCTCCTCGATTTCTCTGCTCAGGACCTTCATCGAGGCGGGCAATCTCGGCACGACGCGCAGCAATTTCACCGAAAGCGGCGTGATGTGGCAGGTGCTGATCCACCTGACTTTCATCATCTCGGCGATCGGCATCGCCTGGGTCGATCGCCTCAGCGAGAGCGGCCATCGCAAGGAGGCAAGCCACGGCTGAGGAATCCGGCCGTCCGATACCTCCCGAGCGGCCAAGCTTGGGCCCGCCTGGTCGCTTGGCCGGGCGGGCTCCCTTTTCCGGATCGATAAAATTGCCTGCAATCCGCACAGCAGCGGCAAACCCTGCGAACAAGAAGCGCGCGGCTTTAAACCTCGACTTTGGAACCAGCGTGCATCCTCCCCGGCAAAAGGGCAGGGCATCCGCATGTCTATTCTCAGGGAGATCGTCGCCGCAGCGGCAGGAGTGTACGCGCTCCTGCTTCTCTGCGACGCATTGTTCGGGGTCGGCGAGGCACGCTTCGACGACGCCTATTTCCGCACCAGTTTCTACGCGCCGCGGCCGAAGGAATTTCGCTTTTCTAGCGATACGCCGCCGGCGGTGCGTGTTAGCGACGCATTTGCGCAATTCGCGCCGGGCGAAGCCAGGCTGAACAGGCGTTACTCGTCTCTGACGACGATCATTCGCTGACGTCATTCCCCCTGGGTCTGGGTCCAGTCCGCGACGCCGCCCCACACCTTATCGCGGTGATCGGGGCGGTGGCGCCGACGTCGAATGGCTTGACCGTCAACACCTCCGGTTTGATCGCCGACCGTTTCCTAGCAATTGCGAATTCGACTTTGCCCGCAAGGGTTTGCAATGCGGAATGGATTTACAACTGGCGGGACGAGACCAGCCTGTGTATAAGGCGGCCCTCGCAACCCACAGATCAGGTTGCGCTTTTTGCTTCACGGAGAGATTGCGATGTCCGAGCGGTGGACGCCCGAGTCCTGGCGCAGCAAGCCGGTGCTACAGGTGCCCGACTATCCTGACGCCAAGGCCTTGGCCGACGTCGAGGCGCAGCTTGCGACCTTTCCGCCGCTGGTATTTGCCGGCGAAGCGCGCAATCTGAAGAAGGCGTTGGCACGGGTTGCGGCCGGCGAGGCCTTCCTGCTCCAGGGCGGCGACTGCGCTGAGAGCTTTGCCGAGCACGGCGCCAACAACATCCGCGACTTTTTCCGCGTGCTGCTCCAGATGGCGGTGGTGCTGACTTACGCCGGCGCCGTCCCCGTGGTGAAGGTCGGCCGCATCGCCGGCCAGTTCGCCAAGCCGCGGTCGTCGCCGACGGAAAAGGTGAACGGCGTCGAGCTCCCGAGCTATCGCGGCGACATCGTCAACGACATCGCCTTCACCAAGGAAGCGCGCGTGCCGGACCCGCAGCGCCAGCTGATGGCCTACCGCCAGTCGGCCGCGACGCTGAACCTGCTCCGCGCCTTCGCCACCGGCGGATTCGCCAATCTCGGCAGCGTGCATCAATGGATGCTCGGCTTCCTCAAGGATAGCCCGCAGTCCCGCCGCTACAAGGAATTGGCCGACCGCATCTCGGACGCGCTCAACTTTATGCGCGCCTGCGGCCTCGATCTCGAAAGCCATCCCGAGCTGCGCGCCACGGATTTCTACACCAGCCACGAGGCGCTGCTGCTCGGCTACGAGCAGGCCCTGACCCGCGTCGATTCCACCACCGGCGACTGGTACGCGACCTCGGGCCACATGATCTGGATTGGTGACCGCACCCGCCAGCTCGATCACGGGCATATCGAGTATTTCCGCGGCATCAAGAACCCGATCGGGCTCAAATGCGGCCCGTCACTCAAGCCCGACGAACTGCTGAAGCTGATCGACGTGCTCAACCCCGACAACGAGCCGGGCCGGCTGACGCTGATCGGCCGCTTCGGCTCCGACAAGATCGGCGAGCATCTGCCCAACATGATCCGCGCCGTGCAACGCGAGGGCAGGGTGGTGGTCTGGTCCTGCGATCCCATGCACGGCAACACCATCACCTCGACGTCGGGCTACAAGACCCGCCCGTTCGACCGCATCCTATCCGAGGTGAAGTCGTTCTTTGCGGTCCACGCCGCGGAAGGCACCCATGCCGGCGGCGTGCACCTGGAGATGACGGGCCAGGACGTCACCGAATGCCTCGGCGGCGCCCGCGCCATCACCGACGAGGATCTCAACGACCGCTACCACACGGTCTGCGATCCACGTCTCAATGCTGAGCAATCCATCGACATGGCTTTCCTGATTGCCGAGCTGCTGAAGCAGGAACGCGCCGGCAAAGCCAGGCCGATGCCCGCCGCAGCGGGGCTCTAGAACCTTGCTGCGAATTTGGAAGGCGACGATCAATTCCCGGAACGGTCTGGCCTTTGCGTTCCGCTCGGAGCAGGCCGTCCGCGAGGAGATCTTTGTGCTCCTCCTGTCGCTGCCGCTGGCCTGGTTCATCGGCGCGACCGCGATGCGCGCGGTCGAGCTGGTCTGTGCAGTCGCCTTCGTGCTGGTCGTCGAGCTGCTCAACACCGCAATCGAAAAACTCGCCGACCGCCTGACCATGGACCACGACAAGCAGATCGGCCGGGTCAAGGACATGGGCTCGGCCGCCGTCGGCGTTGCGCTGCTGATGGCCGGCGCGTTCTGGATCTTTGCGCTCATCGAGCGATTGGGTTTCGTCTAGCGACGATCGAACAAGGGCGGTCCATGACCGAACGTCTCAACGCATTCGCGGTCACGCTCGCCCAGCTCAATCCGACCGTGGGCGACATCGAGGGCAATGCTGCGAAGGCACGCTCGGCGCGCGCGCGAGCCGCCGCCGACGGTGCCGACCTCGTGCTGTTTCCGGAATTGTTCATCGCCGGCTATCCTCCGGAGGACCTGGTGCAGAAGCCGGCGTTCCAGGCCGCCTGCCGCGCCGCGATCGAAAGCCTGGCGCGCGAGACCGCGGACGGTGGTCCGGCGATGCTGGTCGGCACGCCCTGGGTCGAGGAGGGCAGGCTTTACAATGCCTGTGCGCTGCTCGATGGCGGCCGTGTCTCCGGCTTACGCTTCAAGTGCAATCTGCCGAACTACGGCGTGTTCGATGAGAAGCGACTGTTTGCGCGGGGACCCGCAGCAGGACCCGTGACCGTGCGTGGCGTGCGCATCGGGGTGCCGATCTGCGAGGACATCTGGCTGGAAGAGTCCGAGGACTACGAAAACCTGGTCGAGACGCTGGCGGAGACTGGCGCCGAGATCATCCTGGTGCCGAACGGCTCGCCTTACGCCCGCGACAAGAATGACGTTCGCCTGTCGGTCGCCGTGGCGCGCGTCACCGAAAGCGGCCTGCCGCTGGTCTATCTGAATCAGATCTGCGGGCAGGACGAGCTCGTGTTCGACGGAGCGTCCTTCGCGCTCAATGGCGACCTCTCGCTTGCGGCGCAATTACCGGCGTTCGAGGAGAGCATGGTCACGCTGCGCTTCACCAGGAATGGTGACGACTGGCGCTGCACCGGGCCGATCGCCGAGCAGCCCGAGGGCGACAAGGCCGATTATGCCGCCTGCGTGCTGGGCCTCCGCGATTACGTCGCCAAGAACGGCTTTCCGGGCGTGCTGCTCGGCATTTCCGGCGGCATCGATTCCGCGCTGTGTGCGGCGATCGCGGTCGATGCGCTCGGCGCCGATCAGGTGCATGGCGTGATGCTGCCTTATCGCTACACGGCACCACACTCGATTGCGGATGCCGGCGAGCTCGCGGGCCATCTCGGCATCCGCTACGAGGTTTTGCCGATCGCCGAAGCGGTGAACGGGTTCGAGACCATCCTGTCCGGCCTCTTCAAGAATCTGCCGCCAGATATCACCGAGGAAAATCTTCAGGCCCGCACCCGCGGCACGCTCTTGATGGCGATCTCCAACAAAACCGGCTTGATGGTGGTGACGACAGGCAACAAGTCGGAAATGTCGGTCGGCTACGCCACGCTCTATGGCGACATGAACGGCGGCTTCAATCCGATCAAGGACATCTATAAGACGCAGGTGTTTCGGCTGGCGACACTGCGCAATTCCTGGAAGCCGGAGGGCGCGCTCGGACCGGCCGGGGAGGTCATTCCGCCGGATATCATCACGCGCCCGCCGACCGCGGAATTGCGCGAGAACCAGCGTGATGAGGACTCGCTGCCGCCCTACGATGTGCTCGATGCCGTCCTGGAACGTCTGGTCGAACGCGAGGAGCCACTTGATCACATCATCGCAGCCGGCTTTGACCGCGAGACGGTCACCCGCATCGACCATCTTCTCAACGTCGCCGAATACAAGCGCCGCCAGGCCGCGCCCGGCGTGAAGGTGACGGCCCGGTATTTCGGCCGCGATCGCCGTTATCCCATCACGAACAGATTCCGCGACAAGGGCGAGCCGTTGCCGGCGGCAGATGAGGCGCTGGTGACGCGCGGCAGCAAGGCGTCTATCGACGCGTTCGAGGGGTAGGAACCTAGCTCGGCCGGATGGACGAACGCTCTCCCCACATAACACGCTGTTATCATCCGCGAAGGCGGATGCATGACAGTTGAGTTTGTGACTACTTCTGCTGCTGCGGCAGGAAGGTCGGGCCGACTGAACGGATCGGCTTGTTCTCGGAGTTAGCGGTGGTGGGGGTATCTGCCGGCGGCGTCGTGGCCGGCGTATTGGCCGTCGTCGGCGCCGAAGCTGCGCCCTTCTTGGCATTCGCGGGCGTGCCCTTGTTGAGCCGCTGCTGCTGCATCTTCCTGGCGCTCTCTTCGGTGACGATGATGTCGCCCTGCTGCTCGACTGCGGCCTTGTCGTCCGCCGATTTCAACGCGTCCGCCCAGGTCTGGCCTGCGGCCTTGCAGGAGCAGGATGGGTTGAACTCGCTGCGGAACTTGAACGCTGTCGGCAGCGCCGTGTAGGGCTGGCCGCCGATCGAGACCGCCGAGTTCATGTCTTCGCCGGGATTGCGATGGGTGTAGAGCACGGCTTCCGCGGCCGGGCACAGCGCCTTGCAGGTTTTCTCGTCGTCGGGAAAGCGCGCCGGCACGGTCGCAAACGAGATCGGGAAATAGGCGCCGTCGCAAGTGCGCACGCACACGGTGCGAAAGGTGCCGGATTGCGGGCCGAGATCGGCGGGTGGAACGGCTTGCGGATTGCCCGCGTTATTGCCGCCAAACAGATTGCTGAGGAAGTTGCCGCCGCCTTGCGACTGCGCCGCGTTGGCATATTGCGGGCCGCAATTGTTCTGCGCCAGCGCCGCCAGCACCGAGCGGCGCTGATTGTCGCGCTCGGGGCTGAAGCCTCCCGGGCCGCCGCCGCGCAGGCGCTCGAGATTGCCAGTGATCTGATCCAGATTGGCGCGCATCTGCTGGATCTGGGTGTTGACCGGGCCGCATTGCGCGGATTGGCCGCTGAACAGGGAGAAGAAGCCGGAGGAATCGCAGCCCATGCGCTTGGCCTGCATGGTGACGCGATCGAGCTCGGCCTGCTGGCGGGTCTGGGAATCCTGGTAGCGGCGGATCTGCTCTTCGCGCGCGGGGTCACCACCGCCGCCGCGGTCGAGTGCGGCGAGCTGGCCTTCCAGCCGCACGCACATCGGATTAGAGCCGAGCCCGTTCTGGCCGGGCTGAGGCGGCGGTCCCGGAGGGCCGACCTGCGCGAAAGCGCCGGTGGCGAGCACGACCGTGCTCAAGAGCACGGTGCAGACAAGGAGGAAGCGGGCACGGGGCAGGGACAACAATTCAGGCATATCCGCCATTCTAGCGAGGTCACGGCCCAATGTGACTTGGGAAACCGAAGTGACTTGAGGGCCGAAGCGCGCCCTCCCATAGCCGCTTCCTGCGGCATCGTCACGTCGTTTCAGGGGCCAAAGATTGGGCCTAAGGCCCGCCAGTTCCGAGCGAATTCAGCGCTGGCAGGTGATTGCGACATATTCGTCGCAACGGCCATGGGAGCAGTTTGCGCCGGATTTGGGACGGAGCCGGTAATTTCGTCGGGATCGACCCGGCGATAGGCCGAGGCCTGGGCAAAATCCCGTGACTGGCAATAGGTGCGCGCGATCCCATAGCCGTCCGCCTGGTTGACAATGATGAAGACGCGCGTCTCGGCGTAAGCGCTGGCTGCCGTAAGGGTGGCGGCGCACAAAATCAGCGCGAGCAAGGATCGCATGAAAATACCCGTGAGAAAAATGGAACCGCCAGTTCCAGAATGGGCTCAAGTGGTTAAGGATCATGAACCAGCAGGGCGAGGCGCGCGCTTTGCGGAGATAAAGCGGCGTTTTCGCGGCTCTCTTGACGCGGAGCCGCCTCATAGCCCATATGTGGCCGCATGAACGGTCTCCTCGCCATTTGCGCCATTTGCCGCGAGATTACGAGCTAGCGATTCGCTGGCTGGAGCCGTCTTTTCTCAAAAACATTGAGAGCCTTGGACGCCCGGCCAACAGCCGACGGGTATCCATATGGAATTGCGCCTCTACGATACGCTGAGCCGGGAAAAGCGGACCTTTGTATCGCTCGATGCGAACAACGTGCGCATGTATGTCTGCGGACCGACCGTCTATGACTTCGCCCATATCGGCAATGCGCGACCCGTGATCGTGTTCGACGTGCTGTTTCGGCTGCTGCGCCATCTCTATGGCGAGGCGCATGTCAAATATGTCCGCAACATCACCGACGTCGACGACAAGATCAACGACCGCGCCGCGCGGGATTTTCCCGGCCTGCCGCTGAACGAGGCGATCCGCAAGGTCACTGAGGAGACGGGCCGGCAGTTTCATGCCGACGTCGATGCGCTGGGCGCGCTTCGACCGAGCGTCGAGCCGCGCGCGACCGAGCATATCGGCGAGATGCGCGAGATCATCGAAAAGCTCGTCGCCGGCGGCTTTGCCTATGTCGCTGAGGATCATGTGCTGTTCTCGCCGCAGGCAATGAACGCGGCCAATGCCGGCCTGCCGCGCTACGGCGCGCTGTCCAATCGCTCGCTGGACGAGATGGTCGCCGGCGCCCGCGTCGATGTCGCGCCCTACAAGAAGGGCAACACCGACTTCGTGCTGTGGAAGCCGTCAAAGCCGGGCGAGCCGTCATGGCCATCGCCGGCGGGCATCGCCGCGCAGGGACGCCCGGGCTGGCACATCGAGTGCTCGGCAATGGCCTGGAAGCATCTCGGCGAGCATTTCGACATCCATGGCGGCGGTATCGATCTCGTGTTCCCGCATCACGAGAACGAGGTCGCGCAGACCTGCTGCGCCTTCCACCAGCAGCGCATGGCGAACTACTGGATGCATAACGGCTTCCTGCAGGTCGAGAGTGAGAAGATGTCGAAGAGTCTCGGCAACTTCATCACCATCCATGAGCTGCTGGCGGATTGGCCGGGTGAGGTGCTGCGTCTGAACATGCTGAAGACGCATTACCGCTCGCCGATCGACTGGACCATGAAGTCGCTGGAGGAGAGCGCCAAGACGCTCGACGACTGGTATCGCGTTGCGGCCGACGTCGAACCCGGCAGGCCGGCAGCATCCGTGGTCGAGCCGCTGCTGGACGACCTCAACACGTCCCTTGCGATCGCGGCGCTGCACGGCTTGCGCGGCAGCGACGTGAACGGCTTGGCGGGATCGTTGCGGCTGCTCGGTTTTCTCTCCGAGAGCGCTGCGCAATGGGAAGGCCGCAAGCAACAGGCGAGCGGCATCGATGCGAAGGAAGTCGAACGCCTCATCGCGGAACGGACGGCCGCCCGTCGCCGTAAGGACTTTGGGGAGTCCGATCGTATTCGAAATGAGCTTGCCGCGATGGGAATCGAACTCGTGGATCACAAAGACGGCACGACTACCTGGAAGCTTAAGCGATGAAGCGGCCCGACACGCCTTTTCCGCGGCACTGGCTCTACTACATCGCGCTGAAGATCGCACTGCTCGGCGCGGCCGTGGCGATCGTGCTGAAACTCTATGGGATGTGGTGAGGACGATGGGACAGACTTTGCCAAAGCCCGCACTTAGGCCCTTCCTGCCTGATGATGTGCCGGTGCTCGCCGCGATCTTCACCGCCAGCATCGAGGAGCTGACCGGCGACGATTATAGCGAGGCGCAGCAGCAGGCCTGGATGGAGACGGCGGAAAGCGAAGAGTTCGGCAAGGGGCTCGCCGCCGACCTGACCCTGGTCGCGACGCTGGAAGGCTCGCCCATCGGTTTCGCCTCGCTGCGCGGCAACGATCATATCCGCATGCTCTATGTGCATCCCGGAGTGAGCGGGCAGGGCGTTGCGACCATGCTGGTCGATGCGCTGGAGAAGCTTGCCGGCGGTCGCGGTGCGACGAGCCTCTCGGTCGATGCCAGCGACACCGCACAGGGCTTCTTCGCCAAGCGCGGCTACACCGCCCAGCAGCGCAACAGCGTCGCCATCAATGACGAGTGGCTCGCCAACACCACCATGAAGAAGACGCTCGGAGCGCCGCAATGAGCAAGGAGCGTCTCTATCTGTTCGACACCACGCTGCGCGACGGCGCGCAGACCAACGGCGTCGATTTCACGCTGGCCGACAAGCAAGTCATCGCGGCGATGCTCGATGATCTCGGCATCGATTATGTCGAGGGCGGCTATCCCGGCGCCAATCCGCTCGATAGCGAATTCTTTGCGACCAAGCCCAAGCTTAATCATGCGCGCTTTACCGCCTTCGGCATGACGCGGCGGGCCGGGCGCTCGATCTCCAACGACCCTGGTGTGGCCGGGCTGCTGGAAGCAAAGGCCGACGCGATCTGCTTCGTGGCGAAGTCATCGGCCTATCAGGTGCGCGTTGCGCTGGAGACGACGAAGGAGGAAAACCTCGCCTCGATTCGCGACAGCGTCGCGGCCGCGAATGCCGCCGGCCGCGAGGTGATGCTCGACTGCGAGCACTTCTTCGACGGCTACAAGGAAGACGCGGCGTTCGCGCTCGCCTGCGCCAAGGCCGCCTATGAGGCCGGCGCGCGCTGGGTGGTGCTGTGCGACACCAATGGCGGAACCATGCCTGACGAGGTCGAGGACATCGTCACCGAAGTGACGAAGCACATCCCCGGCGATCACGTCGGCATCCATGCCCATAACGACACCGAGCAGGCGGTGGCCAACTCGCTCGCTGCGGTGCGCGCCGGCGCACGGCAGATCCAGGGCACGCTGAATGGCCTTGGCGAGCGCTGCGGCAACGCCAATCTCTGCTCGCTAATCCCGACGCTGAGGTTGAAGAAGGGCTTTGCCGACGCCTTCGAGATCGGCGTCACAGCCGAGAAGCTGGCAACGCTGGTCAAGGTCTCGCGCACGCTCGACGACATGCTCAATCGCGTGCCGAACCGGCATGCGGCCTATGTCGGCGAGAGCGCCTTCGTCACCAAGACCGGCATTCACGCCTCCGCCGTGCTGAAGGATCCACAGACTTACGAGCACGTCCTGCCGGAATTGGTCGGCAACCACCGCAAGGTGCTGGTCTCCGACCAGGCCGGACGCTCCAACGTCATTGCCGAGCTCGACCGCGCCGGCATTCCTTACGAGAAGAGCGATCCGAAGCTGACGCGCCTGGTCGAGGAATTGAAGGCGCGCGAGGCGGCGGGCTACGCCTACGAATCCGCAAACGCCTCGTTCGAGCTCCTGGCGCGCCGGACGCTCGGGAAGGTGCCGCACTATTTCGAAGTCGAGCAGTTCGACGTCAATGTCGAGCAGCGCTACAATTCGCATGGCGAGCGCGTCACCGTCGCTTTGGCTGTGGTCAAGGTCGACGTCGCCGGCGAGCGCCTGATTTCAGCCGCCGAGGGTAACGGTCCCGTCAACGCCCTCGACGTCGCCTTGCGAAAGGATCTCGGCAAGTACCAGACCTACATCGAGGGCTTGAAACTGATCGACTATCGCGTGCGTATCCTGAACGGCGGCACCGGTGCGGTCACGCGCGTCCTGATCGAAAGCGAGGACGAGAACGGCGATAGCTGGACTACGGTCGGCGTGTCTCCGAACATCATTGACGCTTCGTTCCAGGCGCTGATGGATTCGGTGATCTACAAGCTGGTGAAGTCGGGGGCGCCGGCGTAGCTATCAGGGAGTCATTCCGGGGCGGTCCGCAGGGCCGAACTAAGGTGCGCAATTGCGCACCTGAGAATCTCGAGATTCCGGGTTCACGCTTCGCGTGCCCGGAATGATAGCGGAGAGGGGGAGCGACCAATGATTGACCACATTTCCGTCGGCGTCAGCGATCTCGATCGCGCCGCAAAATTCTACGAGGCCGCGCTATCCGCGCTCGGCCTCACGCGCCTCGTGACGCGGCCGCGGACGGTCGGCTTCGGCAAGGCCTATCCGGAGTTCTGGATCAACTTGCGCGAGGGCATGCCGCACGTCCCGCCGGAGAGCGGCGTGCACATCTGCCTGCGGGCGAAGACGACTGATGAGGTCGATGCGTTTCACGCCGCCGCGCTGTCCGCCGGCGGTGCCTCCGATGGCGCGCCGGGCTTTCGCCCCCACGATCGCGTGCGCTATTATGCGGCGTTCGTGAGCGATCCCGACGGCAATCGCATCGAGGCGGTGACGTTTCCGAGCGCGTAATCCTTACAGCCGGCGTGCCACTTCCGGAGCCATCTGCTTTTCCGCCTCGGCGACCTGGGCGGCGGCTGCCTTCAGCTTCGGTAGAATATCCTCGACGCGATCGGCTTTGAGGATGTCGATCGACAGGCCGGCGCGGATGAACTCGGTCTGGCGCATATGCGACAAGAGCGAGAACAGCGGCTCCCAGAAATTGTCGATGTTGGCGAGCAGCACCGGCTTGGCGTGACGACCGAGCTGCTTCCAGGTCATCTGCTCGACCAGCTCCTCCAGCGTGCCGACGCCGCCCGGCAGCGCCACGAAGGCATCGGAGCGTTCGAACATCAGCCGCTTGCGCTCATGCATGTCGGGGGTGACGATCATCTCCTGCACTCGCGTCAGCGCGTTCTCGCGCAGCCGCAGGAAGTCGGGGATGATGCCGGTGACGGTGCCGCCGTGATCCAGCACGGAGGTCGCGACCGCGCCCATCAGGCCAAGCGAGCCGCCGCCATAGACCAGGCGGATGTTGTTCTCGGCGAGCGCCTTGCCGAATGCCTTGGCACCTTCGGTAAAGTTGGGATTGGTTCCGGGGCCGGAGCCGCAATAGACACAGACGGTTTTGATTGTGCTCATTGGTGCCATGATGCATTGCAGCGAAGAGGCGTCAAGTCCAATCGGTGATTCGGGACTCCCGCAAATCTACCGGCAAATAGCGACAAACAATCGAAGATTCGCCATCTGGCGGGGTGCGCTGGCATCGGGAAGGCTCTATATGACGGGCGAAAATCGAAAATCGTAACGCCGCCCGCATCCGGCGGGCTTTCAGGCTTTTTGATGGACCAACCTCAATCGTTCGACGGAGCCGACGTTCCTGATCCTCCCGCGGGGGAACGGCTGGAGCGGGCCACGCTGATGGGCACGCTGGCGCATCTGTGGCCCTATATCTGGCCGGGCGACCGCTTCGACCTGAAGATGCGGGTGGTCTGGTCGCTGGTGCTGCTGCTCGCCGCGAAGCTGATCACGCTTGCGGTGCCGTTCAGCTTCAAATGGGCGACGGACGCGCTGACCGGCGCCAACACGGCGCCGGTGCAGGCGGACAATTGGCAGCTCTGGGTGATCGCCCCGCCGCTACTGCTGACCGCGAGCTACGGCGCGATGCGCATCCTGATGGCCGTGCTGACGCAATGGCGCGACGGCATCTTCGCCCGCGTCGCCATGCATGCGGTGCGCAAGCTTGCGACCATCACCTTCATTCACATGCACGAGTTGTCGCTGCGCTTCCATCTCGAGCGCAAGACCGGCGGCCTGACGCGGGTGCTCGAGCGCGGCCGCGAGGGCATCGAGGTCATCGTGCGCATGGTGATCCTGCAGCTGATCCCGACCATCGTCGAGGTCTCGCTGCTGATGGCCGTGCTGCTCTGGCAGTTCGATTGGCGATACGTGGTCGCCACTCTGATCACGGTCGCGCTCTACATGTATTACACCTACATCGCGACCGAGTGGCGGATCGGCATCCGCCGCAAGATGAATGATTCCGACACCGAGGCGAACACCAAGGCAATCGACTCGCTGCTCAACTACGAGACCGTCAAATATTTCAGCGCGGAGGCGCGCGAGGCCCAGCGCTATGACAGGTCGGTGGCGCGTTACGAGGAGGCGAGCGTCCGCACGTATACTTCACTCGCGGTGCTCAATACCGGCCAGGCCGTGATCTTCACGCTCGGCCTGACCGCGACCATGCTGATGTGTGCGATCGGCGTGCGCAACGGCACCAACACGGTCGGCGATTTCGTGCTGGTCAACGCCATGATGATCCAGCTCTACCAGCCCCTGAACTTCATGGGCATGGTCTATCGTGAGATCAAGCAGGCGATCATCGACATTGAGAAGATGTTTGGTGTGCTGGGCCGCGAGGCCGAGATCAAGGACGCGCCCGATGCGCAGCCGCTGGTCGTCTCTGCCGGCACGGTGCGCTTCGACGACGTGCGCTTTGCCTATGAGCCGACGCGGCCGATCCTGAAGGGCATCAGCTTCGAGGTGCCGGCCGGCAAGACGGTCGCGATCGTCGGCCCCTCGGGTGCGGGCAAATCGACGATCTCGCGGCTGCTATTCCGTCTCTATGACGTCTCCGGCGGAAAGATCCTGATCGACGGCCAGGATCTCCGCGACGTCACGCAGGCTTCGCTGCGCGCGTCCATCGGCATGGTGCCGCAGGACACCGTGCTGTTCAACGACACCATCCGCTACAACATCCGCTACGGCCGCTGGGACGCCAGCGATGTCGAGGTCGAGGAGGCGGCGCGGCTGGCACAGATCGACCATTTCATCCGCTTGGCGCCGATGGGCTACGAGACCCAGGTCGGCGAGCGTGGCCTGAAGCTCTCCGGCGGCGAGAAACAGCGCGTCGCGATCGCGCGCACAGTGTTGAAGGCGCCGCCTATCCTGGTGCTCGACGAGGCTACCTCGGCGCTCGACACCCACACCGAGCACGAGATCCAGGGCGCGCTTGACCGCGTGGCCAAGAACCGCACTTCGCTGGTGATCGCGCACCGGCTCTCGACTATCGTCGGCGCCGACGAGATCATCGTGCTGGATCAGGGCCGTATCGCCGAGCGCGGCACCCACGCAAAGCTGCTCGCACAGGGCGGCCTCTATGCCAGCATGTGGAACAGGCAGCGCGAGGCCGAGGCGGCGCGGGAGAAACTGGCCAAGATGGCCGACAGTAGCGAGGCGCCCAACCGGGAGCCGCCGCCGGTCAATGATTCCCTGACGGCGCCTGCGGCGGCGGAGTGACCTTGTCTCGGGTGCCAACTCTGGCCTAAACAACTCCACCGCGCGGGACGGCCCCGTGCGCCGTCAACCCTTCAGCGGCAGAGAGCGATGTCCATTCTCGATTCGATCCAGCGTCAGATCCCGCCGATCCACAAGGAGGGCTATCCCTTCATCGGCGGTTTCGCGCTGGCAAGCCTGATCCTATTCTGGCTGTGGTCCCCTCTGGGGTGGATCGGCACGATCCTGACCGTGTGGTGCGCGCTGTTCTTCCGCGATCCCGTCAGGGTCACTCCGGTGCGCGAGGGGCTCGTGGTGTCGCCGGCTGACGGCCGCGTCTCGATGATCACCATGGCGCTCCCCCCGGCCGAGCTCGGGCTCGGCGACCGGCCGTTGCCGCGCATCTCGGTGTTCATGAGCGTGTTCAACTGCCACGTGAACCGCAGCCCGATCGCGGGCAGGGTGGACCGTATCGCCTACCGGCCCGGCCTGTTCATCAATGCCGAGCTCGACAAGGCGAGCGAGGACAATGAGCGCAACTCGCTGGTGATCACGACGCCCACGGCGCGGATCGGCGTGATCCAGATTGCCGGCCTCGTGGCCAAGCGCATCGTCTGCTTTGTCAAGGAAGGGCAGGCGATTGGCGCCGGTGAGCGCTTCGGTCTTATCCGCTTCGGCTCGCGGCTCGACGTCTATCTGCCGGTCGGTACCAAAGCGCTGGTATCGGAAGGGCAGACCGCGATCGCCGGCGAGACGATTTTGGCCGATCTTGCCGGGGACGACCCCAGCCGCACCTATCGCACCAATTAACCAATAAGTCGTTCCAGGGAACGTTCCGCCGCAATGGCGGAGGGGAGCGCGGCTTGCTATATCTCGCTTTGAGGTGAGGACGAGCCATGACGCCCTACGATTTCAAAGATCCTGACGCGCGCCGGCGGCGGTTCCGTCCGATTCCGGTGCGGATGCTGGTGCCCAACGTCATCACGCTGCTGGCGATCTGCGCCGGCCTGACCTCGATCCGGCTGTCGATTGAGGGGCGGATGTCGCTCGCGGTCTATGCCATCGTGTTCGCGGCCGCGCTCGACGGCATCGACGGCCGCATCGCGCGCATGATCAAAGGCCAGTCCAAATTCGGCGCCGAGCTCGACAGCCTCGCCGATTTCGTCAATTTCGGCGTTGCGCCCGGCCTGATGTTGTATTTCTGGCAATTGCACGAGCTCGGCAATGCCGGCTGGATTGCCGCGATGGTGTTCGCGATCTCGGGCGGCCTGCGCCTGGCGCGCTTCAACGCCACCATGGACGATCCGAACAAGCCGGCGTTTGCGGCCAACTTCTTCACCGGCGTGCCGGCGCCGGCCGGCGCGATCACCGTGCTGCTGCCGATCTATGTCGCGTTCCTCGATTTCGGACGCTGGCCCGCGGCGGTAACGGCAGCCTACACGCTCTTGATCGCCTTCCTGATGGTGTCGCGCCTGCCGGTGTTCTCCGGCAAGACCAAGCGCATGCGCGTGCCGCCCGAGCTGGTGCTGCCGGCGTTCGTCGCCGTCATCGTCTTCATCGCGCTGTTGATCGCCTATCCCTGGCACGTGCTGTCGATCGGCACGGTGCTCTATCTGCTCTGTCTGCCGCTCGGCTACAAATCCTACCGCGATCAGGCGCGGGCGATGGAAACCACCGCGCCGGCGGGAGGTGAGGTCGCGTCACCGCCTTCGGCGCCGACGCTGGCGAATTTGTCCGAGCCGCCGCACGACGACGACGACCGGCCCGGACGGCTGCACTAAGCGGCCACACGCGGATATCTGCCATGAGTCCCGCTGAGTTGGGTTGATGCCTGATCTCGGCTATATCGCCCTGCGGCACCGCGCCAACAGCGGCCGCCAATCTGGGAGAGAACGCCGTGACCAATTCCGCGACCGGGCCGCTGCCCGCTTCCGTCCTCGAAGCGCTGGGCCGCTATGATACGCCGACGATCTGCAATGCCATGGAGATCGTGGCGCCCGAGCGCCGGCTGATCGGCTACACCACCAAGCAGCTTGTTTGTCCGTTCCCCGATCTGCCGCCGATCGTCGGTTATGCCCGCACGGTCACTATCCGCTCGGTGCTGAAATCCTCGCTTCCTGCTGAGGAGCAGTCCAAGCGTCGCATCGACTATTACGAATATGTCGGCACCGGCCACGGTCCGCGCATCTCGGTGATCCAGGACATCGACGGCCCCGACGTTGGCTACGGCGCGTTCTGGGGCGAGGTGCAGAGCAACGTGCACAAGGCGCTGGGCTGTCTCGGCGTCATCACCGACGGCTCGATCCGCGACATCCCGCAATGGGCTCCGGGCTTCCAGGCCTTGGCAGGCTCGATCGGGCCGTCGCATGCCTGGGTGCATGCCGAGAGCTTCGGCGGCGAGGTGCGTGTCGCCGGCATGACCGTCAAGTCGGACGACCTGATCCATGCCGACCAGCACGGCGCCATCGTGATCCCGATCGACGTCGCGGCAAAGTTGCCCGAGGCAGCCGAGCTCTGCGGCCGCCGCGAGACCCCGATCCTCGAGATCGCTCGCAGTCCCGACTTCTCGCTGGAGAAGCTGAAGGCGGCGCTGAAGCGCTCGGCGGAGATTCACTAGACGCGCGACGGAGCGGCCTACGGTCGCGGCGCCGACCGTGGGCCGCCTTGTTCCGTCAGAAACAGGGCGGCCTGATCCGGCTCGCCGAACACCGCGGCGGCGCATCCGATCAGGGTGAAGCCGCCCGCAAGATCCCACAGGGTGATGTCCTCCGCATTGTCCGGGAGATGAATCAACCGCGCCGCGATCATGGCGAAGCCGGCCTCGACAAAAAGCAGGGCGCTGAACGCCGGCAGCACCAGCTCCGGCTCGAGCAGATGCAGCGCCAGTACCGCCGGCAGCGCAGTGAGAAGACTGAACAACGTCAACATGGCAAATCGGCTCCTGCGATGGAGCATGCCGCATAGCTACAGAGTACCGCATGATGGCGCGTCACGGATGTGACGCAGGGCCGCAGTTGGAGGACGCGCAATGAGGATGAAGGGCAAGACGGTTCTGATCACCGGCTCGACCGACGGCGTCGGCCGCTACGTTGCAGGCCGGCTGGCCAAAGAAGGTACGAGGGTCCTGATCCATGGCCGCGACGCGGCGCGTGCGAAGACCTTGAGCGACGAGATCGTGAAGGCCGGCGGTATCGCGCCGACTTTCTACCAAGCCGACCTGTCATCGATGTCGGGCACGCGTGCGCTCGCGGAGGCCGTGAAACGTGACCACCAGCGCCTCGATGTCCTCGTCAGCAATGCCGGCATCGGCTCGCAGAATGACGGCCCGCAGCGGCAGGTCAGTGCCGAGGGGCACGAGCTGCGATTTGCCGTGAACTATCTCGCCGGTTTCCTGCTCGTCCATCTGTTGCTGCCATTGCTGAAGGCGGCCGCGCCGTCGCGCATCGTCAACGTCGCCTCGCTCGGCCAGCACCCGATCGAGTTCGACGACGTCATGATCACCAGGGGCTACAGCGGTTCGCGCGCCTATGCGCAGAGCAAGCTCGCTCAGATCATGTTCACGATCGATCTGGCGCAGGAATTAAAGAGCACCGGCATCACCGTGAACGCGCTGCATCCCGCGACCTACATGAACACCACGATGGTGCGCGCCGGCGGGATCACTCCGATGTCGACGGTCGAGCAAGGCGGTGCAGCCATCCTGCACCTTGTCGCGGGCGACGACGTCGCTGATAGAAGCGGATTGTTCTTCAACGGTATGAAAGAGGCACGCGCAAATCCGCAGGCCTACGACGCCGACGCGCGCAAGCGCCTGCGTGCGCTCAGCCTGGAGCTGACGGGGTTATCGTCCTAGCGACCGTTATGGTTAGCGAAGTGTTGAGATTCCCGCCGCCCACCGGCAATCGCTGCGCCTGCGGCGCGCCGTACCTCGCTGTCCAGACTTAACCTTTACGCGGCTTTAAGGGCGGCGCTCTAGGGTTCCGATGCGGTTCGGGGTTGGGCCGCGCCAGCGGCCAGGACGGCCGTTGTCGTGTACGCATTGGAGTCTCCCATGGATATCATGACGAGCGTCGGGCTCATTGCGGGCACCATCGTCATCGTTGCGATGATCTTCATGGGCGGCGATCTCCACATGTTCATCTCCGAACATGCGATGATCATCATTTTCGGCGGCTCGATCTCCGCCACCATGATCCGCTTTCCCCTCAGCGCGCTCCTGCATGGGCTTCCGCTCGGGGCCAAGTTCGCTTTCACCATGAGCCGCCTGTCGGCCCACGACCTCGTTGACGAGCTCGCCCGCATCGCCGAGATCGCCCGCAAGCAGGGCCCGGTCGGCCTGGAAAAGGTCGAGACCGACGAACCCTTCCTCGCTAAGGGCATCCGCTACGTTGCCGACGGTTACGACCTCGACTTCATCCGCGACAATCTCGAGCGCGACCGTGACAACTTCCTGATGCACCTCGATGAGGGCAGCAAGATCTACCGTGCGATCGGCGATTGCGCCCCGGCCTTCGGCATGATCGGCACACTGATCGGCATGGTGCAGATGTTCGCCAACATGACCGACCCTTCCAAGCTCGGCCCGTTCATGGCGACCGCGTTGCTCGCGACCCTCTACGGCGCGCTCGTCGCGAACCTGTTCTGTCTGCCGATCGCCGACAAACTTCACGGCAAGCTGCTGGATGAGGAGACTAATCGCACCCTGATCATCGACGGCATCCTGATGATCCGCGACTCCAAGAGCCCGACCTTGGTGCGTGAAATGCTGCTGGCCTATCTGCCGGAGAAGCACCGTCAGGCCGACGGCGAGCCGGTGCCGGCCTGATCGCGCGCGCCGGGATCTAGACCATGGCCAAGAAGAAACGCGGCGATGCGCACGGCGGCGGTCACGGCTGGTTCGTGACCTTCGCCGACCTGATGGGCCTGATGATGAGCTTCTTTGTGATGCTCGTCGCGTTCTCGACCCAGGACGCCAACAAGTTGAAGATCGTGGCCGGATCCATGCGCGACGCCTTCGGCGTGCAGAGCGAAGCGCGCTATGCCGGCATCGTCGAATCCGACGGTCTGCCGACGCGGCCGCGGCTGAAGAACGTCGACCACATCCAGCCCGAGGACGCCTCCAACACGCCGACGCCTGACCAGGATGATCGCGACCGTACCTCGGGGGCGAAGATCAAGGTCGACCGCAATTTCGCGCTCGCCGCGGCCTCGCTGCGCCAGGCGTTGCAGGACATGCCGGAACTGACGGAAATGTCCAAGCACATCATGTTTGAAGAGACCAAGCAGGGCCTCAACCTCGAGATCGTCGACCAGGATGGCCGCTCGATGTTCGCCGACGGCTCCAAGGTGCCTTACGACCGCACCCGCCGCTTGGTCGAGAAGCTCGCGATCCCGCTCAAGGCGACGCCGCTCCGCGTCTCCATCGCCGGCCACACCGCGGCGGGATTTGTGCCGGTCCGCAGCGACTACGGCGCCTTCGACCTGTCGGCCGACCGCGCCAATGCCGTGCGCCAGATCCTCGAACGCGAAGGATTGCCGCCGTCGCACATCTTCGCTGTCTCGGGCAAGGCGGACACCCAGCCGCTGTTTCCGGACGATCCCTCGCTCGCGGCCAATCGGCGGGTGACCATCACCCTGATGCGCGAAGATCCGCCACTGCCGCCGAATCTGAAGCCGTAGAGGACTTGCGCTACCATCTTACCTGAGGCATCTCGTCGCGCTGGGGCGAGCGTGACCGCGCCGTCACAGCATCGGGCTCAGCGCCTGCTATGGTGGTGAGCCGGTTGACAGGCCCGCCGGAAGCGTCAAAAGGCGCCGGATCAAATTCAGGGACGAAGCGTTCTCCACCCTCATGACGGCGAGCATCACATCGACCGAGACCCAGGAAGGGCCGGTCACATCAGGTTTTTGGGCCCTTACGCTCGGGAGCATCGGCGTCGTCTTCGGCGATATTGGCACCTCGCCGCTCTACGCCTTCCACGAGGCGGTCAGAGGCGCGGCCCATGGCGAGCCGGTCTCGCGGGTTATCGTGCTCGGCGTGCTCTCGCTGATCCTATGGGCGCTTCTGATAGTCGTCACCGCCAAATACGTCCTGCTGCTGCTGCGCGCCGACAATAACGGGGAGGGCGGCACGCTCTCCCTGATGGCACTCGGCCAGCGTGCGCTCGGGCGGCGGAGCTGGTTCCTGCTCGCGCTGGGCGTAGTCGGCGCCTCCATGTTCATCGGCGATTCCATGATCACGCCGGCGATCTCGGTGCTCTCGGCGGTCGAGGGTCTCAAGCTCGCGACCCCTGCGTTCGAGCACTACGTCGTGCCGCTCACGGTGCTCATTCTCGCACTGCTGTTCGCCGTGCAGAGCAAGGGCACCGCGCTGGTCGCCTCGGCCTTCGGGCCGGTAATGGTGGTCTGGTTCACCGTCATCGCGGTGATGGGAGCTGTCCACATCGCCGACGACCCCTCGGTGCTGGCGGCGATTAATCCCTATTACGCGGTGCAGTTCGTGCTGTCGCACGGCACGATCGGCCTTGTCACACTCGGCGCCGTGTTCCTGGCTGTGACCGGGGGCGAGGCGCTCTATGCCGACCTCGGCCATTTCGGGCGCAAGCCGATCCAGTCGGCCTGGATGTTCTTCGTGCTGCCCGCGCTCTTGATCAACTATTTCGGGCAGGGCGCGCTGGTGCTGTCCGATCCCAGCGCGATCGAGCATTCCTTCTATCGCATGGTGCCTGAAAATCTAGTGCTGCCGCTGGTCGGGCTTGCGACTGTCGCAACGGTGATCGCGAGTCAGGCGGTGATTACGGGCGCCTATTCGCTGGTCTATCAGGCGGTGCAACTCGGCCTGCTTCCTCGCTTCGAGGTGCGCTACACCTCGGAGACCCATGCTGGCCAGATCTATCTGCCGCGCGTGAACCGGCTGCTGCTGATCGGTGTGATGCTGCTGGTGCTGCTGTTCCACACCCCCAGCAATCTGGCTTCGGCCTATGGCATCGCAGTCTCCACCACCATGGTCGCCGACGGTATCATGGGCTTCATCGTGATCTGGAAATTGTGGAACTGGCGCGCCGCCACGGCTGCGGCCGTGATCATGCCCTTCGTCGTCGTCGACCTAAGCTTCTTCAGCGCCAATCTGCTCAAGCTGCTCGAAGGCGCCTGGGTGCCGCTGCTGTTCGGCGTCGCCATGGCGGGGACGATTTGGACCTGGCGAAAAGGCTCGGGGATCCTGATCCAGAAGACGCGCCGGATCGAGGTGCCGCTGGACGACCTGATCCGGAGCCTGGAGAAGCGGCCGCCGCACATCGTCAAGGGCACGGCCGTATTTCTGACCAGCGATCCGTCGTTCGTGCCGACGGCGCTGCTGCACAATCTCAAGCACAATAAGGTGCTGCACGAGCACAACGTGATCCTGACCATCGAAACCGCCCATACGCCGCGGGTCGACCTGTCCGAGCGATTCCGCATGGAAAAGATCAGCGACAAGTTCTTCAAGGTCCGCCTGCGCTTCGGCTTCATGGAGCAGCCGAACGTGCCGAAGGCGCTCGCGATCGCGCGCAAGCAGGGTTGGCAGTTCGACATCATGTCCACGTCATTCTTCGTGTCGCGGCGATCGCTGAAGGCCTCGGCCCAGTCGGGCATGCCGCTGTGGCAGGACCACCTCTTTATCGCGCTGAGCCGGTCGGCCAACGACGCCACCGACTATTTCCAAATTCCCACGGGGCGCGTGGTTGAAGTGGGGACCCAGGTCACCATCTAAATGCAACTGCCGGAGCCATGCAAATTTGCATGCCTAAGGTCCGGAATCGGGCTATGCTATGCCGGTAGCGCAGGACTATAAGCCGCGCGCCCTTCCGCCATTGTGCAGTGAAGCATTTAGAGGCCACCAGGCTCTCCCATGACAAGCGACGTAGCGATTTCCGCCCCGGAAACGGCGGCGGCCAATGGCGATGCCCATACCACTGCCCGTTTCGGCGCGCTGGCGCTCGGCAGCATCGGCGTCGTCTATGGCGACATCGGCACCAGCCCGCTCTACGCATTCCGCGAGGCCGTGATGGCGGCTTCCGGGGCGGAGGGGCTACCGACACCGGCGGCCGTGCTCGGCGTGCTGTCGCTTATCGTGTGGGCGCTCATCGTCGTGGTGACGCTCAAATACGTCGTGATCCTGCTCCGCGCCGACAATAATGGCGAGGGCGGCACGCTGGCGCTGATGGCGCTGGCCCAGCGCGCCGTCGGAACCGGCGGAGCGACCGTCGTCCTGCTCGGTATCATCTCCGGCGCCCTGTTCTACGGCGATGCCGTGATCACGCCCGCACTTTCGGTGCTGTCAGCGATCGAAGGCATGAAAGACGTGACGCTGCGGTTCGAGCCCTACATCGTGCCGCTGACTGTGGCGATCCTGGTCGGCCTGTTCGCCGTGCAGTCGCGCGGCACCGCCCGGGTCGCCGCCTTCTTCGGCCCGATCATGTGCGTCTGGTTTGCGGTGATCGCCGCGGCGGCGGTCCATCCGATCATCGCGCAGCCGCAGGTGCTGTACGCGCTGAACCCGCTCTACGCCGTGTCATTCATGCTTCAGCATGGCGTCATCGGCTTCGTGACTTTGGGCGCGGTGTTCCTGGCGGTCACCGGTGCTGAGGCGCTCTATGCCGACCTCGGCCATTTCGGCAAGCGGCCAATCCAAGCGGCCTGGCTGTCTATCGTGCTACCATCGCTGGCGCTGAACTATCTAGGGCAGGGGGCGCTGGTCCTCAGCGATCCCGGGGCGATCGTGAGTCCGTTCTTCCAGCTCTTCCCGCAAGGTTTTGTTCGCGGCAGCATGGTGGTGCTTGCCACCATGGCCACGGTGATCGCGAGCCAAGCCGTCATCACCGGCGCCTATTCGCTGACGCGCCAGGCGATCCAGCTCGGGCTGCTGCCGCGCTTCGAAATTCGCCATACGTCAGAGGCCCATTCCGGCCAGATCTTCATCCCGCGCATCAACCAGCTGCTGCTGGTTGCGGTGGTGCTGCTGGTGCTCCTGTTCCGCTCCTCCAGCGCGCTCGCCTCGGCCTACGGCATCTCCGTCACCGGCACTATGGTGGTCACGGCGATGATGGGCTTCGTCGTGATCTGGAAGGTCTGGCGATGGTCGCCGTTCGCCGCCGCCGCGCTCATTGTGCCGTTTCTGTTCCTCGACCTGACCTTCCTCGCCGCGAACCTGCTGAAGGTGTTCGAGGGCGGTTGGGTGCCGCTGGCGCTCGGCGCGCTCATGATCATCCTGATGTACACGTGGCGGCGGGGCAGCCGGCTGCTGTTCGAGAAGTCGCGCAAGCTCGAATTCCCGCTCGCCGACCTCGTGGCGATGCTGGAGAAAAGGCCGCCGCAGCGGGTGCCCGGCACAGCCGTGTTCCTGACCTCGGACCCACTCAGCGCGCCGACGGCGCTGATGCATAGTCTGAAGCACTACAAGGTGCTGCACGAGAAGAACGTCATTCTCACCATCGACACCGCGCAGACCCCGCGCATCGACCCGGCCGACCGGGTGCGACTGGAGCAGATCTCACCGACCTTCTCAAAGGTGACGCTGAAATTCGGCTTCATGGAATCGCCCAACGTGCCCAAGGCGCTGGCGATCGCGCGCAAGCTCGGCTGGCAGTTCGACATCATGTCGACCTCTTTCTTCCTGTCGCGGAGGGCGCTGAAGCCGGCGGCCCATTCCGGTATGCCGCGCTGGCAGGACCGACTGTTCATCTCGCTGAGCCGCTCGGCGAACGACGCCACCGACTATTTCCAGATCCCCTCCGGCCGCGTGGTCGAGGTTGGAACGCAGGTCACGATCTAGGCAGGCAACCGACGCTGCGCTTCAAGTCGATGCGATTTAGCTTTAACTTGCGCCGCTCAGCTCAAGCCATTGTAGCGCTTGATTTTCGTCGGCCGAGAGGCGAGGTTGCCGCCGGCCGGGTGCCCCGGCCAATAGGCGCGACGTTGGAGGATGATGTGGCAAATCAGGTACAGGATCTGACCCCGGACGAGGTCTCCAAGGGTGTCGCGGAAGGCCGCTATCTGCTGGTCGATGTCCGCGAGCCGAACGAGGTCGAAGCCGAGGCCTATCCTTACGGCCTCGTGGTTCCGCTCTCGACCTTCGATCCCAAGGCGATCCCCGATCCCCAAGGCAAGCAGGTCGTGTTCGCCTGCCGATCGGGCAAGCGCTCGGTGACCGCCTCGCTCGCGGCGCAGGCGGTGGGCCTGCCTTACGACAAGCATCTGGCCGGCGGCATGCTGGGCTGGAAAGCGGCCGGTCTTCCCAGCAAGGTGGGCGGCTGAGCTCGCGATGACGACCAAGAGCTCGTCGCTGAACAAGGTCTTCGCCGACCTTCCCGTCACTATCTTCGAGGCGATGTCGCAGGCCGCGCGCGACAATGCCGCAATCAATCTCGGCCAGGGTTTTCCTGACGATCCCGGCCCCGAGGACATCCGCCGGGCCGCGGCCGATGCCTCTCTGCACGGCTACAACCAGTACCCTTCGATGATGGGCCTGCCGGAGCTGCGTCAGGCGATCGCAACCCATTACGGGCACTGGCACGGGCTCAAGCTCGATCCGATGAGCGAAGTGATGGTGACCTCCGGGGGCACCGAGGCGCTGACCTCGGCAATTCTCGCGGTGGTTCAGCCCGGCGACGAGGTGGTCTGCTTCCAGCCAGTCTATGATTCCTACCTGCCGATCATCCGACAGGCGGGCGGCGTTCCGCGCCTCGTCCGGCTCGAGCCGCCGCACTGGCGGCTGAATGAGGACATGCTGAAAAGCGTCTTCAATTCCAAGACCAAGGCGGTGCTGTTCAACAACCCTTTGAATCCCTCCGCGGTGGTGTATCCGCGCGAGGACCTCGAGCTACTGGCGCGCTACTGCCAAAAATTCGACGTCATCGCGATCTGCGACGAGGTCTGGGAGCACGTCACGTTCGACGAGCACAAGCACATCCCGCTGATCACCATCCCCGGCATGCGCGAGCGCACGATCAAGGTCGGCTCGGCCGGCAAGATCTTCTCCCTGACGGGGTGGAAGATCGGCTTCGTCTGCGCCGCGCCGCCGCTCTTGCGCGTCGCCGCCAAGGTGCACCAGTTCTTGACCTTCACCACCGCGCCGAACCTCCAGGCCGCCGTCGCCTACGGCCTCGGCAAGCCCGACGACTACTTCCTGTCGATGCGCAAGGACCTGACGCGGAGCCGCGACCGTCTCACCAAAGGGCTGGAGAGCCTCGGTTTTCCCGTGCTGAGGTCGCAAGGCACCTACTTCCTCACGGTCGATCTGTCGCCGCTCGGGCTGAACGAGAGCGATACCGAGTTCTGCTGGCGGATCGTGAAGGACTACAAGGTGGCGGCGATCCCGGTGTCGGCCTTTTACGAGCAGGACCCGGTGACCTCAGTGGTGCGCTTCTGCTTTGCCAAGAAGGATGAGACGCTCGACACAGCACTCGAGCGGCTGTCGGATGCGGTGCGCGGGCGCAAGAGGTAAGGAAGATGACGAATGTCGGCCGCTTCAGGCTTTGCTTCGCTCTCGCAATCGCCGCAGCGCTGACGTTGCTCTCCGCCCCTGCAAGTGCGGAGGAACGGGTCGTCAACTTCTACAACTGGTCCAACTACATGGCGCCGGAGGTCCTTGAGAACTTCACCAAGGAAACCGGCATCAAAGTGGTCTACGACACCTTCGATGCCAACGAGACGCTGGAGACGCGCCTGATGGCCGGCAAGTCGGGCTACGACGTCGTGGTGCCCACCGCCTATTTCCTGCAGCGCCAGATCAAGGCCAATATCTTCCAGAAGCTCGACAAGTCGATGCTGCCTAACTTGGCCAACGCCTGGCCTGTGGTGACCGAACGCCTCGCGATCTATGATCCCGGCAATGTCTACGCCGCCAACTACATGTGGGGTACGACGGGCATCGGCTACAATGTCGCCAAGGTGAAGCAGATCCTGGGGCCGGATGCGAAGATCGACAGCTGGGACATCGTCTTCAAGCCCGAGAATTTGACCAAGTTCAAAGATTGCGGGGTGCACATGCTCGACTCCGCCGACGATATCTTTCCGGCAGCGCTGAACTATCTCGGGCTCGATCCGAACTCGACCAAGCAGGCGGACCTGGAGAAGGCTGCCGACGTCGTGGCAAAAGTCCGCCCGTCCGTGCGCAAGTTTCACTCCTCCGAATACTTAAGCGCGCTCGCCACCGGCGAGATCTGCTTCGTGGTCGGCTGGTCCGGCGACATCATGCAGGCCCGCGCCCGCGCTGCGGAGGCCAAGAGTGGCATCGAGATCGGCTATGCCATTCCGAAAGAGGGTGCACAGATGTTCTTCGACAATCTCGCGATCCCCGCGGACGCCAAGAACGTCAAGGAGGCTTACGAGCTGATCAACTATCTCTACCGCCCCGATGTTGCCGCCAAGAACTCGGACTTCCTGTCCTACGCCAACGGCAACCTCGCCAGCCAGAAACTGGTCAACCCAAAGATTTTGAACGACAAGAACATCTATCCGGACGAGGCGACGCTTTCGAAGCTCTTCGTCATCACCGCGCGCGAGCCGGCGACGCAGCGCATCATCAATAGACTCTGGACCAAGGTGAAGACGGGGCGGTGAGGAGCACGCCCATCATTGCGAGCGAAGCGAAGCAATCCAGAATCTCTCCGCGGAAGCAATCTGGATTGCTTCGTCGCTTCGCTCCTCGCAACGACGGCGTAACTACCGCCACCTTCTATGCAGCCACAGCCATTGCTCCGGATGCTCGCGCACCCAGCTTTCCACCACGCTCGTGATCGCCTGGGTCGTGCCCTGGATGTCGATCTTGCCGTCAGCATCGCGCACCGGCTTGATCTCTTCGGTGAGCTCGCCGCGAAAGCGGCCGTCGGGCAGGCGGATGATGCGCACACCGTGGATCGGGCACTCGACCTGGCGCAAGAGGCGCGCCAGCATCGGGTTGGCGCGGGTCTTGCGGCCGAAGAAGGTGACCTCGACGCCGGCCGTCAGATACTGATCGATCAGCATCGCGACGTGCTTGCCGTCCTTGAGCGCCTGTGCGAGCCGCAGCGGCGCGTCCCGGCCCGCCGGGATCAACGTGCCCATGTTGACCTGGCGCATCTCCTGGATGATGCGGTCGGCGGAGGCGATGTTCGGTCGGCGATAGAGGATCGCGGTATCCAGCCCATGCGCGACGGCGGCGAGCGCCGGCAATTCCCAATTGGCCAGATGCGCGGCGAAGATCAGCGCCGGCTTGCCGTCGTCGCGGATCTGGTCGAACAGCTCGATGCTGCGCGGCGACAATTCGATCCGGCTCTTCTCGGGGTCATCGCGGTCGTAGTCCCAGACATGGTCGATATGGGCGAACTCGGCGCCGACGCGGCCGAGATTGTCCCAGACGCCCATCAGGATTTGTTCGATCTCCTCCGGCGACTTCTCCGGAAATGCCGCAGTGAGGTTGGCGCGGCCGATGCGATGCTCGCGCAGACGCGGGCCGATCAGCTTCACGACGCGCGCGAAAAAGTCCGAAGTCTTGACCGGATCGAAATAGCGCGTGGTGCGCAGCAAGCCGACCGTCGCGGCGCCGATCAAGCTGCCGCCGAGCGATTTGGCAGCCTCCCGCGCGCGGGCCTTCGTGCTCGCAGTCAGCAGTGCCATGCGTCCGGTCAGGCCGGTTCGCGGGTCAGGATCAGCGAGGCGTTCTGGCCACCGAAGCCGAACGAGTTCGACATTACCGCGGTGACGCGGGCATCGCGCGCCTTGTTGCCGACGACGTCGAACAGGATCGTCGGATCCGGGGTCTCGTAGTTGATCGTCGGCGGGATGCGCTGATGCTCGAGCGTGAGCAGCGAGAAGATCGCCTCGACCGCACCGGCGGCCGAGATGGTGTGGCCGACCATCGACTTATTGGAGGTGACCGGAATTTTCTGCGCGAGCTCGCCGAACACTGCCGACGTCGTGTTGAACTCCATCTTGTCGTTTTCGGGCGTCGCGGTACCGTGCGCGTTGATGTGGTCGATCTGGTCCGGCGTCATGCCGGCATCGGCCAGCGTCTTGTTCATGCAGCCGATAATCGGCTTGCCGTCGGGCGAGGAGCGGGTGCGATGGAAGGAATCGGTGAGCTCGCCGCAGCCGGCGATCACGCCGAGGATCTTTGCGCCGCGCGCGGTCGCCGCCTCGTAGCTTTCCAGCACGAGCGCGCCAGCGCCTTCGGCCATGACGAAGCCATCGCGGTTCTTGGAGAAGGGGCGGGAGGCCGCCCGCGGCGGTTCGTTCTGGGTCGAGAGCGCCGAGAGTAGCGAGAAGCGCACCAGCGCCTCCGGATTGACGGTACCGTCGGTCGCGACGCACAGCGCAGCGTCGGTCTCGCCACGCCGCATCGCCTCGACGCCCAGCTGGATCGAGGTCGCGCCCGAGGCGCAGGCCGTCGACAGCGAGATCGGCGAGCCCTTGGTGCCGAAAGTCTCGGCGAGATGCGCGGCGACCGAGCCGAACATGAAGCGGTGATGATAGTCGCTGTACTTGCCGCCGCCGGAGATGCGCAGGAGGTCGTCGTAGTTGAACTCGGTCTTGCCGACGGCGCGGCCAAGCTCGCGCCGCTGCGGCCATTCGACCTCGACTGGCGCGACCGCGAGGAAGAGGGGGCCAGGGAAATCCGCCTTGGCGCCGATGCCGGCCTGCTCGAGCGCTTCCTCCGTCACCAGCTCCGCCATCCGCTCGGAGAGGCCGGTGGAGGAGAACGGATCGACACTGACGAAATCCACCGTACCAGCCATCGTGGTCTTCAGGCCGTCGACCGGAAAACGCGTGATGGTGCGGATGCCGGATTCGCCGGCGACCAGCTTCGCCCAATTGTCGGCCTTGCCGGCGCCGAGCGAGGTCATGATGCCCATGCCGGTGACGACGACGACGGGACGGCCGAATTTGTCGCGTGGTGCAGTCATCTCGACCCCCTGAGCTAGCTCACTGCCTCGACCAGCGCCATGCCTTCGCCGCGCCAGTGCCCAGCCCCTACCACCACGATCTGGGTGGGCGCGCCCTGCATTTCAATCTCAGTCCCCGTGGAATCATTCGGCGGGAACAATGCACCGCGCGAGATCGACAGTGCGGCGAGGGCAATTCCGAGCGGGAATTGCGTTTCCATGGTGTGGCCGAACATGGTGCCGGTCGAGCGCACCGGCAGATCCGCGTGGCTCCTCAGGAAGCTGCGCTCTTCCGAGGTCGCGGGCTCGGCGCCGGTCGCGCCTGATATGATCGCGGCCTTGCCCTCGCGCTTGGGCAGCTTTTCCCAAAGCTTCTCCAGCGTCGAGGCCATGTCGCCAGGCTGCTTGCGGCGGGCAAGGTCGGCGACGACGCTGGTGAGCTTGGCGAACGGCTTTGCGCCGCGCGCCTCTGCATGCGCCTTCGACTCCAGCACCAGGAAGGCGCCCGCCGAACCGAGCGCGAAGCCGGGATGGTCCTTGCGCGCCCACACCGGAGCGAACTTGTCCTTCAGGTTGAAGTCACCGAATTCGTAGAGGACCATCAGGTCCTTGCGTTCGCCATTGTGCGAGCCACCGACCAGCGCAATGTCGCTCTCACCCGAGGCGATGCGCGCGAGCGCAATGCGGGCCGCGTCCGCGCCCGCGACCTCTTCGCCCATGAAGGTGCGCGAGGTGCCGCCGAGACCATGGACGATGGCGATGTTGCCGGCGAGCAGGTTGGAGAGCTGGGCCAGGAACAACGTCGGCCGCAGGTCGCTCATCAGCCGTTCGTTGAGGAAGCCGGGGGCGTTGGCACCCTTGGCCTCGGCCGTGAGCACGCCGGTGTCGACGTTGAGATCGCGCTCGCCGCCGCCTGCGGCCACCACCATGTCAATCTTCGACAGGATGTCCTTGTTGCCCTTGATCCCGGCGGAATCGAGCGCCAGGCCCGCGGCATAGGTGCCAATACGCTGCCAGGCTTCCATCTGGCGCTGGTCGCCCTTCTTCGGAATCTGGCTGTCGAAAGAGACCGGCATCAAGGGATGCACGATGTAGGGCGCAAAGCCCTTCTCGTCGACATTGATGCGCTTCTCCTGGAGCGCGGCCCAGTTGGCGTCGAGCCCCTCGCCGAGCGAGGTGGCAAGTCCAATGCCGGTGATCCAGACTTCCGTCTGGGCGGGCTTCGTCGCGAAAGTGTCGATCATGGCGAAACGGCCTGTTGCGGAAAGCCGACGCGTTTGGCGATTGCGTCCATGTGTCCGCGCATATCCGCATTGGGAAAGGGAATCTGCGTGAAGGTGAGCGTCGAATTCGCGCGCAGCTTGCCGCCGACCCGGATCTTGGCTTCGGTGACCGCGTAACCCGAGCCCTGATGGGACAGGGTCGCCTCGATGCTCATGACGTCACCGGGGTAGACCGAGCCGCGGACCTTGGCCTCCTTCACGGCAGCGAGGATCGGCATGCGCTCGAACTTCAGCACACCGAGCTGAAGCCAGCCCGAAGCCTGCGCCATCGATTCGATCAGGAGCACGCCGGGCATCAGCGGATAGCCCGGGAAGTGTCCCTCGAAAATGGTGCTTGCGTTCGGAACCTGGGCCTCGACGACAATCGTCTTCTCGTCGACGTTCAGGTCGACGATCCGATCGATCATGTGGAAGTATTCGAGTTGCATGGCCGCGCGCTTAGGCGCCCGCGCCCTTGGCCGCGACGAGCTCGTCGATGCGCGCGCACAGGTTCTTCAGCACGAAATACTGCTCCGTGGTCGCCTTGCCGTCGTTGACCTCCTGGGTCCACTTTTCAAGTGGCAGCTTGATGCCGAACTGCTTGTCGATCGCGAACGCGATATCAAGAAAATCGAGGCTGTCGATGCCGAGATCATCGATGGCATGGCTATCCGGCGTGATCGTGTCGCGCGGGATGTCGCAGGTTTCAGCGATGATCGTGGCGACCTGATCGAATGTGGAAGACATCACTAAGCCTTTGATATATTGCAGGTATTTGTCAGATTTCCAGAGTGGCACGGTGGGCGGGCATCGCGCCCCTGATGACGCCCTCAAACCCCCCTCTGGCCGGGTCGAAAGCCCGTATATCGGAGCGCCGCCCTGAGTTCAATGGAGCCTGCCAGGCGCGGAGACAGGGCTGGGGATGCCCGCCACGGGTCGTCCAGCGAGGGACCGCCGGCAGGGCGAGCCTAGATGTGCGGCGTCGTGATCTTGACGCAGTCGCGGCGACCCATCAGGACGCAATCCTGAGTCCGGCGCAGGTCGGCAATACTCACGGCGAGCCAAATCCCGATCGCGGTCAGCGCGATGGTGAAGGCGAGCGCCGCGATATTGGCGAGCATGCGGTGGCGGAAATCGTCCGGTCCGGTGCGGGGCTGCTCGTAGCGCGACAGGTCGAGCGGCTCCGGCGCCGCGCGCAATGATTGCACGGTGCCGTTGCCCCGGCGAACCATGGCGGAAGGCGAGGTGCGCGGCCTGAATTGGAGCACCCGGTGCTCGTCATCAGAGCTTATGGGCCGCTGGCTTTTCATAGGGCAGGGGATCACTCCGAAGCAGCGATTTTTAGATAGCATACGTGATGACCGCGTTGCAGAAAATCTTCTCAACTCGGAGCTGCATTTCCTATTCGCACTATTTTGCATCGCGTGCCGTCAATCGTCACCAACCGGCTGCGACGCGGTCAGGAATATGCGGTTGCGTTGCCATATTGGCGGGGAACTCACGCCTGCGTTCCGTCCACATGGGCTTGTCATCTGCGCGTGCAGCCCGACGCATTTTGCCGTCACTGGGGTCATGGCATAGTCCAGGGAACTTGTTTCCGCCAATTGCAACCAATGAGGGACCGTTCGAAATGACGAATACGCGTGAGCCGAGAGTGCACCCGGTTCCCATCCTGTCGCTGCGGCCGACGCAGATGACGGTCGGCATGCGCGAGGTCAAGGAGAAGCGCAAGCGCTGGCGCGAGCACGACAAGAAGAAGCAGGCCGACCTACTCGGCAAGCACATGATTCCCGTCGTCTACGGCCCGGACCAGCGCTATTACGTGATCGATCATCATCATCTCGGCCGCGCATTGCACGACGAGGGCATCAAGGAGGTGCTGGTCACCATCGTCGGCGACCTCAGAATGGTCGAGCGCGAGGCCTTCTGGGGCGTCCTGGACAACAAGCGCTGGGTCTATCCCTACGACGCCAAGGGCGAAAGGCGGCCGTTCCGGGACCTGCCGAAATCGGTGGCCGACCTCAAGGACGACCCGTTCCGCAGCCTCGCCGGCGAGCTCCGCCGCATCGGCGGCTTCGCCAAGGATACGACGCCATTCTCCGAATTCCTGTGGGCCGACTATCTGCGCCGAAAACTCTCGCGCAAGCTGGTCGATGCCGATTTCGACATGGCGCTCGAGAAGGCGATGTCCTCGGCTAGAAGTAAGGATGCGATCTATCTGCCCGGCTGGTGCGGGCCGGCGGACGATGATTAGGGGCGCATGGATACGGCACCGCAATCCGACCTCATCACAGCCTCTTGAGCGAAATCATTTTCCGCCCCGCATGAAGCGGCCCTGAAACAGAGCCGTCCCATCCTTTGGGGCAATCGGGCTCACACGGGAGGCAAGAATGCGCCGTCTGGTTTTCGCTGTTGCCCTGCTTGCCCTTGCGTCAGCAGGGGTTTCGGCCTCGTTTGCGGCGGTTCACCATGCCAAGACATTGACGTTTGCCGAGCGCTTTGCTCCGGCACTCGAGTTGATGACAAAGCGCTAGCGGCATAGCGCTTCGTAGCCGCACGCAATGCATGACCGCGACCCTGCTCGCACGGAACCGCTGGACCCTGCGGCGGAAGAGGTGAGCGCGGCGAGCGCAAGGCGAGCCGAAAGCGCCTAAACGCTGCGTTCAGGCTTCTGCTCGGAGGCCGTTTCATGCAGCTCCTCCTGGCCACCGAGCATCCGGTGCAGCCAGCGCTCGACGCGGCGGCCGACCGTCAGCAGAACGAAGGCGAACGCCAGCGCGGCTGCGACGATCTTCCATTGTCCGGTGCCGCAGACGATGCCGAGACAGGCGGCGAGGAACGTGCAGGCCGCGCTGGTCAGACCGCTCACGCGAAAACCTTTGCTCTCGTGGACAATGACGCCGGCACCGAGGAAACCGATTCCGGTCAGGATGCCCTGGATCACCCGGCTCGCCGCATCGGTGATTCTGCCGGGCTCGGCGAACTCGACCGCAAGCAGCACGACGGCCGCGGTGGAGAGCCCGACGATGCCGAGCGTCTTCAGTCCGATCGGCTTACCTTGCAGATCGCGGTTCAGGCCGATTGCTCCGCCTGCAAGCGTGGCGCTGCCGAGACGCAGCACGATTTCGGGCCAGTCGAGCTCGGTCATTGCCTGTCGATCACTTCTTCGGCAGCCGTCCCATCAGATAGAACTCCTCGTTTGGCCGCATGCCCGTGAAATTCGCCAGCCGATTCGAAAGTGCGAAGAAGGCGGAGATCGCGGCGATGTCCCAGATGTCGTCGTCGCTGAAGCCGTGCGGCGCGAGTGCTGCGAAATCGTCCTCTGAAATCCGCTGCGCCTCGGCCGAGACCTTCATCGCGAAGTCGAGCATCGCCTTCTGCCGCGGCGTGATATCGGCCTTGCGGTAATTAATCGCGATCTGGTCGGCGATGAGCGGATTCTTGGCCCGAATGCGCAGGATCGCGCCATGCGCGATCACGCAATATTGGCACTGGTTGGCCGCCGAGGTCGCGACCACGATCATCTCGCGCTCGGCCGTGGTGAGGCCGCCGTCCTTCTCCATCAGTGCATCATGATAGGCGAAGAAGGCGCGAAACTCGTCGGGACGATACGCCAGCGTCAAGAACACGTTCGGCACGAAGCCGCTCTTCTCCTGCACGGCGAGGAGCCGCGTGCGGATGTCGTCCGGCAGCGTGTCGAAGGCGGGGGCGGGGAAGCGTTGCGCGGGCTTTGTCATTTGCATGGACTCCGGCTCAGGGCCGGCAAACATAGTCGATGCGGGCGGCCGTCTCAACGTGCTGCATACTCCGTAGGGCGTGCCCTAACGCAGCGCAGCGCTTGTCCAGCGGTGTCCTGCAGAGCCGGGGCCCATCTTTCCGAGAGTGCGGTGCGTGTGGCGTGGGTCTCGGCCTTGCGCAGCAGCGTTGCACGCCGTAGCGCGTCCGGGACACGCGCGGCCTTACCTCAACGGCTTCTTCAGCAGCGAGAAGCGGTCGGGATCGAGGCCCATCGACGGTTGCAGCATCGGCGCTTCGAGGCTGGACATCGTCTTGGCGGGAGGGGCCGAGAACAGTGGATCGTTTGGCACGTCGCGCTGCGAGGTGGCGCCGCGCCAGCGTTCGAGCACGGCGCTGACGAAATGCATGTCGTGACCGGAGGTGACCGAGGGCACGCTGCTGATGGTGGCTTCGCCGCGGGGCAATTGATGCGGCGGCACCTCCTTGAAGCGCAGCCGCGTCGGCAGGGCGACGCCCTCCCCGAACGCCAGCACCTCGCGGGTGCCGAGCGAGGGCACGAAGGACAACAGGTTGGCGGCCGCGTCCGACACGGCGGCGCGGAGCAGCGCCTGGTCGCGCTCGTTGGCGAGACGCATCGTGAACAGCGTGTTGCACTGGGAGATGATGGTGGCGTCGAGCTCGGCCGGGCGCTGGGTGATAAGGCCAAGATAGACGCCGTATTTGCGGCCCTCTTTGGCGATGCGCGACACCGCCTTGCGAGTTGGCCCGAAGCCGATGTTGCGGTCGGCGGAGGCGTAGCGATGCGCCTCCTCGCACACGAACAGCAGCGGCGAGACGCCGTCGCTCCACAGGCCGAAGTCGAAAGCCATGCGGCAGAGCACCGAGACGACGGAATCAATGACCTCGGCCGGGAAGCCGGCGAGTTGCATCACCGTCATCGGTTTGCCGTTGGCCGGCAGGCGGAACAAATGGCTGATCACCTCGGCCATGGTGTCGCCGCCGACATTGGCGTTGTCGAACATGAAGGCGTAGCGCGGGTCGTTGCGGACGGCCTCGATGCGCGAGATCAGTTTGTGATAGATGATGCGCGACGAGCGGTTCTCGAGCTTGCCCATGCGCTCGTCGATCAGCGATATCAAGTCGACCAGGCGATACGGCACCGGCGTGTCCGCGGTGTAGCCGACCTGCTTGGGATCGATGCGTTTGAGACCGATGCGGTCGGCGTTCTGGTACTGGGTATAGACGCCCTTGGCGATCGGGATCACCTCAGCGAGAATGTCGAGCTCCTCGGGCACGCCCGCGCGGCCGCCGAACAGCACGTCGACGATTTCCTCGAAGTTGAACAGCCAGAACGGCAGCTTTAGATTTCGCGGATTGAGCACCAGCGCGCGATCGCCGAAGCAGCGGCCATATTCGTTGTGCACGTCGAGCAGGAAGATGCGCAGGTTCGGACGCGCCTTCAGGATCTCGTTCAGCAGGAGCGAGACGCCGGTCGATTTGCCGACGCCGGTCGATCCCAGCACCGCGAAGTGCTTGGATAGCATTTCCTCGACGTCGACATAGGCGACGACCGAGCGGTCCTGCTGGAGGAAGCCGACGTTGATCTGGTCCGACCCGGTCGGCGCGTAGATCGTGCGCAACTCCTGGCTCGTGATCAGGTCGACGGCATCGCCGATGGTCGGATAATTGGTCACGCCTCGCTGGAATTTCGGCTTGTCGGTGGCGTTGAGGATCTCACCAAGCAGGTCGACCGAGGCAATCGCAATGTAATTGTCGCTAGCCGACAGGTTTTCGCAGGAGACCTCGGTAATCATTGCGACGATAACCGAGTTTGCGCAGCGGATACTGACGAAGCGGCCGACGGTCGCCCGAACCTCCGAGACCGGCATCCGGCTTTCCGCCAAAAGCCCGACCCGGGCGAGCGATCCGCGAACCGAAATCACGCGTCCAAAGGATGTCACGATGAATGAACCTGGCAAGAGCAACGGGTTTGGTCCGGACTATGCGCAGCCGTCGCTGCACAAACGGTTAAGCCGCAGGCGCGGCTGCTCCGTTAAATCCGCGGCAATCTGGCCGGAAGGTGGTTCCTAATCCGTACTGAGAGCAGAAATGGCAGAAAAAAGGGAGAGCCGAAGCCAGTTAAGGAAGATTTTACCATTCGAGGCAGGCAAGGTTCCGTCGTTCGGGAATAATTGTTCCCGGGAGCGGCGCCCTTCCATTCGGGCGCTTGATTTGTTGACGAGACCTAATGATTTGTACATTGGTACAAATGAACTGGCGGCGTCAGTGTTCGGCCGTGGCGTGGGCGCATCGCAGTCTCACGCCGGATTGCAGGACTCGGTCCTGCGGATCGTAGCCAACGCTTGACCGCCAGGTTTGGAGGAAAGCATGCAGCCCGAACCGATCCTCGATCTCGCCCATCTCGGCCACATGGAGCTCTTGACGCCCAAGCCAGATGAAAGCCTGAAGTTCTTCGTCGATGTCATGGGCATGACCGTGAGCGGGCAGAACGGCGAGTCGGTCTACTTACGCGGCTGGGACGATTACGAGCGCTATTCGCTTAAGCTCACGGCCTCGAAGACCTCGGGCATGGAGCACATGGCGTTGCGCGCGCGCAGTCAGCAGGCCTTGGAACGCCGCGTCGCCGCGCTGAAAGGCTCCGGCTTTGATATCGGCTGGATCGACGGCGATATGGGGCAGGGGCCGACCTTCCGCTGCCGTGACCCTGATGGACACATCGTCGAACTCTATTACGAGACCGAATGGTATCAGGCGCCGCCGGAGCTGAAGCCCGCGCTGAAGAACCAGGCCCAGCGCTTTCCGGCGCGCGGCGTCAACGTGCGCCGGCTCGACCATCTCAACTGCCTCGCCGTCGACATCAAGGCCAACCGCGAGTTCTTCGAGAACTATCTCGGCTGCCGTCTCACCGAGCAGATCGTGCTGAACGACGGACGTGAAGCCGCGATGTGGCTGACGATGTCGAACAAGAGCTACGACTTCGCCTATTCGCTCGACCATTCAGGCACGCCCGGCCGCTTCCATCACGTCACCTACGCGCTCGACAGCCGCGAGGAGATTTTGCGCGCTGCAGACATTTTCCTGGAGAACGGCGTGCACATCGAGACCGGCCCGCACAAGCACGCGATCCAGCAGACCTTCTTTCTCTACGTCTATGAGCCCGGCGGCAACCGCGTCGAGGTCGCCAACGCCGGCGCGCGTCTCATCCTCGCGCCGGACTGGAAGCCGATCGTGTGGACCGAGGAGGAGCGCAAGAAGGGCCAGGCCTGGGGCCTGAAGACGATCGAGTCGTTCCACACGCATGGCACGCCGCCAGTGGAGATCAAGAAGCACGCTTAGTTTGCGGATGCGCGTGCGCGCGCGATCGTCTCGCGCACGCCGGTCCAGGCCGGCTTGTCCGGTGCGAACTGCTTGCGCAGGAAAGTGACGAGCTCCTCGACCTGCGCGTCGCTCATGCTGCCCTTGAAGGCGGGCATGTAACCGAGATCGCTCGACACCGGCTCGGCAATGCCGTGCAGGATCACCTGCACGAGATTGTCCGAGGTCGCGCTGTGCAGATTGCTGTTGAGCGCGAGCGAGGGCCTAGTGCCGAACAGAGGCAGGCCGCCGATCTCGTGGCAGACCGCGCAGGCGCCGAGATAGAGCCGCGCGCCGTTGGACGCAGCGACGGTGACTTGCGTCGCGTTCTCGAGTTTCGTTGCGAGCGCGTCTTGCATTTGTCCGTCGCTCGCCGTGTCATTGAACGAGTTGAGATAGACCGCCATTGCGCGGATGTCCTGATCGGACAGGACCTTGAGGTCCCGGACGATCGGCGCCATCGGGCCGGCCGCGACGCCATGATAGCGCGAATGACCGGTGCGCAAGTACGCGAAGAGTTCGTCCTCGCTCCACGGAATAGGTGCGCGGGAGAGCGAGGTCAGGGCCGGCGCCTCCCAGCCCTCGGCAAAGCCTCCGGCGAGATAGGCCTGGCGCTGCTCGGCACCGAGTGCATTGCGCGGCGAATGGCAGGCGCTGCAATGGCCGAGACTCTCGACGAGATAGGCGCCGCGATTCCAAAGCTCCGACTTTGCGCGATCGGGCTTGAATTCATCCGCCTGATGAAACAGCGCGTTCCATCCCGCAAGCAGTGGCCGAAGATTGAAGGGGAAGGCGAGCGCGTTCGCAGGCTGCGTCGCGCGTACCGCGGGCTGTGCCATCAGGTAGGCATAGAGAGCCTGAAGGTCGGCCTCGCTGGTCTTCGAAAAATGCGTGTAGGGGAAGGCAGGATAGAGCTGCCGTCCGTCGCGATGCACCCCGTCGCGCATCGCGCGCTCGAAGGCGCGGTAGGACCAGGCGCCGATGCCGGTCTCGACATCGGGCGTGATGTTGGTCGAGTAGATCGTGCCGAACGGCGTTTCCAGCGCTCGGCCGCCGGCATTGAGCGCGCCTCGAACCGTGGTATGGCACTCCGCGCAATTGCCGAGCGCCGCGAGCTGCTGGCCGCGGGCAATCGTTGCTGCGGAATAGACCGACGCGTCGGGCCGCGCGATGGGCGCGATCGCGCGCGCCGGGAGTAGCGCTGCGCCGACTCCGATTGCGGCGGTGCAGACGGCCGCGATCGTCGCAAAGATACCGGCGCGTTTGGCGAACGGATTCTCCCAGATGCGGGATGGCGGCGGGGTGGCGGGAGCGGCCAGGGCCTGCGGCGTGGCCGCCGCATCGCCGTGTAATCCCCTGAGAATGCGTTCGGGCGTGAATGGCGGCTCGCGAAAGCGCACGCCGGTGGCATCGAAAATCGCGTTGGCGATCGCCGCCGCGCTCGGTACCGAAGCGGACTCGCCGACGCCGAGGGGCGGCTGGTCCTGACGCGGCAGCATCAAAACGTCGATCTTGGGCACCTCGGGGAAGAGAATGATCGGATAGGCGCCCCACTCGCGCGCCGCCACCGCGCCGCGCTCGAATGAAACCTCCTCCATCAGCGCGCGGCTGGTGGACTGGATGACGTTGCCGTGGATCTGGTGGCGCACGCCGTCCGGATTGATCATCAGCCCGGAATCCTGTCCGGCGACGACGCGCGTGACGCTGACATCGCCGGTCGTCTTGTTCACCGCGACGTCGGCGATCCAGGCCGACCACGCCGCGCCATAGCCGGGGAACTTGCTGTGGATATAGAGCGCATAAGCAAAGCCGCGCCCGTGCACGATCTCACCGTGTTTCTCCTCGCGCACCGGTCGCGGCATCCAGCCTGCGCGCTCGGCGACCGCATTGACGAGGTCAACGGCGCGCCGATCCTTCAGGTAGCGCAGCCGGTACTCGATCGGATCGACGCCGACCTCTGTTGCGGCCTCATCGATATAGGACTCATGAGCAAAGGTGTTCGGCAGCGCCGAGACGCCGCGAAACCAGGACGCGCGCACGATCGGCGGCATGTCATGGGCGATGACGCGCATGTGGTCGTAATCGTAAGGCGGAATAGCAGTGCGGTCGCCCATCTGGAGCACGGCGGGCTCGGGCGAGATCCGCCCGGTCAGCAGCAGCGCCAGCGTCGGCGCTGCGTTCGAGGGGTAGCGCGTGGCGAGGTCGTAGGCAGCGATGCCGCCGCCGGCGTCGAGGCCGCCATTGACGTCGATGAGCTGCGCGGTGCCCTTTGGTTCCCAGGCGTGCTCCTGCTCGCGCGTCAACTGCACGCGCACGGGCCGGCCGACCGCGCGCGACAGCAGTAGGGCGTCCGCCGTGACGTCATCGGCGCAGTTGCGGCCATAGCAGCCGGCGGCTTCCAGCCGGATCACCTCGATCTCGCTCTCCGGACGCTCGATCAGCAGCGCCAGATCGCTGCGCAGCACGTGCGGGTTCTGCGTGCCGGACCAGACGCGGATGTTGCCGTCCTGGAAGTCGGCGACCGCGCAGGACGGGCCGATCGAGGCGTGCATCTGATAGGGCCAGACATAAGTGCGCTGCATCGGCTTGGCCGCGCCCGATATCGCCGCGTCGACGTCGCCCTTGTCGATCAGCGTGCGCGGCGTCGATGGATTGGCGCGCAGCGCGCTCTCGACATCAGCGAGATCGGTCAGCGCGGGTGTCGGCTTCCAGGTCACCTTGAGCTGCTCTGCCGCTCGGATCGCATTCTCCTCGCGCTCGGCGACCACGCCGACGAAATCGCCGATGCGCACGACGGCAACCAATCCGGGAATGTCGCGCACCGACGCCTCGTCGACGGCGATCAGGCTGGTGCCGACGAACGGACCGGCATCGACGCCGGCATAGGGCGGACGCACCACGCGGCCGTGCAGCATGCCGGGCACGCGGATGTCGTGCACGAAAGTTAGCTCGCCCGTGGCCTTGGCCGGCAGGTCGACCCGCGGTACCGACTGGCCGACGATGGCATAATCGCCAACCGCCTTCACGACGACGTCATCGGCAAGCTCCAGGCTGATCGTCTCGCCGCCGATCAGTTCGCCATAGCTGACGCAGCGATTGTCGGGCCCGCGAACGAGACCGTCGTCGATCTTAAGCTCGGCCGCCGGCAGTTCGAGCCGCTCGGCTGCGCGTGCGATCAAGAAGTGCCGCGCCTGGGCCGCGGCCTTGCGCAAGGGCACAGCCGTGATCTGAATCGTCTCGCTCGCGATCGTCGCGCCCTGGTTCGGCACCAGTGCGGTATCGCCGAGCACGATGACGACGCGCGCAAAGGACACGTCCAACTCTTCGGCGATGATCTGGCCGAGCGCCGTGCGGATGCCGGTGCCGAGATCGACATGGCCGTTATAGGCTGTGACCGAACCGTCCGCGGTGATGCGGACATAGGTCTCGGTTGTGACCTCGTCCACGGTGCGCAAGACGACGAGCGAACCGGATGGCCGCTCAGCTCCGTTCGAATGGGAGGAGACCATCAATCAGCGGCCTCGGTGAGCTGGCCGGAGGCGCGCATCACCGCGCGCAGGATTTCGACATGCGTGCCGCAGCGGCAGAGATTGTAGCGCAGTGCCGCCAGCGCTTGCTGTTCGGTCGGCCGCGGATTGACCGCGAGCAGCGCCTTGGTGGTCATGATCATGCCGTTGAGGCAGTAGCCGCATTGCGCGGCCTGCTCGTCGATGAAGGCCTGCTGCACGATGTCCGGCTTGTCGCGCGTGCCCAAGCCTTCGAGCGTCACGATGTCGCGGCCATCGCAGCCACTCACGGGAATCACGCAGGAGCGTGCCGCGGCCCCGTCGATCAGGACAGTACAGGTGCCGCATTCACCGAGGCCGCAGCCATATTTCGGCCCATTGAGCGCGAGGTCGTTGCGCAGCACGTAGAGCAGCGGCGTGTCTCGAGCCGCAGTGACCTCGTGGATCCTGCCGTTCACGGTGAGGCGGATCGGTGTCTGCATCATCCTCGTTCCCAAGCCCTGTAAACACGCGATTTGTAAGTCGCGACGATACCGTTTGTACACAAACGTGCAAGCCGTCATGCCGCACTGCAGCGCGAATGCCTCCTTTGTGGACAGGGCGGATAGGCATATGAGCTTTTATGCGGCAGGTGCACCTTTTGCGCCGCACCGCCGCTTGACAGCCATCGGGACCGCGCGCAACATCGTTCGTATACGAATGATAACCGCGGTGTCTGCTGGCTCTGACATGGTGATGGAAACGACGAGCGCTGCCATCGACAAGATACGCTGCGATGCCTGTCCGGTGATGTGTTACATCAAGCCGGGTGCGGCGGGAGCTTGCGACCGCTACGCTAACCACGACGGCAAGCTCGTTCGCGTCGATCCGCACGTGATCCTGGAGCGCACCGTCTCGCATGGCGGCAAGCTGGTGCCGTTCAGCCGGACCGAAGACTGGGACGGCAAGATCGTCCACGAGCCTTCAACTTTTGTGACGGCGATCGGCGCGGGCACGACCTATCCCGACTACAAGCCGGCGCCATTCATCGTCTCCGCGGAGGTCGATGGCGTCGACATGGTGACTGTGGTCACCGAGGGCATCTTCTCCTATTGCGGCGTCAAGGTGAAGATCGACACCGATCGCTATCTCGGGCCGGAGACCGCGACCGTTCGCGCGCAAGGCGAGGCGGTGGGCCACGTCACCACCAGCGAATACGGCTCGCAGATGCTCTCGCTCGGCGGCGTGCATCATCTCACTGGCGGCTCCAAGAAAGAGGGACGCGTCACCTGCGACACGCTGATGGATCTCGCCAATTGCAAGGCGGTCGAGCTCACCATCGACGGCGGCGCGACCGTGGTGGTGCAGGCCGGCCAGCCGCCGATCGTCAACGGCGTGAAGGAAGAGCGCATGCGGGTCGGCTGCGGCTCGGCGACGATCGGCATGTTCGCCAAGCAATGGCATGGCAAGGTCGATGAGGTCGTCGTGGTCGATGACCACATCACCGGCGTGCTGTCGGAACATCAGGCCGGCAAGCTGCTCGACATCGCCGATACCGGCATCAAGATGAAGGGCCGGCGTTCGACGCCCGGCCGCTATTTCCAGGTCGCCGAGCCCGGCACCGGCTGGGGGGGCACCAACATCTCGGATCCGCTCTCGATTCTCGGGCCCTTTGATGCCAAGGAAGCCAAGCCCGGTCTGACCATGCTGATGGTCTCCACCACGGGCGAGCATTCGTCCTATTATGTCCTCGACGAGGCTTTGAAGCCGGTCGAGACCGAGATGCCTGATGACCTGAAGTTTTCGGTCGAGCGCATCCAGGAGAATTGCGAGCCGGCGCTCTGCACGGTGCTGTTCATGGCGGGTGCCGGCGGCTCGTTGCGCGCCGGCGTCACCGACAATCCGGTGCGGCTGACGCGCTCGGTTAAGGACGCACTGACGCGCGTCACCAGCGGCGGCGCGCCGGTCTATGTCTGGCCCGGCGGAGGCATCACCTATATGGTCGACGTGACGCAGATGCCCGCGGGCGCATTTGGCTACGTGCCGACGCCGGCGCTGGTCGCGCCAATCGAGTTCACCATGAGGCTGTCGGACTATGCCGCGCTCGGCGGTCACATGGATCATGTGAAGCCGCTTTCCGAAGTGCAGAGCGGTGACGACGTCCGTCAATTGCCCTGGCAGAACCCGATCCCGGGACGGCGGGCATGACACGGCGCGCGCAAATCGCATTGCTGTCTGACGGCCGACGGCTGCATTTGCAGGATGGACCGATTGATTTGATCGTGGAGGCGAGAGGGCCTGCGGACGAGGTGCGCGCGGCCTATGAGGCTGCAGCGCGGCGGTTCACCGGATTGTTGGATGAGCTCTGCGCGGAACTGCCGGAGCTGCGGACGGCCGCTGAGGAGCGCACTTCGCTGAAGGGCGTGGTCGCGCGGCGGATGCATGCCGCTGTCTCGCCCTATGCGGCTGATTGCTTCATCACGCCGATGGCCGCCGTTGCTGGCAGCGGGGCGGAGGAGATCCTTGGCGCAATGCTCGGAGCCGCGACACTCAATCAAGCCTACGTCAACAATGGCGGCGACCTCGCGCTTCATCTGGGCGAAGGCGAGCATTTCTCTGTCGGTCTGATTGATCGGCCTGATGGCTCCGGCGTAATGCGGACCATGAGGGTCGATTCGACCGACCCTGTACGCGGAATCGCGACCAGTGGACGCCACGGTCGTAGTTTTTCGCTCGGTATCGCCGACGCGGTGACGGTGTTGGCTGCAACGGCATCGCAGGCCGATGCGGCGGCCACGATCATCGCCAACGCGGTGGATCTGCCGGGACATCCGGCCATCATCCGCAAGCCCGCCAACGAGCTTCAGCCTGACAGCGATCTCGGGGCCCGTCTTGTCACCCGCGAGGTCGGCAAGTTGTCGCACAATGAGATCGCGGCCGCGCTGGAATCTGGCGCGGAATGTGCACGGCATTTATTCGATCGCGAATTGATCGAGGGTGCCGTATTGCAGCTTTGTGGTGATATGCTTGTCATCGGACCAAAAGATATCGAACGGCAACGATCGCGCCCGCCTATGCTGGAGACTGCGGTTCATGCCTGAACAGGGAAGCGATTTGAGGAAACAATCATGAACGCGATCATCCGCAAGATCGTCACCGTCCTCGAAGAGACCCAGATGGAGATGGGACGTCAGGTGTCGCCGCCGACGCGGCGCGCCGCGGCGATCGCCGTGATCGAGAATCCCTTTGCGGGGAAATATGTTGAAGACCTTTCGCCGCTCATCGCGATTGGCGAGGAGCTGGGCGAGCTGCTGTCGAAGCGCGCGGTGGCGGCGCTCGGGATCGATGGCGCAAAGGTGCAGAGCTACGGCAAGGCCGCCGCGGTCGGCGAGAACGGCGAGCTGGAGCACGCCGCCGCTATCCTTCATCCGAAGATGGGTGCGCCGGTGCGAAAAGTGCTGGGCAAGGGCGCGGCGCTGATCCCGTCGTCGAAGAAACGCAGCGGCCCGGGCACGACGCTCGATATTCCTCTGGGGCACAAGGACGCGGCCTTCGTACGCAGCCATTTCGACGGCATGGAGGTACAAATCAACGATGCACCGCGCGCCAACGAAATCATGGTCGCAGTTGCCGTCACCGACAGCGGCCGTCCGCTGCCGCGCGTCGGCGGGCTGACGGTTGCGGAGATCAAGGGCGAAGACGGTTTGAGATAGCGCGTCCGGAGAACCGGGCACGGGTTCTCCGATCAGATCGTTTGCGAAAGACAGAGAAGTTCAAAACTGGAGGTTGGGATGCGAGCAAGAAACGTTTTTGTCGGCGCGGCCTTCGCGCTTCTGGCCGACGGCATGGCCCATTCGGCCCTGGCGCAGGACATCAAGATCGGCGAGATCAACAGCTATTCGCTGTTGCCGGCCTTCACCGAGCCCTATCGCAAGGGATGGCAGCTCGCCACCGAGGAGATCAACGCGGCCGGTGGCATCAACGGCAAGAAGCTCGTCGTCATCTCGAAGGACGATGGCGGCAAGCCGGCGGATGCGCAGACCGCTGCCAATGAGCTCGTCTCCAGCGAGGGCGTTGCGATGCTCGCGGGCACGTTCCTGTCGAACATCGGCCTCGCCGTCAGCGACTTCGCCAACCAGAAGAAGGTGTTCTTCCTCGCGGCCGAGCCGCTGACCGACGCGATCACCTGGTCGAAGGGTAACAAATACACCTTCCGCCTGCGTCCCTCCAACTACATGCAGGCGGCGATGCTAGTGGAGGCAGCCAGCAAGCTGCCGGCGAAACGCTGGGCGACGATCGCGCCGAACTACGAATACGGCCAATCGGCGGTCGCGGTGTTCAAGAAGCTGATGTCGGAGAAGCGCCCGGACATCCAGTGGGTCGACGAGCAGTGGCCGCCGCAGGGCAAGATCGACGCAGGTCCGGTGGTGCAGGCGGTTGCCGCCGCCAACCCGGAAGCCATCCTCAACGTCACCTTCGGCGCCGACCTCGTCAAGCTCGTGCGCGAAGGCAACACCCGCGGCCTGTTCAAGGGGCGTGAGGTCGTCTCCTTCCTGACCGGCGAACCGGAATATCTCGATCCGCTCAAGGACGAGACCCCGGAGGGTTGGATCGTCACCGGCTATCCCTGGTACTCGATCAAGACGCCGGAGCACGACGCCTTCCTGAAGGCCTACCAGGCCAAGTACAACGACTATCCGCGCCTCGGCTCGATCGTCGGCTATCAGACCATCAAGTCGGCAGCGGCAATCCTGGCGAAGGCGGGCTCGACCGATCCGGAGAAGCTGATCGCCGCGGCCGAAGGCCTGTCGATGCCATCGCCTTTCGGCGAAATCACCTTCCGCAAGATCGACCATCAGTCGACGCTCGGTGCCTATGTCGGCAAGACCGCGCTGAAGGATGGGAAGGGTGTGATGGTGGATTCGTCCTACAAGAAGGGCGCGGACTATCTGCCCAGCGATGCGGAGGTCGAGAAGCTGCGGCCGAAGGATTGATTATCTTTCCCCTCCCTCTCCCCACTCTTCGTGGGGAGAGGTGACTTCAACCTCAACCCGGACCGCCGATGGCCTTTTACGTCGTACAGTTTCTGACCGGTCTTGCCAGCGCAGCGTCGCTGTTCCTTGTGGCCTCGGGCCTGTCGATCATCTTCGGCGTGACGCGGATCGTGAATTTCGCGCATGGCGCCTTCTACATGATCGGCGCCTATATCGCCTTCACTTTGACCGAGCGCCTCTCCGGCGCCTTCGGCTTCTGGGGCAGCATCGTGCTGGCCGCGCTCGCGGTGGCGCTGATCGGCGTCCTTGTCGAGATGGTGCTGCTCCGGCGCATCTATCATGCGCCCGAATTGTTCCAACTGCTCGCGACCTTTGGCCTGACCTTGATGGTCGAAGACCTCGTGGTGCTGATCTGGGGAGCTGACGACCTCGTCGGCCGCCGCGCGCCGGGCTTCAAGGGGGCCATCGATTTCTTCGGCCAGAACGTTCCGAGCTATGACCTATTCCTGATCGTGCTCGGACCCGTCGTGCTCGGCATTCTCTGGCTGCTGTTTCAGCGCACGCGCTGGGGCGTGCTGGTGCGCGCCGCAACGCAGGACCGCGACATGGTCGCCGCGCTCGGCGTCAATCAAAAGTGGCTGTTCACCTCCGTGTTCGCGGTCGGCGTCTTCCTCGCCGCTCTCGGCGGCGCGCTTCAGATTCCGCGCGATGCCGTGCATCACGCCATGGATCTCCGGATCATCGTCGAGGTCTTCGTCGTGGTTGTGATCGGCGGCCTTGGCAGTATCGTCGGCGCGTTCGTGGCGGCGGTGCTGGTGTCCGAGCTCAACGCCTTCGGCATCCTGATCTTTCCGAAGATCTCCATCATCCTGGTTTTCCTGGTGATGGCAGTGGTGCTGATCGTGCGGCCCTGGGGCCTGTTCGGCAGGCCCGAGGCGGCTGCGCGCAAGACGCCGGGCCTCACCGTCAGTCCTTGGCGCCCGCTGACGCCGAATGAGCGGCTGGCTGCGCTTGCCGCGCTCGTCATCGCAGCGACGCTGCCGCTGTTCGCCGGCAATTACGCGCTGACGGTCGGCTCGGAGATCGCGATCTTCGTCATCTTTGCCGTCAGCCTGCATTTCCTGATGTCGGTCGGCGGGCTCGCATCGTTCGGCCATGCCGCCTATTTCGGGCTTGGCGCCTATGGCATTGCCTTCCTCGCCAAGATGGCGGGGCTGCCGATGATCGTGTGCCTGTTGCTCGGCCCGCTGCTCGGCTGCCTGGGCGCGGCCGTGTTCGGCTTCTTCGCGGTGCAGCTCTCCGGCGTTTATTTCGCGATGCTGACGCTCGCCTTCGCGCAGATCGTGTGGTCGATCGCATTCCAGTGGGTGGACGTGACAGGCGGTGACAACGGCATTCTCGGCCTCTGGCCGTCGAGCTGGGCCGCGAGCCCACCGCATTTCTACTGGCTCGCGCTCGGCGTCGCGGCGCTCGTCACGATCGCGCTTCGAGCCATGGTGTTCTCACCGTTCGGCTATGCGCTCCGGGCAACGCGTGACTCGGCGCTGCGCAGCGAAGCGATCGGCATCGACGCGAAGCGCATCCGGTGGACGGCCTTCGTCATCGCAGGGACCACCGCTGGCATCGGCGGCGCGCTGTTCGCCTACCTCAAGGGCAGCGTCTTCCCCGACAATCTCGGCATTTCGCTGTCGGTCGATGCGCTGGTCATGGTGCTGCTCGGCGGCGTCGAGACGGTGTCGGGCGCGGTGATCGGCGCCATCGTCTACAAGGCTTTGAATATCTGGCTGATCAGCCAGACCGACTTGTCGAAGCTTGTGCTCGGCGGCTTCATCATGCTGATCGTCGTCGTCTTCCCCAAGGGCATCGTTGGCGTGCTCGAGATGCTGGCGCAGCGTCGTAAGAAAGCATCGCCGCCGGGATCTCCCTTGCTTGCCAAGCCGATCGAGTCCGCCGAATGAGCGTCGCACCCCCACTTCTCGCGGTCGAAGGCCTGACCAAATCCTATGGCGGCATTCATGCCGTGCGCGCCGTGTCGTTCTCGTTGCGTGCAGGCGAGATTCTGGCGCTGATCGGCCCGAACGGCGCCGGCAAGAGCACCTGCTTCGACATGCTCAACGGCCAGAACAAGCCGGACTCCGGGCATGTCCGCCTGCTAGGTGAAGAGATCACCGGCAGGAAGCCGCGCGAGGTTTGGCGGCTCGGCGTCGGGCGCACGTTCCAGATCACCGCGACCTTCGCCACCATGAGCGTGCGCGAGAACGTGCAGGTCGCGTTGATATCGCACGGAAAGCAGTTGTTCAATCTGTTCGGCTCGGCGCCGAAGTTCGACCGCGGCGAAGCCGGTCGGCTGCTCGAGCTGGTCGGCATGGGCGGCTACGCCGATCGCCCCTGCGGCGAGCTCGCCTATGGCGACCTCAAGCGTCTCGAGCTTGCGGTGGCGCTCGCCAACCAGCCAAAGCTGCTCTTGATGGACGAGCCGACCGCGGGCATGGCGCCGCGCGAGCGCGTCGACCTGATGCGGCTCACAGCGCAGATAGCGCGCGAAAAGTCGATCGGCGTGCTCTTCACCGAGCACGACATGGATGTCGTATTCGAACATGCCGACCGCATCATCGTGCTCAACCGCGGCGCGCTGATCGCCGAAGGCTCGCCGGCCGAAGTGCGCGGCAATCCGCAGGTGCAGGCGGTCTATCTCGGCGAAGGCCTCGTCTATGATGCCCGCCATCGCGAGGGAGCCTCGACATGAAGCTGACGGTCGAAGCGCTCAACAGCCATTATGGCCCGGCGCATATCCTGTTCGACATCGGCTTCGAGGTCGGTGAGGGCGAGGTCGTTGCGCTGCTCGGGCGCAACGGCGCGGGCAAGTCGACGACGTTCCGCTCCATCGTCGGCCTCGTCGCGCAGCGAACCGGCCGCATCATGTTCGAGGGCAAGGATGTCTCGGTGCGTCCGACGCACGAGATCGTCCGCGAGGGCCTCGGCTATGTGCCGGAGGAGCGGCGCATCTTCACAGATCTGACCGTTGAGGAAAATCTCGAGGTCGGCCGCCAGCCCAAGCGTCCGAACGCGCCGCACTGGACGCGCGAAAAACTGTTCGCGCTGTTTCCAAACCTGGGCGAGATGAAGAATCGCCCCGGCGGGCGCATGAGCGGCGGCGAGCAGCAGATGCTCACCATTGCGCGCACGCTGATGGGCAATCCGTCGTTGGTGCTGCTGGACGAGCCTTCGGAGGGACTGTCGCCGAAGATCGTGGAGCAGATGGTCGATGCCATGCTGACCATGAAGAAGGAGGGCGTCAGCATCGTCGTCTCCGAGCAGAATCTGCATTTCGCGCGGCTGATTTCCGATCGCGCCTACATCATCGAGCGCGGCCGCATCTGCTTCGGCGGCAGCATGGCCGAACTCGACGCGCGTCCGGACATCCGCGACGCGCATCTGTCGTTGTGAGGCAAGGGGAAGGGCTGCGAACGGATGGCGAGAAGCGTTACGGCGAAGAAGAGCGTCAAACCGGCAAAACCGCCTTACGTGCTCGACGAGCAAGTCGGCTTCATCCTGCGCCAGGTCTGGCAACGCCACAGCTCAATCTTCTCGCGCGATATCGGCACCAATTTGACGCCGACGCAATGGGCGGCGCTGTCGAAGCTCGCCGAGACCGGGCCGTGCTCGCAGAACCAGCTCGGACGTCTCACGGCGATGGACGTCGCGACCATCAAGGGCGTGATCGACCGCCTCACGGCGCGCGGCTTGACCGAGACGAGCCAGGATCCGGAAGACGGACGGCGCTTGCTGGTCAGCCTGACGCGCGCGGGTCAGCAGCTTGCGGAGAGGCTGGCGCCAAACGCGCTCGCGATCACCCGCGAGACGCTCGCGCCGCTGGATGCAAAAGAGCGCGAAACGCTGATGGCGCTATTGAACAAGCTCAGGTGAAGGTGCCGTAGCAACCATTAAGTGACGGCAGTTTTTTGCTCCGCCCGGATCGTCTGCGCCTGCCATGATGACGCCGTGCTCGCGTCCGTCAAGGCGTGGCCTGGCAACAGACCACGTGAGGTTCGAGCGAGCGACGGCCATCCTTGACGGACGCTGCGCGCGACGTCATGA
>NZ_JADPJR010000002.1:0-107164 GCF_023073535.1 Bradyrhizobium sp. 179 | reverse complement strand
CTCGATCCCGACCTTGCCGTTGATCAGCGCCATGCGCTTGGCAGGCGCATCGGCCGGGATGCCGCCGCGTGCCGCGGTCGCTTCCCAGTTCTTTTGCATCACGCCCATGCCGCGCTTGAGCTGCTCTTCCCCGGTCTCGATCAGGGTGACGGGAATGCCGGCATTGGCAAACGACATCGCAATGCCGCCGCCCATGGTGCCGGCGCCGAGGATGGCGACACGGTTGACCGGGCGCGGCTTGGTGCCTTCAGGGATGCCCGCGATCTTGGCGGCTTCGCGCTCGGCGAAGAAGGCATAGCGCTGCGCCTTGGACTGATCGCTGGCGACGAGCTTGAGGAAGCCTTCCCGCTCCTTCTTCAGGCCCTCTTCGAACGGCAGGTCGATGGCGTAGCCGACGGCGTCGGCCGCTGCGAACGGCGCTTCCAGGCCGCGCGACTTCTTGGTCATGGCCGCGACCGCATTGGTGAAGATGGAACGATCGGCCTTGGCGGCCGCGAGCTTGGAATCGTCGTCGCGCAGGCGGCGCAGCGGACGTTTCTCGGCCAGCAGCTTGCGGACGAAGGCTTCGCCGCCCGACGCCGGGCCCTCGATGATCTCCTCGATCAACCCGTTCTTCAGCGCTTCCGCAGCGCCAATGGGATCGCCGCCGACGATCATCTTGACGGCGAGCTCGGGACCGACCGCGCGCGGCAGGCGCTGGGTGCCGCCCGCGCCGGGCAGCAGGCCGAGCTTCACCTCGGGCAGGCCGAGCTTGGCCTCTTTCACCGCGACGCGGTAATGACAGGCGAGCGCGACCTCGAGGCCGCCGCCGAGCGCGGTGCCATGGATCGCTGCAACGACCGGCTTCGGCGAGTTCTCGATCTCGGACAGCACGTCGTTGAGGGCGGGCGGCTTCGGCGGCTTGCCGAATTCGGTGATGTCGGCACCCGCAATGAAGGTGCGGCCGGCACAGGTCAGCACGATGCCCTTGATGCCGGGATCGGCGATTGCAGCCTTGACGCACTCCAAAATGCCGCTGCGGACCGCGGCACTCAGCGCATTGACTGGAGGGCTGTCGACCGTGACGATGCCGACTTCATCATGACGCTCAAGCTTGACCACTTCGCTCACGGTGTCCCTCCTTGGTGGGATTAACTTTTGTTCGATTTCGCGGTGCGGAATTTAATTCCGCATCTTGACGGCAGGGTTATTTTGAAGCACGGACGTTGTCAACGACTCCGCGCAAGAAGCAGATCAGGGATGAAGCGTACAGGAAAGAAGACTGCGACCGACCGGAATTTCGTCGTCGCGCTTTCCCGCGGACTGGACGTATTGCGCGCATTCGAACCCAATGACGGCCTTCTCGGCAATCAGGAGATCGCGGCGCGGACAAATCTGCCCAAGCCGACCGTGTCACGCCTGACCTACACGTTGACAAAGCTCGGTTATCTTGCGCCGGTTCCCCGCTTCGAGAAGTATCAGCTCACACCGGCCGCGATGTCGCTTGGCTATGCGGCGCTCGCCAATCTCGGTGTTCGGCATTTGTCCGAACCGTTCCGCGAGGAAGTGATGCGCGCGACCGGCGGCGCGGTCGCCGTCGGCGGCCGCGACCGCCACAGCATGATCTATTTCGGGCAGAGCCGCGGCAGCGAGACCGTCGGCGTTCAACTTGACGTCGGCTCCCGCGTGCCGATTGCAACCAGCGCGATGGGTCGCGCCTATTTCTGGGCGCTCGATGCCGACGATCGCGCAGAACTGTCGCGTCTGCTGCGCGAGCATTACGGCAGCCGCTGGCCGAAGATGCGCGACGGATTGGAACGCTCCGGCGAGACCGTGGCGAAATATGGCTTTGCGATTTCCGTCGGCGACTGGCACGACGACATCGGCGCCGCCGGCGTCGCGCTCAAGCTCAACGACGGAACCGGGCCCTACGCATTCAATTGCGGCGCGCCCGCATTCCGTTTCACGGAAGAGCGTTTGATCAACGACATTGGACCGCGTCTGCTTGCGATGGTAAGGAACATCGAAGCGGCACTCGGGGGTCTGATGCCGCATTCAAAAAAAGACGTCAGCAAAAAGCTGAAATCAGGAGGAAAAGTTGCGCGTGTGGCCGAGGGATTCAGATAGCCTTTGTCATCAGCGGGAGCGGTTCGCATCGCCCCTTCGCCCACTGATCGGTGTGGGCGAGACGAGATGACGCAGGCACAGCTCGCGCAGGGGACATCGCCCCTGCTCGCGGTTCGCGACGTCAGCGTCGTGTTCGGCGGCATCATCGCGCTCAACGGCGTGTCCTTCAACATGCACAAGGGGCAGATCCTCGGATTGATCGGCCCGAACGGCGCCGGCAAGACCACGCTCTTCAACTGCCTGTCGCGGCTCTACCAGCCGTCGTCCGGCGACATCCTGATGGAAGGCGTCAGCATCCTGTCGCGGCCGCCGCACCGGATCGCCGAGATCGGCATTGGCCGCACCTTCCAGAACGTGGCGCTGTTTCCGAACCTTTCGGTGATGGACAATGTCCGTGTCGGCGCCCATTCAAAGACCTCCAGCGACATCATCAGCGACTCCCTGAGATTGGCCTGGGTCCGGCGCAGCGAGACCAGCGTCAATAACAAGGTGCACGAAATCCTCGCTTATCTCGATCTCGAGGACGTCGCCCACACCGTGGTTTCCGGCCTGCCCTTCGGCACGCAGAAGCGCGTCGAGCTGGCGCGCGCGCTGGCGGCGGACCCGAAGATCCTGCTGCTCGACGAGCCCGCCGGCGGCCTCAATCACGAGGAAGTCCATGTGCTCGGCGACCTCATCCGCCGCATCCGCGACGATCGCCACATGACCGTGCTCCTGGTCGAGCACCACATGGGTCTCGTGATGTCGATCGCCGACCACGTCGTCGCGCTCAATTTCGGCAAGAAGCTCGCGGAAGGCACGCCCGCCCAGGTGCAGGCGGACCCCGACGTCATCAAGGCCTATCTCGGGAGCAAGGACCAATGACGACGCTGCTCAACGTCAAGGACCTGCGTGCCTATTACGGCCAGGTCCAGGCGCTCCATGGCCTGTCCTTCTCGCTAAACGAGGGCTCGCTCGTGACGCTGTTAGGGGCCAACGGCGCCGGCAAGACCACGACGCTGCGCGCGATCTGCAACATGGTGCGCTCGACCGGCGGCATCGAGTTCGACGGCAAGCCGCTGAACAACCGCTCCACCGAGAGCATCGTGCGGTTCGGCATTGCCCATGTGCCGCAGGGCCGCGGCACCTTCACCAACATGACGGTGGAGGAGAACCTCCAGCTCGGGGCCATCACCCGCAAGGACAGCGCCGGCATCGTCTCCGACATCGAGCGCATGTACGCGCATTTCCCTGTGCTGAAGCAGCGGCACACCCAGCAGGCCGGCACGCTCTCCGGCGGCGAGCAGCAGATGCTCGCGGTCGCCCGCGCGCTGATGCTGCGGCCGCGGCTGATGCTGCTGGACGAGCCCTCCTTCGGCCTCGCGCCGCTGGTGGTGCGCGATTTGTTCGGCATCCTCGGCAAGATCAACCGCGAGGACAAAGTGTCGATCCTGGTGGTCGAGCAGAACGCCCAGCTCGCGCTCGAGCTCGCCGACCAGGCCTATGTGATCGAGACCGGCCGCATCGTGATGTCCGGCAAAGCCAAGGACATCGCGAACAACGAAGAAATCCGCAAATCCTATCTGGGTTACTGAGGGAGCGGATGATGGCAAGGAATCACCCGCGCTCTCCGTACACCTCTCCCCAACGGGGAGAGGTCGATTTGCGCAGCAAATCGGGTGAGGGGCCGCAGCTTCACCGGAAGACCAAAACCCCTCACCCGGCGCTTCGCGCCGACCTTTCCCTGCGGGAGAGGTGGACGTTCGACGCCGTTGCAGTTCAAACCCAATCGGGCAAGTTTTAGGGAGCCGGGACGATGGAGCTTTTTACCAACCAAGTCCTGGCCGGCATCGCCACCGGCGCCATCTATGCCTGCATGGCGCTGGCCGTTGTCATGATCTACCAGGCCATCGACCATCTCAACTTCGCGCAAGGCGAGATGGCGATGTTCTCGACCTTCATTTCCTGGCAGCTGATGCAATGGGGCGTGCCCTATTGGGGTGCCTTTCTGATCACGCTGATCTTCTCGTTCATTGGTGGCATCGCGATCGAACGCATCCTGTTCAAGCCTCTGGCGAAGGCGCCGGTGCTGACCAACGTCGCCGGCTTCATCGCGCTGTTCGCGATCATCAACTCCTCGGCCGGCCTGATCTGGGACTTCACGATCAAGCAGTACCCGACCCCGTTCGGCTCCGCCCCGTTCCTCGGCAGCCAGCTGATCTCGACCCACCAGGCCGGCATGATCGGCGTCACCGTGCTGCTGCTGCTCGGGCTCTATTTCTTCTTCCAGTACACGCGGATCGGCCTTGCCATGCGCGCTGCCGCCTCGGTGCCTGAATCGGCGCGCCTTGTCGGCATCAACACCTCCTGGATGATCGCACTGGGCTGGGGCATGGCCTCGGCGATCGGCTCGATCGCCGGCATGCTGATCGCCCCGGTCGTGTTCCTGGAGCCCAACATGATGGGCGGCGTGCTGATCTACGGCTTCGCTGCGGCGGTGCTCGGCGGGCTGACCAGCCCGTTCGGCGCCGTGGTCGGCGGCTTCCTGGTCGGTGTCTTCGAGAATCTCGCCGGCACCTACATTCCCGGCGTCGGCAACGAGCTAAAGCTTCCGATCGCGCTCGCGCTGATCATCTCCGTCCTGGTCGTCAAACCCGCTGGCCTGTTCGGCCGGCACATCGTCAAGCGAGTTTGATCATGAGCGCAGTTGAAGATGTCGTAACGGAAGCGCCAGCCGTCGAGGCCGTTCCGAAACGGGCCATGACGCTGGGCACCGGCACCTCGCTGGTGGTGCTCGCGGCGTTGCTCATCGCGCCCGTCTTCGTCAAGAACTTCATCATCTTCCAGATGACGATGCTCCTGATCTACGGACTTGCGGTGCTGGCACTGAACATCCTGACCGGGGGCTCGGGCCAGTTCTCGCTTGGCCAGAGCGCGTTCTACGCCGTCGGCGCCTACACGACCGCAGTGCTGATGGAGCACTTCAACGTCAATTATGCGCTGACCTTGCCGATCGCCGGCGTGGTCTGCTTCGCCTTCGGCTTCCTGTTCGGGCAGCCGGCGCTGCGGCTCTCCGGGGTCTATCTCGCGCTCGCAACCTTCGCGCTCGCCACCGCGATGCCGCAGCTTCTGAAGCTGAACTTCCTCGAGCACTGGACCGGCGGCGTGCAGGGTCTCGTCGTCACCAAGCCGGACGCGCCGTTCGGCCTGCCGATGTCGCAGGACATGTGGCTGTACTACTTCACGCTCGTGGTCACGATCGCGATCTACATTTTCGCGGTGAACCTGTTGCGCTCCCGCTCGGGCCGCGCCTTCATGGCGATCCGCGACAACGAGATCGCGGCCTCCGCCATGGGCGTGGACGTCGCGCTCTACAAGACGCTGGCCTTCGGCGTCTCCGCAGCCATCACCGGTATCGCCGGCTCACTCGGCGCCATCGCCGTGCAGTTCGTGGCGCCCGACAGCTACACCATCACGCTCGCGATCTCGCTGTTCCTCGGCATGGTCGTCGGCGGCGTCGGCTGGCTGCCCGGCTCGATCGTCGGCGCGGCCTTCATCATCTTCGTGCCGAACATCGCGGAAGGCATCTCCAAGGGTCTCTCGGGTGCGGTATTCGGCGTGCTCCTGTTCCTCGTCATCTACCTCGTGCCGCATGGCGCAAGGCAGATCGCGATTCTGGGCCAGCAACTCGCTGGCAAGCTCAGAAAGAACTGAATCCCTCTCGTCAAGTCTGTCGTTTTAACCAAGGAGAACGAATTGCATTTTGGAAGAACACTGCGAGCCGCCGCGCTGATCACGGCAACGGCGGCCATTGCCCTCACCTCCGGCGCTGCACTCGCCCAAAAGAAATACGACACCGGCGCGTCCGATACCGAGATCAAGATCGGCAACATCATGCCCTACAGCGGTCCGGCGTCGGCCTATGGCATCATCGGCAAGACCGAAGAAGCCTATTTCAGGATGATCAACGACAAAGGCGGCATCAACGGCCGCAAGATCAACTTCGTCACCTATGACGACGGCTATTCGCCGCCGAAGGCTGTCGAGCAGGTGCGCAAGCTGGTCGAGAGCGACGAGGTGCTGCTGGTTTTCAATCCGCTCGGCACGCCGTCGAACACGGCGATCCAGAAATACCTCAACGCCAAGAAGATCCCGCAACTATTCGTCGCAACCGGCGCCACCAAGTGGAACGATCCGAAGAACTTCCCCTGGACCATGGGCTGGCAGCCCTCCTACCAGAGCGAAGCGCAGATCTACGCGAAATGGCTGATGAAGGAGAAGCCGGACGCCAAGGTCGCGATCCTCTACCAGAACGACGATTTCGGCAAAGACTACCTCAAGGGCACCAGGGACGGACTCGGCGCCAAGGCCTCGTCCATGATCATCATGGAAGAGAGCTACGAGGTCTCCGAGCCATCGATCGACGGTCATATCGTTAAGATCAAGGCCGCCAATCCCGACGTGCTGCTGATCTACACCACGCCGAAGTTTGCAGCCCAGACCATCAAGAAGACCGCCGAGCTCAGCTGGAAGCCGCTCCAGATCCTCACCAACGTGTCGATCTCGGTCGGCAGCGTGATGAAGCCGGCCGGCTTCGAGAATGCCCAGGGCGTGCTGTCTGCGGCCTATGCCAAGGATTCGACCGATCCGCAGTGGGCCAACGATCCCGGCATGAAGAAGTGGAACGAGTTCGTCGACAAGTACATGCCGGGTGCCGATAAGTCGGACACCAGCATGGTCTATGGCTATGGCGCAGCGTCGACACTGGCCAAGGTGCTGGAAATGTGCGGCGACGATCTGACCCGCGCCAACATCATGAAGCAGGCGGCATCGTTGAAGGACTTTGCTCCAGACACGCTGCTGCCCGGTGTCAAGATCAATACCAGCGCTACCGACTTCGCCCCGATTTCGCAGCTTCAGATGCAGCGCTTCAAGGGTGAGAAGTGGGAACTGTTCGGCGAGATCATCAGCGGCGACGTCGCCTCCGAGTGACACGCTGACGCGATAGCCGAGCCCTGAAGAAGCCCCCGCGAACGATCGCGGGGGCTTTTTGTTGACGGAAGGCGCCAATCTTGTTCAATGCGGCGCCGATCCATCTCGGGGTGGGAGAACAATGACCGCCGTTCGTTTTCAGGTTGCGGCCCTGTCGGCCGCGCTCGCATTGTGCACTGCAATGAGCAGCGAGGCGCTGGCGCAAAAGAAATACGACACCGGCGCGTCCGACACCGAGATCAAGATCGGCAACATCATGCCCTATAGCGGCCCCGCCTCCGCCTATGCCGCAATCGGCAAGACCGAGGAGGCCTATTTCAACAAGATCAATGCCGAGGGTGGCATCAACGGCCGCAAGATCAAGTTCATCTCCTATGACGACGCCTATTCGCCGCCGAAGACGGTGGAGCAGGCGCGCAAGCTGGTCGAGAACGACGGCGTGCTGCTGATCTTCGGCTCGCTCGGTACCTCCACCAACGGTGCAATCCGCAAATACATGAACGAGAAAAAGGTGCCGCAATTGTTCGTGGCGAGCGGCGCATCGAAGTGGAACGATCCCAAGCAATATCCATGGACCATGGGCTGGCAGCCGAGCTACACGAGCGAAGCGCGGATCTACGCCAAGTACATCATGAAAGCGAAGCCGGAGGGAAAGATAGGCGTGCTCTATCAGAACGACGATTTCGGCAAGGACTATCTGAAGGGGCTGAAGGATGGCCTCGGCACCAAGGCCTCGATGATCGTGCTGGAAGAGGCCTATGACACGTCGGAGCCGACGGTCGACGAGCACGTCGTGAAACTGAAGGCTGCCGGCGCCGACATCTTCATCAGCATCACCAGCCCGAAATTCGCCGCGCAGGCGATCAAGAAGGCGGCGGAGATCAATTGGCATCCAATGCAGATCATCTCCAACGTTTCGGCCTCGGTCGGCGGCGTGCTGGAGCCGGCAGGCCTCGAGATCTCGCAAGGCGTCCTGTCGGCGAGCTACACCAAGGACGGCTCCGACCCGCAATGGAACGCCGATGACGGCATGAAGAAGTTCTACAACTTCCTCGCCCAGTACGACCCCAAGGCCAACAAGCTCGATGCCGGCGTGGTGTTCGGCTATGCCGCCGCGCAGACCATGGTGAAGGTACTGCAAATGTGCGGCGACGATCTCACTCGCGAGAACGTCATGAAGCAGGCCGCAAGCCTGAAGGATTTCGAACCCGATACGCTGCTGCCTGGCATCAAGATCAACACCGCGCCGGACGATTTCGCCCCGATCGAGCAACTCCAGATGATGCGCTTCAGGGGCAAGAAGTGGGAGCTGTTCGGCGATATCATCTCCAGCGAGATCGGACGCTGAGCGCTGCAAACGCGGCAATTCAAAATAGCCTGCAATTTCCAAGACAACTTCTGCGCAGCTGATTGACGGCGCATCGCATCTCGCGCGCCGGAATATTCCGCATCCCCTCAAAAAAAGAGCGCGCCGCTGCGACAGCTCCGGCGGGGCGTTCTCCTTGCTGGCCGCCCGGGAAGGGTATTCAATGTGTGCCGAAGCGACGCGCAACGATCGCTTCCAATCAAGAACACGGCACATTCAAACCTACCTAGGGAGATCAAGATGCCTGCAATGCATGTGCGATTGGGGGCCCTCGTGCTGGCTGCAACCCTGTCCACGACAGCGTCCGCGCAGAAGAAATACGACACCGGTGCATCCGACACCGAAATCAAGATCGGCAACATCATGCCCTACAGCGGACCGGCCTCCGCCTACGGCGTGATCGGCAAGACCGAGGAAGCTTTTTTTCGCAAGATCAACGCCGAAGGCGGCATCAACGGCCGCAAGATCAACTTCATCACCTATGACGACGGCTACTCGCCGCCGAAAACGGTGGAGCAGGCGCGCAAGCTGGTCGAGAGCGACGAGGTGCTGCTCATCTTCAACTCGCTCGGCACGCCGCCGAACTCGGCGATCCAGAAATACATGAACCAGAAGAAGGTGCCTCAACTCTTCGTCGCCACCGGCGCCACCAAGTGGAACGATCCGCAGAACTTTCCCTGGACGATGGGCTGGCAGCCGAACTACCAGAGCGAGACCATCATCTACGCCAAATACATCCTGAAGAACAAACCGGACGCCAAGATCGCGGTGCTCTATCAGAACGACGATTACGGCAAGGACTATCTGAAGGGATTCAAGGACGGGCTCGGCGCCAAGGCGGCTTCGATGATCGTCATCGAGGACAGCTATGAGGTTTCCGAGCCGACCATCGACTCGCACATCGTGAGACTGAAAGCCTCGGGCGCCGACGTGTTCATGAACATCACCACGCCGAAATTCGCGGCGCAGGCGATCAAGAAGAACGCCGAACTCGGCTGGAAGCCGCTGCATTTCCTCAACAACGTCTCGGGCTCGATCGGTAGCGTGATCAAGCCGGCCGGGTTCGAGAACGCGCAGGACATCATCTCGTCGCAATATTTCAAGGACCCGACCGACGCGCAATGGAAGAACGACCCGGCGATGATCGCCTGGAACGAGTTCCTGGATAAGTACTATCCGGAAGCGAACCGCGCCGACGCTTCGGTCATGTATGCCTACATCGTGAGCCAGGGCCTCGTTCACGTGCTCAAGGCCTGCGGTGACAATTTGACCCGCGAGAACGTCATGAAGCAGGCCGCCAGCATCAAGGACTATGAGCCTGGCGGCCTGTTGCCGGGCATCAAGGTCAACACCTCGCCCACCGATTTCGCACCCCTCTCGCAGCTGCAACTGATCCGCTTCAAGGGCGAGCATTGGGAGCGATTTGGCGAGATCCTGAGCGGCGACGTCGGCGGCTAGCCTTAACCAGTCGCTAAAGATGTAACCCCAATCGACTAAAGACGAAGCCTCTGCGGCCTTGCCGCAGGGGCTTTTCCTTGAAGCTCTCGGACAAATCGTATTGAATTGCCGCAGCGTCACCAAAACAATCAAGCCAAGAAGAAGGACGCGCACACCAAGAAAATAGGGAGATAGGAATGCCCGCTGTCACCGGCAAATTTGCGGCCGCGTCACTGGCGCTCGCGCTCATTGCGACCTCCGCCTCCACTGCATCGGCCCAGAAAAAATACGATACCGGCGCGACCGACACCGAGATCAAGATCGGCAACATCATGCCCTACAGCGGACCGGCCTCCGCCTATGGCATCATCGGGCGGACCGAAGCCGCCTATTTCAAGAAGATCAATGACGAGGGCGGCATCAACGGCCGCAAGATCAATTTCATCAGCTATGACGACGCCTATTCGCCGCCAAAGACGGTGGAGCAGGCACGCAAGCTGGTCGAGAGCGACGAGGTGTTGCTCATCTTCAACTCGCTCGGCACGCCGCCGAACTCGGCGATCCAGAAATACATGAACTCGAAAAAGGTGCCGCAGCTGTTCGTCGCCACCGGCGCCACCAAGTGGAACGATCCGCAGAACTTCCCCTGGACGATGGGCTGGCAGCCCAATTACCAAAGCGAGACGCAGATCTACGCGAAGTACATCCTGAAGGAGATGCCGAACGCGAAGATTGCCGTTCTGTTTCAGAACGACGATTACGGCAAGGACTATCTCAAGGGCCTGAAGGACGGGCTTGGTTCGAAGGCCGCGAACATGATCGTAGCCGAGGAAAGCTACGAGACGTCGGAACCGACCATTGACAATCACATCGTCAAGCTGAAGGCGACGGGCGCCGATGTCTTCGTCAACATCACCACGCCGAAATTTGCGGCGCAGGCCATCAAGAAGAACGCCGAGATCGGCTGGAAACCGACCCACTTCCTCAACAACGTCTCGGCCTCGGTCGGAAGCGTGATCAAGCCGGCAGGCTTCGAAAACGCGCAGGGTATTATCTCGGCGGCCTATCTGAAGGACACCACCGACACGCAATGGGCCAACGACGCCGGCATGAAAGCATTTCTTGATTTCATGACGAAATACTTCCCCGAAGGCGACAAGACCGACGGCGGCACCATCGTCGGCTACGGCGTTGCGCAGACGCTGGTCCAGGTCCTGAAGAACTGCGGCGACGACCTGACGCGCGCGAATGTCATGAAACAGGCGGCCACCCTGAAGGACTTCCGCACCGAGGTGCTGCTGCCCGGCATCAAGATCAACACCTCGCCGACCGATTTCGCGCCGATCAGTTCGCTGCAGCTGCAGCGCTTCAAAGGCGAGCGCTGGGAGCTGTTCGGCGACGTGATCAACGCTGAAGCCGGCGGCTAGCCCTCTGAAACAGATGACGAGAACACCCCCTGCGCGGCTCGCGCAGGGGTTTTTGCTTGCGCGCCGATTATGATCACGCGATTGCATAATCCAATGATGGCAGAGGGCGCTTACGCTTTGGCGCCCGATGCGGTAGGCAGGGGAGCGGCGGTATCGCCGCCATCGCTTCGCCCGAGACCCTGCCCAAGGCCTTCGTCATGACCGACCGCCGTCCCCTGCTCCGCGCACTCTACGACGCTGCCGTTGCCGCCGCCCACCCCAACGTCGTGCTGGCGCCGCACCTGCGGCCCGCGCCCAAAGGACGGGTGATCTGCCTCGCCGCCGGCAAGGGCGCAGGCGCTATGGCCGCGGCCGCGGAGCGGCACTATCTCGACACCTTGAAGCTCGCGCCGGAGCGCCTCGTCGGCATCGCCACCACGCGCCATGGCTATGGCGTGCCGACGCGCCGCATCCGCGTGGTCGAGGCCGGCCATCCCGTGCCTGACGAGGCTGGCCTCAAAGGTGCGGCCGACACGCTCGCGCTCGCGGGCGAGGCCAGGCCGGACGATCTGCTTCTGGTGCTGCTCACCGGCGGCGGCTCGGCGAACTGGATCGCGCCGGTGGACGGCATCAGCTTCGCGCAGAAGCAGGCGGTCAACAAGGCGCTGCTGCGCTCGGGCGCGCCGATCGGCGAGATGAACACGGTCAGGAAACATCTGTCGCGGATCAAGGGCGGCCGGCTGGCGCGCGCCGGCAAAAATGCCGCCGAGATCGTCACGCTGGCGATCTCCGACGTGCCGCACGACGACCCTTCCGCGATCGCCTCCGGCCCGACCGTGCCGGATCCGACCACGCTTTCAGATGCACGTGCGATCGTGGCGAAATACAAGCTCGACATCGACGACGCCGTTCGCCGCGCGCTGGATGATCCCGCCAATGAAAGCTGCAAGCCCGGTGACGCCCCCTTCGCGCGCGCGCATTTCGAGCTGATCGCGCGGCCCAAGCAGTCGCTCGACGCGGCGGTGAAGCTGGCGCGCGAGTCCGGTTACGAGACCATCGACCTCGGCGCCGATCTCGAAGGCGAGGCCCGCGAGGTCGCTGCCGATCATGCCAAGCTCGCGCTGCAAGCGCGCGCGCAAGGCAGGCGCGTCGCGATCCTCTCCGGCGGTGAGCTTACGGTGACCGTGCGCGGCCAGGGGCGCGGCGGACCGAACCAGGAATACGCGCTGGCGCTCGCGGGCCTCTTGAAGGACACGGCTGGCATCTCGGCGCTGGCCGGCGACACCGATGGCGCCGATGGCGGCGCCGGCCATCCCACCGACCCCGCCGGCGCGCTGATCGACGCGGCCACGTTCGCCAAGATGAAGGCGCTGGGGCTTAAGCCAGAGGTCTATCTCGACAACAACGACGCGACCACGTTCTTCGAGGCGACCGGCGATCTGCTACAGCCCGGCCCGACGCTGACCAATGTGAACGATATCCGTGTGATCCTGGTGGATTGAGGTCGCTCTCCACACTGCGCTGTCATTCCCCGCCACCGGGCCTCGAATTCGGCGAATCCAGTACGCCGCGGCCTCTCGATTTAGCCGCGCCGGCTCTGGAATACTGGATCGCCCGGTCCCGGCTACGCTATAGCTTCGCCGGGCTCTTCAGTGTTGGGCCGGCGAAGCGTTAGCGAAGACGGCAAGCCGGGCCATGACAGCGGAGAATGTGGCTTGGGCTTGCCACGAGACGGCCCGGTTACGCGGTCCCGCCGCACCTCAAAACTCGTTGGCGATTTTCGCGAGCATCGCGAGCAGGGTTTCGCGGTTGGCCTGCCCGAGCAGGTCGTTGAGCCTCGCCTCGTGCTTGGTGGCGACGAGCTTCTTGGCGCGGGTCAGCACGGCCTTGCCCTTGTCGGTCAGGACCAGGATGTGCGAGCGGCGGTCATTGGTGGAGCGGATCCGCGCGCAAAGGTCGCGGCTTTCGAGATTGTCGAGCATGGCCACGAAGTTCGGCCGGAGAATGCCGAGGGTGGAGGCGATCTCGGTCTGGTTACGGCCCGGATTCTTCTCGACCAGCAGCAGCACCGAGAATTGCGCCGGCGTGAGCTGGAGCGTGGCCATGCAACGCAAAAAATTCTCGAACACCTTGAGCTGGGCCCGCTTCAAGACGTAGCCGAGCTGCTCCGAGAGCTCGCCGAGCTGAAGCGCCTCGGGCTGAGCCTCGGCGGCGTCCTTGCGGCCCTTGGCCGTGTCGGCCGGCTTTTCGGAGGACTTTTCAGCAGTTTTGGAAACGGTCATCGCCTCTTGCTCGTAATCCCGCTAAATTCGGCCCGATCGCCCGCGCCACGCTTGAGATTATATTTGATAATTGTTATGGATCATATCAAATATCGCCAGCGTTTTTCAATGGCTGTGAGCGGACCGTCCACCACAATGGGGGGACCGGTCCGTCATCTTTAGGGGGAGCGTCCGGTCTTGAATACCACCATCATGCTGTTCCTGGTGCAGGACGGCATCACTAATGGCGCGATCTATGCGCTGCTCGGCCTGGCGCTGGTGCTGGTGTTCGCCGTCACCCGCGTCATCCTCATTCCCCAGGGCGAATTCGTCACCTATGGCGCGCTGACCTATGCCTCGCTGGCGGCGGGCCAGATGCCGGGCACGGCAAAACTCGCGCTGGCGCTGGGCATCGGCGCCTTCGTCTTCGATCTGTTCGTGGCGCGCAAGGCGCTGCACGGGCGGCTGATCCTGCGCAGCATCGTTGCCAACATCGTGCTGCCGGCGATCGTGCTGGCGCTGACCGTTTACTTCGCCGCCCAGAAGCCCCCGGTGGCAATCTGCATCGCGCTATCGCTGGTGATCGTGGCGATGATCGGCCTGTATCTCTACCGGATCGCCTTCCAGCCGCTGGCGCACACCTCCGTGCTGGTGCTGCTGATCGCATCGGTGGGCGTGCACCTCGCGCTCCAGGGGCTGGGCCTTTTGTTCTTCGGCGCCGAAGGCCAGCGCGGACCGGCCGTGCTGTCCGGCGCCTTCACCGCGGGCGCGCTGCGCTTCACCGGCCAGAGCATCACCGTCTACGCCATCACCATTGCCTTCATCATCGGTCTCTGGCTGTTCTTCGGGCTGACACTCTACGGCAAGGCGCTGCGCGCCACCGCCGTCAACCGGTTAGGGGCACGGCTCGCCGGCATCCGCACCACGCTGTCAGGGCAGATCGCCTTCCTGCTGGCGTCCGTCATCGGCGCGCTGTCGGGCATCCTGATCGTGCCGATCACGACGCTCTACTACGATTCCGGCTTCCTGATTGGCCTGAAGGGCTTCGTCGCCGCGATCATCGGCGGCCTCGTCAGCTATCCCTTGACCGCCGTCGCGGCGCTGGTCGTCGGCATCGTCGAGGCGTTCTCGTCCTTCTATGCTTCCAACTACAAGGAGGTGATCGTTTTCATGCTCTTGATCCCGGTGCTGCTGCTGCGCTCGCTCGCCGCGCCCGCGGTCGAGGAAGAGAAGGACTGACGCGCGATGCAGAGCCGGCTTCCCATCCTCATCTTCGCGCTTGTCATGGCGGCGATCCCGTTTGTGCCCGGCATGCCGCCGTTCTGGATCGTGCTGCTCGACAATATCGGCCTTGCCGCCCTCGTCGCGATGGGCCTCGTGCTGCTGACCGGCGTCGGCGGCCTGACCTCGTTCGGGCAAGCGGCGTTCGTCGGCTTCGGCGCCTACACCACCGCGGTGCTGTCGACAAGCTACGGCCTGTCGCCCTGGCTGACGCTGCCGTTGTCGCTCGTGGTCAGCGGATCGCTCGCGGTGCTGCTCGGGCTGATCACCGTCCGCCTCTCCGGCCATTACCTGCCGCTCGGCACGCTCGCCTGGGGCCTCGGCCTGTTCTACCTCTTCAGCAAGCTGGAGTTTCTCGGCCGCAACGACGGCATCTCGGCGATCCCGCCGCTGTCGATCGGCGCGTTCAAAATGCTCTCTCCCGGGTCGATCTATTACGCAATCTGGGTCGCCGTCATCGTCTCGGCCCTGCTGACGGTGAACCTCTTGGACTCACGCACCGGCCGCGCCATCCGCGCGCTCCGGCGCGGCCATGTCGCGGCGGAAGCCTTCGGCGTGCACACGCCGCGCGCCAAGCTGCTGGTGTTCATCCATGCCGCGGTGCTGGCCGGCCTCTCCGGCTGGCTCTACGCGCATCTTCAGCGCGCGGTGAACCCGACGCCGTTCGGCGCCCAGGCCGGCATCGAATATCTCTTCATCGCGGTCGTCGGCGGCGCCGGCTATGTCTGGGGCGGCGTGCTCGGCGCGGCCATCGTCGTGGTGCTGAAGGAGGTGCTGCAAAGCTATCTGCCGCTGATCCTGCCCGGCTCCGGCCAGGTCGAGACCATCGTGTTCGGCATCATGCTGGTGGCGCTGCTGCAGCTCGCGCCCGGCGGCCTCTGGCCCTGGCTGATGTCGTTCCTGCCCGAGCGCACCACCGGCAGGAAGCCCGATACCTCGTTGAAGCTCGAATCACGCGCTCGCGCTGCAGGCCCATCCGGCATTCTGCTCCAGGTCGAAAAAGCGCGAAAGCAGTTCGGCGGCGTGGTCGCCGTCAACAACGTCTCCTTCGACGTCCAGGCCCGCGAGATTGTCGCGCTGATCGGCCCGAACGGCGCCGGCAAGAGCACGACGTTCAACCTGATCACCGGCGTACTGTCGGCGACCTCGGGCTCGATCTCGGTGCTCGGCAACAAGGTCGACAAGGCGCCGCCGCAGGAGATCGTCAAGCTCGGCATCTCCCGCACCTTCCAGCACGTCAAGCTCATCCCCGACATGACGGTGCTGGAGAACGTCGCGATCGGCGCGCATCTGCGGGGCCATTCGGGGCCGATCGCCTCGATGCTGCGGCTCGACCGTGCCGACGAGGCCAAGCTGCTTGCCGAGGCCGCCCGCCAGATCGAGCGTGTCGGACTTGCCGAGCAGATGCACCAGCTTGCAGGCTCGCTGTCGCTCGGACAGCAGCGCATCGTCGAGATCGCCCGCGCGCTCTGCGTCGATCCGATGCTGCTGCTGCTCGACGAGCCCGCCGCCGGCCTGCGCCATATGGAGAAGCAACGGCTCGCGACGCTGCTGCGCGATTTGCGCGACGGCGGCATGAGCGTGCTGCTGGTCGAGCACGACATGGGTTTCGTGATGAACCTCGCCGACCGCATCGTGGTGCTTGATTTCGGCACCAAGATCGCAGAGGGAACACCCGCGACGATCAAGAGCGATCCCGAAGTGATCAAGGCCTATCTCGGAGTGGCGGCATGAGCGCGCTGTTGTCCGTCACCGACGCACATGTCGCCTATGGCAAGGTCGAGGCCGTGCGCTCGGTCTCGCTCGAGGTCGGGGCCAACCAGATCGTCACCATCGTCGGCGCCAACGGTGCCGGCAAGACCACGCTGCTCTCGGCCATCATGGGCATTTTGCCGCTCAAGGGCCGCGTCGCCTTTGCGGGCCAGGATCTGGCGCAGCTCGATATCGAGGACCGCGTCGCGATGGGCCTCGGCCTCGTTCCCGAGCACCGCGAATTGTTCGTGACCATGAATGTCGAGGACAATCTCGAGCTGGGCGCCTTCCGCATCGAGCGAAGCAGGGCGAAAGCCTCGATGGAGCGGGTCTACGCGCTGTTTCCGCGGTTGAAGGAGCGGCGCAAGCAGCTCGCCGGCACACTCTCCGGCGGCGAGCAGCAGATGCTCGCGATGGGCCGTGCGCTGATGGGCGAGCCGAAGCTCCTGATGCTGGACGAGCCGAGCCTCGGCCTCGCCCCGATCATCGTCGCCGACATTTTCCGCATCGTCACCGAGCTCCGCGCCAGCGGCGTCTCCGTCCTACTGGTCGAGCAGAACGCGCAGGCCGCGCTGAAGATCGCGGACCAGGCTTATGTGATGGAGCTCGGCGAGTTCGCGCTCAGCGGCAAGGCCAGCGAGATCGCGGCAAACGAGCGCGTCGCAGCCAGCTATCTCGGCTTCCAGCACGAAGGCGAGAGTGCGATCTAGATTCGAAGGGCTTCGGCATACTTGCTGTCATCGCCCGCGAAAGCGGGCGATCCGGTATGCCGAGACGGTTGTGATTGAACCGAGGGGCCGCGGCGTACTGGATGCCCCGCCTTCGCGGGCATGACAGCGGAGGGTGCTGCGAAATCCGTGCCTAACGGCCCGCCGCCTTCTCTTTCAGCGCCGCCACCTCCGCTTCCAGCTCCGCGATCTTGGCATCCCTCGCCGCCAGCGCAGCGGCCACATCCGCCGCATCGAACTTCTGCGGGATGTGCTGCGGGCAGTTGGTGTCCCACGCCGCGATCTTGAACAGGATCACCTGCTCCGGCCGCGCGCGATAGCCCTTCGGCATCAGCGACGCGATCAGCGCCTCGTCGTCCTCGACGACGCGCGCCTCACCCCAGATCTTCACCCGGCGGCGATGGGCGTAGTCCATCACGAAGATGTAGGCCTTGGGATTCTCCGAGAGATTACCCTGGGTGATGAACTGCTGGTTGCCGGCATAGTCGGTGAAGGCGAGCGTCTGCTTGTCGAGCACCTTGAGAAATCCCTTCGGGCCGCCGCGGTGCTGGATATAGGGCTGGCCGTCCGCCGAGGCAGTGGCGAAGTAAAAGCTGTTGGCCTCAGTGAGGAACGCCGCGAGGTTGTCGTCGACCTCGGTGCGCCAGCCGCGCTGCTCGGCGCGGGCATAGGCCGCTCGCGAGCCCTTGCGCGCCTGGATCGCCTTCACCGCCGGCGAGAAGGCGACGTCGCTGGCATAGGTGTGGGCTGCTGTCGTCATCGGAACGTCTCCTGAAATCCGGCGCATTCTTCCGTCTTTCGCCAGCTAAGATGGCCTTGCCAGCCGCCAGAACAATCTGGTCGCTTGACACTTCACCGTTGCAATATATGCAATAATGCCATGGATCGCCTGGAAGCCATGCACGTCTTAGTCACCGTCGCCGATTTGCGCGGCTTCGCGCCGGCGGCGCGCAAGCTGCGCCTATCGCCATCAGCGGTGACCCGGCTGATCGCGGCGCTGGAGGAACATCTCGGTGCGCGACTGTTGCAGCGGACCACGCGACAGGTGACGCTGACCGACGTCGGCACCCGCTATCTCGAGCGCGCCCGCCGCATCCTCGCCGACGTCGAGGAGGCCGACGGCTCGGCGCGGCAAGAGCGCAACCGGCCGAGCGGACGTCTCGTGGTGTCGGCGCCGGTCGGCTTTGGCCGGCTCCATGTCGGACCGGTCATGACCGCCTACCTCAAGCGCTATCCCGAAGTCACAGCCGAATTGCGGCTGTCCGACAACCTCGTCAATCTCGTGGAAGACGCCATCGATGCCGCCGTCCGCATCGGCCATCTCGCAGACTCTTCACTCGTCGCGCGCCAGGTCGGCGAGATGCGGCGGATCGTGGTGGCCGCACCCGGCTATCTCAAACGTCACGGCGAACCCAGGACGCCGGAGGCCCTCGTCTCGCACCAGACCATCCAGTTCGGCCCTTGGTCCGCATGGCGCTTCCTGCGCGACGGCCGAGACATCGAGGTGACCGCGGCCCCCCGCTTTATCAGCAACAGCGCCGACGCGGCGCTGCAATATGCCGAGGGCGGCGGCGGCGTGACGCGGGTGCTGGCCTATCAGGCCGCCGAAGGACTGAAGCGCGGGCGGCTCAAAATCGTGCTGGCGAAGTATGAGCAGCCGGCACTGCCGATTCACATCGTCTATCCGACCTCGCGCCTGCTCTCGGCCAAGGTGCGCGCCTTCATCGATCTCGTGGTGGAGACGACGGACTGGAGATTCGGATGATGACTGTCATTCCGGGGCGGTGCGCGGGACCGAACCCGGAATCTCGAGATTCCGGGTTCTCGCTTCGCGAGCCCCGGAATGACGGTCATCCCTCTTCGGCACCACGCGGAACGTCCCGCTCGCCCGTGCGATCACGGTGTCGTCGGACTTGATCAGGCACTGTGCGAAGCAGATCGTCTTGCCGGTCTTGATCACGTCGCTCTCGATCGAACACCATTGGCCGATCTCGGCGGAGCCGACGAAATCGACCGAGAGCGAGACCGTCACGAACGACGTGGTCCAGCCCGTCGCCTGCGCGCAGCTGTAGCCCATGGCATTGTCAGCGAGCGCGGTGATGAGGCCGCCATGGATCAGGCCGCGGCCGTTGGTGTGCGGCTTCGCCAGCCGCAGGCCGATGATGACGGACTTGTCGGTCTTCTTCGCGTAGAGCGGCTCCCAGGGCTCGGTGAGAGGGCTCTTGCGAAAGAGCGGCTCGAAGCCAGCAGGGATATCGGTTGCGGTCATGGCTGTCTCGCGTTGCTGATCGTTGGCATTGAACGCGATGGACGTGACGAACGCATCACCTACAAAGTTTTAAACGGGATTTGCGCGGGCGTTTGAAACGATCCCGCCCTCACTGCGAGGAGCCCTTGCGACGAAGCACTCCAGACTGTCTCCGCGAAGAAAATTTCTGGCTTGCTTCGCGGAGCCTGTCATCGGGCCGCGCTTCGCGCGGACCCGTTGGCGCGCAATGACGATGTGGACGCACCGTCCTAGAACGGCAGCCCCACATAATTCTCCGACAGCGACGTCATCGCGGCCTGCGAGTGCGTGACGTAATCGAGCTCGGCGAGCTGGATTCGAGCGCCGATGGTGCCAGTGTCGGGGAATTTGTGCAGCATCGAGGTCATCCACCAGGAGAAGCGCACGGCCTTCCAGACCCGCGCCAGCGCCTTGGCGGAATAGGCGTCGATCCCGGCGCAGGATTTCTCGTCATAGAATTCGCGCAGCGCGCTCGACAGGTAATGCGCGTCGCTCGCGGCGAGGTTCAGCCCCTTGGCCCCGGTCGGCGGCACGATGTGCGCGGCATCGCCGCACAAAAACATCCGGCCAAAGCGCATCGGCTCGGCGACGAAGCTGCGCAGGGGCGCGATGCTCTTCTCGATCGAAGGACCGGTGACGAGGCTGTCGGCCGCCTCCTGGTCGAGCCGGCGCTTCAATTCGTCCCAGAACCGCTCGTCCGGCCATTGGTCGACATGGTCCTCGAGCGAGCACTGCACATAATAGCGGCTGCGCTTGGTCGAGCGCATGGTGCACAGCGCAAAGCCGCGCGCGTGATTGGAATAGATCAGCTCGTGGCTGACAGGGGGCGTTTCGGACAGAATGCCGAGCCAGCCGAACGGATAGACCCGCTCGAATTCCTCGAGCGCCGTGGCCGGGACACTGGCGCGGCTGACGCCGTGAAAGCCGTCGCAGCCGGCGATAAAATCGCACTCGATCGTGTGGGTGATGCCGTCCTTGACATAGGTGACGCGCGGGTGAGCACCGTCGAAATCATGCGGCTGCACGTCCCTGGCCTCGTACACCGAAATGAGACCTGCAGCCTTGCGCGCATTCATCAGGTCGAGCGTGACCTCGGTCTGGCCGTAGATCATCACGGTCTTGCCAGTCGCGGCCTTCATGTCGATGCGGTGACGGCGGCCGGAGAAGGCGAGCTCGATGCCCTCATGCACCAGGCCTTCGGCATGTGCCCGCGATCCGGCGCCGATCTGGTTGAGCAGCGCAACGGTCCCCTCCTCCAGCAGGCCGGCGCGGATGCGGCCGAGCACATAGTCTGGGCTCTGCCGTTCCAGAATGACATTGTCGATGCCATATGTGTGCAGCAGTTGCCCAAGCAACAATCCGGCCGGTCCTGCCCCGATGATTGCGACTTTTGTCCGCAATACTTGCTCCTTCCGATGCTGTAGGCTTTCGTCGCGGCCTGCTTGTCGCGCGGCCGGCTGACGATAATTATATCATATAATCGTTGAGCAAAAGGGGAGCGGTCGTCGTCGCAGCGCGACAAATCCATGCAAACATGGCTGACGTAGATGGCGGCGCGGCCAGGCATGCGTCAGTTCCGGCTTGAACACGCCGGCCAATTAGATAACATGTTAATTAATGAGACCGGGGCCGTCGAAGCCCGCCGTCGAAAACAGGGAGAGACGCGTGATGAGGAAAGCCTGTCTGGCGTTGCTGCTGGCAGCAAGCGTGACGCCTGCGCTCGCGCAGGACAAGACCTTCGATTTGAAGATCTCGCACTGGGTGCCGGCCTCGCATCCCCTACAGAAATCGCTGGAAGACTGGGCGGCCGCGGTCGAGAAGGACTCCGGCGGCACTATCAAGGGCAAGGTGTTTCCGGCCCAGCAACTCGGCAAAGCCTTCGACCATTACGACATGGCGCGCGATGGCATCGCTGACGTCACCTATGTCAATCCGGGGTACCAGCCCGGCCGCTTCCCAATTATCGGCGCCGGCGAGCTGCCGTTCCTGATCTCGGACGCCAAGGGCGGCTCGATGGGGCTGGATGCCTGGTACCGCAAATATGCCGAGAAAGAGATGAAGGACGTCAAGTATTGTCTCGCCTTCGTCCACTCGCCCTCCTCCTTCCACTCGCGCACCAAGAAGATCGTGGTTCCCGATGACGTGAAGGGCCTGAAGATCCGTCCAGCCCACGCCACCATGGCGAATTTCGTCACCTCGCTCGGCGGCACCAATGTGCAGTCCTCCGCGCCCGAAGTGCGCGACATCATCGAGCGCGGCGTCGCTGACGGTGTCACCTTCCCCTGGGGCTCCCTGGTGCTGTTCGGCATCGACAAGGTGACCAAATACGACATGGAGGCGCCGCTCTACACCACGACCTTCGTGTTCGTGATCAATAAGGACAAGTACAATGCCATGTCCGACAAGCAGAAGGCCGCGATCGACAAGAATTGCACGGTCGAAATGGCAGGCGCGGTCGGCGAGCACTGGGGCAAGTTCGAGGACGCCGGCATCGACAAGGTAAAGGCGGAATCGAGCCATGAGGTCTACAAGCTCACGGGCGAGCAGACCGCGGCCTGGAAGAAGGCCGCCGAGCCGCTGGTGAAGACCTGGAGCGACGGCGCCAAGAAGGCCGGTGCCGATCCGGATGCAGCCCTTGCGGATCTGAAGGCCTCGCTGAAGAAGTATAACGCGCTGGCCGAGTGATGCGCTGTGGCGGCGCACTCGCTGCACCTCTCCCGCTTGCGGGAGAGGTCGGCGCCTAGCGCGGGTGAGGGCTCTCTCCTCTTGGGGTCCTCAATTGTGGAAGCACCCTCTCCCGTAGCCGATGCTCCGCATCGGCGTTGTCTTCAAGAACGGCGGCCGAAGGCCGCCTATGCCTCCCCCGCAAGCGGGGGAGGGAGCGCAGCTCCATTACGGGCACATCTCGAACTCGTCGGAAGGACTCTTTCCCCATGAAGCGCGCCTGGATGGATCGCTTTATCGACTCGATCGAATGGATCGCGGCCGGCTTTGTCGGCCTCGTCGCACTCGACATCTTCCTGTCGGTGCTGCTGCGCAACACGCTAAACTATTCGATTCCCGACAGTTTTGATATCGGCCGCATGCTGCTCGGCATCCTGATCTTCTGGGGCATCGCGGCGACCTCCTATCGCGGCACCCACATCACGGTCGACCTGGTCTGGGGCAATGTCGGGCCGCGTTATCAGCGCTGGATCGACGTGTTCGCAACGCTGGTGCTGCTGTTCGTCGTCACGGTGCAGACCTGGACGCTGTTCGACAAGGTGCGCGGCACCTACAACGACAACGTCCAGACTTTCGACATGCACATGCCGACCTGGCCATTCTTCGCGATCGCATGGATCGGCGACGTCTCCGCCGTGCTGCTGATCGCGATTCGCACCTACCGGCTGATCTTCCATCCCGAAGAGATGCACGATCCCAAAATCAAGGCGACGGAGTGATCATGAGCACCGATGCCGTCGCCGTAATCGGCTTCGTTTCCCTGTTTGTCCTGATGCTGTTGCGCGTGCCCGTCGGCATGGCCATGGGCCTCGTCGGCGTCTCCGGCTTCTCCTATCTGGTCGGCGCGACGCCCGCGCTAAAGCTGGTTGGCCAGACTTCGATGCGCACGGTCACCGACTACACCTTCGGCGTCATTCCGATGTTCCTGCTGATGGGTTCCTTCGTCAGCAATTCCGGCATGAGCCGCGAGCTATTCCGCGCCGCCAATGGCTTCGTCGGGCATCTGCGCGGCGGGCTCGGCATCGCCACAGTCGGTGCCTGCGGCGGCTTTGCCGCGATCTGCGGCTCCTCGGTCGCAACCGCCGCGACCTTCTCCGCCGTCGCCTATCCGGAGATGCGCCGCTTCGGCTATCCACAGTCCTTTGCCACCGGCGTGATCGCGGCCGGCGGGACGTTAGGTGCGATGTTGCCGCCCTCCACCGTGCTCGCGGTCTACGGCATCATCACCGAGCAGGACATCGGCAAGCTCTTCATCGCCGGCATCATCCCGGGTCTGCTCGCGATGACCATGTACATGATCACGATCGGCCTGATCGGCTATGTCAGGCCTGACTTCCTGCCCAAGGGCAAGGTGCTGCCGTGGCGTGAACGCTTTGCCGGATTGAAGGACATCTGGGCGCCGGTGCTGCTGTTCGTGTTCGTCATCGGCGGCCTGTACGGCCTGCCGTTCCTGCCGCGCTTCACCCCGACGGAAGCCGGCGGCGTCGGCGCCACCGGCGCCTTCATCATCGGCGTGCTGACCGGCCGGCTCGACCGCGAGAAGGTGCTGGCCTCACTGCTGCAGGCGACGCGCACCGCGGCCGCGGTGTTCACGGTGCTGATCGGCGCGCTGATCTTCGGCTACTTCCTGACGGTGACGCAGACGCCGCAGAAGGTCACGGAATTCCTCACCGGGCTCGGCCTCGGTCCCTACGGCGTGCTGGCGCTGATCATGGTGATGTATCTGGTGCTCGGCTGCCTGATGGACGCCATGGCGATGATCATCCTCACCGTGCCGATCATCTTCCCCGTGATCATGCATCTTGGCTTCGACCCGATCTGGTTCGGGGTCATCATCGTCATGACCGTCGAGCTTGGCCTGATCCATCCGCCGGTCGGCATGAACGTCTTCGTCATTAAGAGCGTGGTGAAGGACGTCTCCTTCTCCACCATCTTCAAGGGCGTGATCCCGTTCGTGGCGACGGATTTGGTGCGCCTCGTGATCCTGATCGCCTTCCCGCTGCTGGCAACCTGGCTGCCGACGCGGATGATGGCGCATTGACGAGGTGACGCGATGACCAATCCGACGCTCGAGACAAAGTACGTCTTCACCATCACAGCAAAAATCGGCGACGTCGTCAGCGCCGGCGAGACCGGGATCGGCGTGCGACGCATCATTCCGATCATCGGCGGCGAGGTGACGGGCGCGATCGCCGGTCGTGTGCTCCCCTTCGGCGCCGACTTCCAGACCATCCGTCCCAACGAGCTGATCGACCTCGAAGCCAGATACGCCTTCCAGACCGACGACGGCGCGACCGTTTATGTCGAGAACAAGGGCATGCGCTTCGGCCCGGTGGAGCTGCTGCAAAAGCTCAAGCGCGGCGAGCCGGTCGATCCGAAGCTGATCTATTTCCGCACCGTGCCGAGATTCGAGACCGGGCACGAGACCTATCGCTGGCTGATGGAACATATCTTCGTGGCGTCAGCCGCGCGCCATGCCGACCGCGTGGTGATCGATGTGCACCAGGTGATGTAAAACACACCCCGCCGTCCTCCTGGCGAAGGCCCGGACCCCTACCGCGTGGTCCATCGATTGTAGACGGCCGGAGTACCGGGCAAGGGGTCTTCGCCAAAGTGCTCCCTGGGGGGTATGGGTTTCGGCCTTCGCCGGGACGACGTCGCGTTTTGGAGCAGCATTCTGGCGCGCCTGGACCGCCCCCGCCTTGACTCCCCCAAAATTCGTTATACAACATAACTATTCTGACAAGGACGCAAATGACACAGGGAAACGCCGAGACCGCGAAGGCGGGCGCCTCCGGGCTGTTGAGGATCGAGCGGGCGGACCGGATTCTGACCGTGGGTCTGAACCGGCCGGCCAAGCGCAATGCGCTCAATGACGGCATCATCCTGGAAATCGGCGAGTGTTTTGCGTCCCTGCCCGACGATATCGGCGCGGTCGTCATTCACGGCATCGGTGACCATTTCTCCAGCGGTCTCGACCTGTCCGAGCTGACCGAGCACGACGCGACCGGCGGCCTGCTCCATTCCCAGATGTGGCACCGGGTGTTCGACCGCATCCAGTATAGCCGCGTGCCCGTGATCGCCGCGCTCAGCGGCGCCGTGATCGGCGGCGGGCTGGAGCTCGCCTGCGCCGCGCATATCCGCGTCGCCGAGCCCTCGACCTATTTCGCGCTGCCGGAGGGGCAGCGCGGCATCTTCGTCGGTGGTGGCGGCTCGGTGCGCCTGCCGCGGCTGATCGGCGTCGCCAGGATGATGGACATGATGCTGACCGGCCGGGTCTATAGCGCGACCGAAGGCGCCTCCTACGGCTTTGCGCAATATCTGACGGATGCCGGTAACGGACTTGGCAAGGCGTTGGAGCTTGCGACCAAGGTGGCCTCCAACGCGCCGCTGACGAATTTTGCCGTGCTCCAGGCACTGCCGATGATCGCGGAGGCCAATCCGCAGACCGGCCTGCTCATGGAATCCCTGATGGCGACCGTCGCGCAGAGCGACAAGGAGGCCAAGCGCAGGATCCGCGAGTTCCTCGAACACAAGACCGCAAAAGTGAAGCCGAAGTCATGAGCGCGCAGCCGTCCTCTTCCAGCATGGAGCGCGGCGCGAGCACTTTCCCGCTGCGGCCCATCTCGTTCGGCGATCCCCTCGTCGATATCGAACGCCGCGACGACGGCACGATCTATCTCAGGCCAAAGCAGCCGCTCGGCGACTATCCCCTTCGCATCACCGACCGCCTGCATCATTGGGCGAACACGACGCCCGACCGCGTCTTCATGGCCGAGCGCGAAGGCGGCCGCGGTTGGCGCAAGATCACCTATGCCGAGCTGCTCACGGCGAGCCGGCACATCGCATCAAGCCTGATCGCGCGCGGCCTGTCGGCGGAGCGGCCAGTCGTCATTCTCTCCGGCAATTCGATCGATCACGCACTGCTCGCCTTCGGCGCGTTCTATGCCGGCATTCCGTTCTGCCCGGTGTCGCCGGCCTACTCGCTGGTGTCAAAGGACTACGGCAAGCTGTCCTACCTGATGAAGCTGCTGACGCCCGGCCTTGTCTTCGCGGAGGATGCCGACAAGTTCGCCGGTGCGCTCGCCGCCAATGTCTCGCTCGGCACCGAGATCGCCGCGTCCTATGGCAAGGTGCCGGGCCGCGACGTCACCCTCCTCGCCGACCTCATGGCGACGCCGATCCGCAGCGATCTCGACGGCGTCCACGGCAGGATCGGCCCCGACACGATCGCAAAGTTCCTGCTGACATCGGGCTCGACCGGCAATCCCAAGGCCGTCATCAACACCCAGCGCATGATCTGCGCCAACCAGGTGATGCTGCGCGAGACGCTCGCCTTCCTCAAGGACGAGCCGCCCGTCATCGTCGACTGGCTGCCCTGGAATCACACTTTTGGCGGCAACCACAATATCGGGCTGACGCTCTACAACGGCGGCTCGATGTATCTGGACGCCGGCAAGCCGGTGCCCGGCGGCATCGAGGAAACGGTGCGCAATCTCCAGGAGATTTCGCCGACGGTCTATTTCAACGTACCCAAAGGCTACGAATCGCTGCTGCCGTATTTGCGCGACGACCAGGGCCTGCGCGCAAAGTTTTTCGACCGGCTGCATGCGATGTTCTTCTCGGGCGCGGCGCTGTCGCCCTTCGTCTGGAACAGCCTCGACGAGCTCGCGGTGAAGGAGAAGGGCTATCGCGTGCCGATGCTGACCGGCTTAGGTGCCACCGAGACCGCGCCGTTCTTCATGTCCGTCAATCCGCGCACCAGCCGCTCCGGCCATGTCGGGCTCCCGGTGTCAGGCAATGACGCAAAACTGGTGCCGAACAACGGCAAGCTCGAGGTCCGCGCCAAGGGGCCGAACGTGATGCCCGGCTACTGGCGCCAGCCCGACATCAGCGCGAAGTCGTTCGACGAGGAAGGATTTTACAAGCTGGGCGACGCGCTCAAGCCCGCCGATCCCAACGATCTCAACGCCGGCTTCGACTTCGACGGGCGCGTCAGTGAAGACTTCAAGCTCGCCAGCGGCACCTGGGTCAGCGTCGGCCCCTTGCGCGCGCGCTTCGTTGCGGCCTGCGCGCCGCTGGTGCGCGATGTCGTCATCGCCGGCATCAACCGTGACGAGATCTCTGCGCTCGTGGTGCTCGACCTCGACGGTTGCCGGCTGATCAATCCGACGCTGCCCGCCGACGATCTCGTCGTCGCTGCGCGCGACCGGCTCGTGCGCGAGGCGTTCCGCGAACGCCTGACCGGTTTCCTGTCTTCGGCGACCGGCTCGTCCACACGGATCACGCGCGCGATCCTGATGGACACGCCGCTCTCGATCGACAAGGGCGAGGTCACCGACAAGGGCTCGATCAACCAGCGCGCCGTGCTCGAGCATCGCGCTGCATTGATCGACGAGCTCTATGCTGCCAATCCATTCGACCGTGTGATATCGGTCGGGTAAGAAACCATCGCTCTAGGAGAACGCCATGTTGTTGAAGGATCAGCCAGCCATCGTCACCGGCGGCGCATCGGGATTGGGCGCGGCGACCGCGCGAAAACTGGCGGCGCAGGGCGCCAAGGTCGCGGTGTGCGACCTCAATGCCAAGCTCGCGGAGACGGTTGCCGCCGAGATCAAGGGTGTGGCCGTGACCTGCGATGTTTCCGATGCCGCCTCGGCTGAAGCCGCCATCGCGCAGGCGATCAAGGCCCACGGCCCAGCCCGCGTGCTGGTCAATTGCGCCGGCATCGGCGTTGCAAAACGCGTGGTCGGCCGCGACGGTCCGATGGCGCTCGCTGATTTCGACAAGGTGATCAAGGTCAATCTGATCGGCACCTTCAACATGCTGCGCCTTGCCGCCGCCGAAATGTCCAAGCTCGAACCGCAGGCAACCGGCGAGCGCGGCGTCATCATCAACACCGCCTCGGTTGCCGCCTATGATGGCCAGATCGGCCAATCCGCCTATTCGGCCTCGAAGGGCGGCATCGTCGGCATGACGCTGCCGATCGCGCGCGAGCTCGCACAATTCGGCGTCCGCGTGTTGACGATCGCGCCGGGCCTGTTCCTCACGCCCCTGCTCGCCAACCTGCCGCAGGAAGCCCAGGATTCGCTCGCCGCCGCGATCCCCTTCCCTCGCCGGCTTGGCAACGCCGACGAGTTCGCCGCGCTCGCGCTGCACATGGTCGAGAATGCCTATCTGAACGGCGAAGTGGTGCGCCTCGACGGCTCGCTGCGCATGGCGCCGAAATAAGGCGCGTCGCATGTTCGTGAACAGGCGCGACGTCCAGATCCAGTGGGGCGATTGCGACCCCGCCAATATCGTCTACTACCCGCGTTATTTCGCGATGTTCGACGATTCGACGTCGACCCTGTTCGAGGTCGCTGGATTCTCCAAACAGGATCTAGTCCGCAAATACGGCCTGGTGGGGATTCCCATGGTCGACACGCGGGCCAAGTTTTACATCCCCTCGACCTACGGCGACTGGATCACGATCGAGACCAGAATCGAGAGCATCAAGCGCTCGAGCTTCGAGGTGAAGCACAACGTCTACAAGGGTGACGCGCTGGCGCTCGAGGGATTCGAGACCCGCGTCCTGGTCGGGCGCGATCCCGTTAACCTCGACAAGCTGAAATCGGCACCGTTCCCCGCGGAAATGGTAGCCAAATTCACGGGGAGTTAGAGCCCGGAGCTAATCGCCGCATCACCAAAAGAGGGGGCTGAATTACCCCCCGATTTCTGCTTTCAAAGAAGAACGTAAAGGGAGGAATAGATGAAACGCTTTTACCTGACCGCTGTCGTCACCGCGGCCGCGCTGGCGCTGCCGGCCCTGCCCGCGCTGGCTCAGACCAGCGAGATCACCATCGGCATCACCACCACCACGACCGGCCCGGGCGCTGCGCTCGGCATTCCCGAACGCAACGCGCTGGAATTCGTGCCGAAGGAGATCGGCGGCGTGCCGCTGAAAGTGATCGTGCTCGATGATGGCGGCGATCCCACCACCGCGACCACCAACGCCCGCCGCTTCGTGACCGAATCCAAGGCCGACATCATCATGGGCTCGGCGCTGACGCCGCCGACCATCGCGGTCTCCAACGTCGCCAACGAGGCCGGCATTCCGCATTTCGGCCTCGCGCCTTTCCCGATTACGCCGGAGCGCATGAAATGGTCGGTGGCGATGCCGCAGCCGATCCCGATCGTGGGCAAGGTGCTGTACGACCACATGAAGGCCAAGGGCGTGAAGACCCTCGGCTATATCGGCTATTCCGACTCCTATGGCGACCTCTGGTTCAACGACCTCAAGGCCCAGGCCGTGCCGATGGGCATCACCATCGTCGACGAGGAGCGCTTCGCCCGTCCCGACACCTCGGTGACCGGTCAGGTGCTGAAGCTCGTCGCCGCCAATCCCGACGCGATCCTGGTCGGCGCCTCCGGCACCGCGGCCGCGCTGCCGCAGACCGAGCTGCGCGAGCGCGGCTATCAGGGCCTGATCTACCAGACCCATGGCGCGGCCAGCATGGACTTCATCCGCATCGCCGGCAAAGCGGCCGAGGGCGTGCTGATGGCCTCGGGTCCGGTGATGGACCCGGAAGATCAACCGGACACCGCGCTGACCAAGAAGCCGGGACTCGCACTCAACTCGGCCTATGAAGCCAAGTATGGTCCGAACAGCCGCAGCCAGTTCGCCGGCCATTCCTACGATGCGTTCGAGATCCTCAAGCGTATCATTCCGGCGGCATTGAAGACGGCCAAGCCCGGTACGCCGGAATTCCGCGAAGCGATTCGTCAGGCCTTGCTGACGGAGAAGGAATTGGCGGCAAGCCAGGGCGTCTACAACTTCACCGAAAAGGACCGCTACGGCCTCGACGACCGCTCGCGCATCCTGCTCACGGTGAAGAACGGCAAGTACTCGCTGGTGAAGTAGCCACGGCGAAGGTTTCCCAAAGAGAAGAGCCGGCCCGATGGGCCGGCTCTTCCGTTTTACGGTTGAGACCCTCACCCGGCGCTTCGCGCCGACCACCTCCCCCAAACAAGCGGGAGAGGTGCAGCGAGCGGTGGACGCGAATTGCGTCTCAAGCCGCCTGCCGCAGCGGGGTCCAGGCGAACTCCGGATAATACGTGTCCATCATGCGGTCGACATAGGCGGTGAGGTTCGGAAATCCCTCGGCGCGCTTGCGCAAGGCCGATTCGAAGAACGGCGTCAGGATCCCGGCAAGTGCGCCGAAAGCGGTGGCATCGACACCGCAGGGCCTGCTGCCCATCAGATACGACTTGTCGCCGAGCTGCACCGAGAGCGCGAACAGCGAGCGCACGGCGAGATCGACATCGTCGTCGGGCGCATGGCGGCCCAACCCGGAGAGCAGATAATTCTCGGCAACACGGAATTGCGCGTCCTCGCGCAGCTTCTCACGGTTGTGCTCGGGCGCGCCGTCGAAAAAATGCGACGGGCCCTTGGCGAAATTGACCGGATCGACCCAACGCGCCCCGACCAGTGCCCAATAGACGTGGTGCTCGATCATCCGCTCGAACGCCCAGGCCTGTGCGCGCTCGGTCAGCGACAGGCCGGCGTCGAAATCGAAGCCGTAGCGCCGCTCGATATGGGCGCGGATGAAGGTGGAATCGGCCACCGCCTCGCCGCCGTCGTCGATGAAGGGCAGCTGCCCCTTGGGCGAAGCGGGCGGCATCGCGCGCTCCTTCCGGTAGGGCAGCCCCGCCATCTTGAGCTGCACCTCCGTCTTGGTGACGAAGGGGCTGATTTCCGGCAGGCCGAAGCCGGTGCCAAAGCCGTAAAGCGTGATCATGAAACCTCTCCTGAACCTACCGAAAACTGCCGGAACCTATCTGCCGGCTGCTGCCACCATGGTGGCAGCAGCCGTGATATCTTCTGCAAAACGGGCCCCCTGCCAGGCGCGGGCCATGACGTGGTGGACGAGCGCGTCCGCAGCCTGGATCAGCGAGCGTGCCACCACGCTTGCGAACGCAAATCGGAGGTCAGCAGCCATGAGATCGAACGAGACGAGGCGGCGAAGCCCCCGGGCCTGCCACATCTGGGCGCGCCACAGCGGACCGGCCGAGCCGAAATGGGTTGGAATGATCATGGACAAATCCTCTTCAGTCGACGTGTTGTCCCGGTATAGAACTCCCCTGCTGCCAACATCCTGTCAGCAGCCGCGCGCCGCCTTTTGAAAAGACCACGAACAAGAGACCAGTCATGAGACGTGCCGACCGGCTGTTTCAGATCATCCAGGTGCTGAGGCGTACGCGTAAACCGCTGACGGCGGACGCGATCGCGGCCGAGCTCGAGACTTCGAAGCGCACCATCTATCGCGACATCGCAACGCTGATCGGCCAGCGCGTCCCGATTCGCGGCGAAGCCGGCATGGGCTACATCCTGGAAAAGGGTTTCGACCTGCCGCCGCTGATGCTGACGCCCGACGAGATCGAGGCAGCAGTGCTGGGCGCGCAATGGGTCGCGGGCCATGCCGATTCCGCGCTGGCGCGCGCCGCCGAAGATTTGATGGCCAAGATCGCCGACACCGTCCCCGAGCGCCTGCGTCCCTTCGTGCTGGAGCCGGCGAGCCGCGCGCGGCCAAGCTGGAACAGGGAGCCGGACCGCCTCGACATGGCGCGCACGCGCACGCAGATCCACGAAGGCAAGAAGATTATGTTGCGCTATCGCGACGAGCAGGGCCGCGCCAGCGAGCGCATGATCTGGCCGATTTCGGTCGGCTATCTCGAAGCCGTGCGCCTGCTCGCGGCTTGGTGCGAGCTGCGCAGCGACTTCCGCAGCTTCCGCACCGACCGCGTGGTGGAGGCGACCTATCTCGACGAAAAATATCCGGAGCGGCGCGACGTGCTGCGCGCAAGATGGCGGCAGAGCCTGGTCTGGGGTCCGCCAAAGGACACGTGACCACGATGGAACAGATCTCGCCGCTCGATCCGTCGAGCTGTTGCCAGAGTTGCGGTGCCTGCTGCGGCTATTCGGCGAACTGGCCGCGCTTCTCGATCGAGAGCGACGAAGAGCTTGCAGCTATCCCGGAGGCGCTCGTCAACGCGCGCCAATCCGGGATGCGCTGCGAGGGCGATCGCTGCTCGGCGTTAAAGGGAGAGATCGGCACGACGACGGCATGCGGCATCTACGCGGTGCGGCCGGAGGTGTGCCGCACCTGCATGCCGGGTGACGCCGAATGCACGATGGCGCGGCGGAAATTCGGGCTCCCGGCGCTAGAGGCCGTCTAAGCCGGAACGGCTACGCCGATCTCGCCGCTGATCTCGTCGTCGAGCTCGTCCTCGAGCGGGGCCAGCACCGAGAGCGGCTTGGTCGACAGCGTGATCGGCTTGCGCCCGCCCGAGAGCGACGGCGAGGATTTCGCAGCGCCTGCGCGCGACAGCGCATAGAGCGTCGAACCGACGCGGCCGCCGTTCTCGATCAGGTCGCGCTCGCTACAGCTTGCGGCGATCGCGAGCGCCAGCGGATGCAGATGGCTGCGGCGATAGCAGAACAGCGCCAGCCTGGCGCGCGCGTCAGGGGCAACACTCTCGACCAACCTTGGCAGGCCACTCTCGCTGGCGCGGTACATCTCGCCAAGGAGCTCGTCGCGGACCGGGCAGAAATCGCTTTCAAAGGTGTCGCGGCTTGAAAACATTGCAGTTCTCCCTCGTGTACGGAAGATGCCGCGCAATTCTCTAACGAAAGGTTAACCACGCCGCCCGGTAGTCACCCGGGGTCCTTGCGCCCTGGCCGCGAATCGCGGGACGCGACTGCCGCCACAGCGCTCTGGCCGCGCCTTTATGCCGGTCAGGAATTGCCCCGCATCGCGCTAGCCCGGGCTCAGTTCGCCGCCATGAAGATGGAGAGGCCGAAGCCGGTGAGGTGATGCAGTGCCTGATCGACGCCGATCAGGGTCCAGAACCAGGGGTGCGCCATGTCGACACCGAAATTGGCCGAGACCAATCCCTTGGCGCGGTCGATCGTGATGTGGATCACGAAATCGATGAATGCCACGAACCAGAATTTCGGGGCCACGATCAGGATCAGCGGCAACGCAACCGCAAGGTGAACGAGGCAGTGCACCAAAAGCGGCAGGGCCCAGCCGTGCTTCTGATCCTTACCCTGCGCCATCCAGGCGGTCTGGAGGACGAAATCGGCGATGATGTGCTTGAAGGTGAGCAGCAGCATCCAGCCAATGAGCGCTTCAACCGGAACCGCCGATGACATGGGTGGAAACGACAAGCTGACGCCCTCATGACGTGACAAGAAAAATTGGAGCGTTCAGCGCAACTTCTTCTTGGACCGGTCAAACGGCCGGGACCTGTGATTTATGACATCTCCCGCGGCGGAATGCAGCCGGGGGGAACCGGAAAATCATCAACTGTGGCTAACTGGTGATAGGATGACCAATCGCCGCGGTGGCGCCGAGTAAGGTTACCTACGGCTCGAAATTTGCATTCCGCGACCTTGGCGCTATCATCACCGGTAGAGAAATACGTTCTTTTTTCAGGCGTTTACGAATTACAAGCGCCCGCTGCGCTTCCCGTCCACGCGCCGCCGCCAGCCAAAGAATAAGGCCAGAGTGCTGCCATGAGTGCTGAAGGCCCCACCGCATCACCGATCGAGCCTCCGCCCCGGCGCCCCAAAGTGATCAAGACCAACCAGCAGCAGGTTTTCCTCTACGTCGTGCTGACTCTGCTGCTGTCGCTTGCCACCGTCTGGGCCGGCCGCACGTTGGTGCACAATTCGGAAACGCTGACCTTTGCCGTCGGCGGGCCCAATAGCGACGAGGCGCTGTTCGCGGCCAAGCTCGCCGCTCTCCTGAAGAACAACGCCTCGCGCTTTCGGATCAAGATTGCCAACAATGCGGACAACGGCAAGGCGATCGCACAGTTCGACCGCAAGCAGGCCGACCTCGCCGTGCTGCGCACGGACGCAAAAGTGCCGCTGCGGGCGCGCACGCTTGCGGTCCTCGAGCACGATCTCGTGCTCCTGCTTGGTCCCGGCAACAGAAGATCAAGTCGCTCGCCGAGTTGAAAAAGAAGAAGGTCGCGGTCCTCGCCGAGAACGAATCCTCGCTCGCCTTCGTCCGCAGTGTTCTCGACGTCCCCGACGGCCCCGATGCCACGAAAATCCAGATGGCGCCGCAGGGCGCAACGTTCGACAAGCTGTTTGCCCCGGCAAATGGCTTTGGCGCGGTGATTGCCATCGTCCACGCCTCCAGAGCTGTCAGGGACAAGTCCTATCAGCAGGTCGCCAAGCGCGGCGGCTTCACGCTCAACGCGATCGATGAGGCCAAGGCCCTGGCGCGCAAATTCCCGGGCATTTCCGACGAGACGCTGACAGCGGGCACGTTATCGACATCCCCGCAAATTCCCGAGGACGATCTCGACACCATCGGGCTCGAATGGCTCCTGGTCGCACAATCGAGGATGTCGCCGACCACCGCAGGCGAGCTCGCGCGCATCGTCTACGAGAACAAATCCGCGCTCGGGCTCGACAACGGCTTTGCCACCAGGATAGAGCCGGCCTCTGTCGAGAAGGATGCCTTCGTGATCGCGCATCGGGGCGCCGCCGATTACATCAACGACGACACCAAGTCGTTCATGGATAAGTACAGCGACCTGCTGTATCTGGGCGCCGCCGCGTTCAGCATCATCGGCTCGATCTTCGCTGCGATCTACGCCAAGATCACGAGGATCGCGCCGGAGAAGGCCAGCGAGCTCTCCACCGCCATTCTCGACATCGGCGAGCGGATCGAGCACGCCCATTCGCTGGATCAGCTCGAGTGCCTCCAGGATGAGTTGGAGAGCATCTTGCGCGGGGCCGTCATTGGACTCAGAGACGGTACGATCAGCACCGACGGGCTCGATACCTTCAAGCTCGGCTATGAGCTCGTCCGCGACGAGATCGGGATGCGCCGCGACTATCTGAAACGTCATGCCAGTGAGAATGAACAGGCCGCCCGCGATGCCGGCTCGCCCCAGCACGACGATAGCAATGTCGTGGTGGTCAAGACTGCCCAGAGCGCCTGATCCGCGGGTTTGATGCCCTCAGCTCGGGCTGACGGACGTCCTGCCCGGGAGATCGACGGCAGGAACTCAGGAACCGTCACCAGCCACAACCGTTGGCTCCCGGATTGCAACCGGAGAACGCGCCATGCGTACACTCCTCGTCATCTTCCTGCTGGGAATGCTGGCGGCGGTTGGCTATTTCGCCTATTCCGCCATGGCGGTCGAAGGCGAGCCGATCCCGGCGGAAGGCTATTGGGCCCTCGCGCTGGGGGCCGGATTTTCCGTCGTCGTCGGCATTGGCCTGATGGTGCTGCTGTTTTTCAGCAGCCGCCGCGGCTACGACGAGCCACCGCATTTCAGGTAGCGTCTCTCGGCTTGGCGCTCCGCCAGGCACCTTGCCTGCCCTCAGTGTCCGCCCCCGACGACGCTGCGGCCCGAGGCCGTCGTTGACGGCCTAGGCCCGGGCGGGCACTTTGGTCCTGAAGTCCCAGCCGGGACCACGAGCCAGAACCGAGCCGCCTTCCCCATGTCCAAGCCGCTGATCTCCGCTCTGGCCCAGTTCGCGGCCGCCACGGCCGGCCGCAACATGACCAAGGCGGCCTATGTGGCCGTCGGCGTTGGCGTGCTCGGCATGGTGCTGCTGACGGTCAATCCGGCTTATGAGGCGTCGCGCCGCTGGGTCGATATCCTGCTGTGGGCCTGCCTCCTCTATTTCGTATTCGAGTGGCTGGTCCGGCTGCGCCATATGGCGCGGCAGGGGCGGCTTTCGCTCTACATGTCGTCCTCGGCCGGCATCGTCGACGCGGTCGGAGCGCTGGCCGTGCCGACTGCGCTGGTTCTCGGCGTCGAGCCGAAGACGGCATGGCTGCTCAGCGTGCTCTGGGTGCTGAAGGTGGTGCCGGGCATTCCGGGCTTGCGGCAGCTGCGCCGCGTGCTGGTGCTGGAATCGGGACCGCTGATCAGCGTGCTCGTGATCTTCTTGATGGTGATCTTCCTCGCCTCGGTCGCCGAATATTTCCTGGAACGGGACGTGCAGCCGCAGACGTTTGGCAGCGTCCCTGCCGCGCTATGGTGGGCCGTCGCCACACTGACGACGACGGGCTATGGCGACGTCGTGCCGATCACTCCACTCGGACGCATGGTGGCGGCGCTGGTCATGATCTCCGGCCTCGGCGTGTTCGGGCTATGGACCGGTATTCTGGCGACCGGCTTTGCCGCGGAGACCAGGCGCGACAATTTCCTCAAGACCTGGGAATCCGTCAGCAAGGTGCCGTTCTTCGCGGCGCTCGGGCCTGCGGCCATCGCCGACGTCACCCACATGCTGCGTACCATGGAGCTGCCAGCACGCACCGTAGTCATCCGCAAGGACACGCAAGGCGACTGCATGTATTTCATCGCCGCCGGCGAGGTCGAGGTCGACCTGCCCGGCAAGAAGGTGCAGCTCGGCGAGGGTGCCTTCTTCGGTGAGATGGCGCTGCTCGGCAACAACAAGCGCGGCGCCAATGTCTCGACCACGAAAGTGTCGCGGCTGTTGGTGCTCGACCTCGTCGATTTCCGCGTGCTGATGGCGCGGCATCCCGAGCTCGCCAAGACCATCGACGCCGAGGCGAAGCGGCGCGCGCTCGAAAACACATGAATGGAGACAAGAATGTCGGACGCAGCCGACGCGACCAGCCCCGTGCTCGAAATCACTGGCGCACGCGCCACGATCCGCCTCAATAGACCAAAGCATCTCAACCGGCTCCAGGCGGAGGATCTTGGCGAACTGGTCAAATTGTTCGACCGAATCGAGAGCGATCCTGAGATCCGCGTGCTGGTGCTCACCGGCACCGGGCGCGCCTTCTCCGCGGGCTACGATCTCAATTCGGTGGCGGAACGCGCTGTCAGCGCCCAGGAGCAGCAGAGCGCGGGCTCGGCTTTCGAGGCGGTCGTCAATCGGCTCGAGGATTTGGGCGTACCGACGATCTGCCGGCTCAACGGCGGCGTCTATGGCGGCTCGACCGACCTCGCGCTGGCCTGCGATTTCCGCATCGGCGTCGACACCGCCGAGATGTTCATGCCGGCGGCGCGGCTCGGGCTGCATTATTACCCGAGCGGCATCAAACGCTACGTGACCCGGCTCGGCGTCGACAATGCCAAGAAACTGTTTCTGACCGCGCAGAAGATCAGCGCTCCCGAAATGCTGCGCATCGGCTATCTCACTGCCATGGAGCCGCTGGAATTCCTGGACGAGGAGGTCGACAGGCTCGCCACTATCCTCGCCGGCAACGCGCCGCAGGCGATGCGCGGCATGAAGCGCGCCATCAACGAATTCGCCCGCGGGGAGCTGGACGAAGCCGCCGCCGACCAGCGTCACCGCGACAGTATGCGCGGCGACGAGATCAAGGAAGGCATCAAGGCGTTCGCGGAGAAGCGGCCGCCGCGGTTTTGAGAGCTTGTGGCCGACGATGCCGCCCCATATTGCATCGTCGTCCCGACCAGCGCGCCGCGGGCGCGCGACCCATCACCCTCCAGCGGCCGCCGCATGCTGCGCGGCCATCTCCTCATCCGCCGCATTGATGCGCTGGAACGCAGGCCGCGATGTCATGCGCTCGGCATAGCGGACGAAAACGTCCTTCTTCGGCACGATACCGAACATCATGGTCCAGCTTAACGCGACGCCCCACAGCACGTCCGCCGCCGTCATGCGCTCGCCGAGCAGATACGGCCCCTTCGCCAGCTGCGTCTCGAGGGCGCCCAGCATGGTGTCGTAATCGGCATAGGGCGATTGCGTGATCGGCGCCGGCTCGCGCTGCATGAACTTGTCGATGAGGGCCGGTTCGAAGGATGAGCCGTAATAGGCAATCCAGCGCAGGTAGGGCCCGCGCAGCGGATCGTTCAACGCGGGCGTCAGCCCCGCCTGCGGGAAGAGATCGGCGAGATAGATGGTGATGGCGACCTGCTCGGTCACAAGCGCCTCGCCGTGGCGGACCGCGGGCACCTTGCCGAGCGGGTTGATGGCGAGATAGGCGGGCTTGCGCTGCTCGCCGGCCTTCATGTTGAGGACATGGAGATCATAGGGGGCACCCAACTCCTCCAGCAGCACCCGCGTGCCGGTGGCGCGGCTCTGGGGCGAATAATACAGCGTGATGCGGTTCGGATCGGTCATGGCGGGTCTCCCATCTGGCCTTTTGGCTATAGTGCAGCTTGTAGCGGAGCATACCTGACATCTTGTGTCAGGTATGATCTAAGGAGATCATGCGCGCGAGCCGGATGTTGTCGATCCTCACCACCCTCCAGGCCAAGGGGCAGGTCACCGCGCCCGAGCTGGCGGAAGCCTGCGAGGTGTCGGTGCGCACGATCTATCGCGACATCGATGCGCTCGCTGCGTCCGGCGTGCCTGTCTACGCCGACCGCGGCGCCGAGGGCGGCTATCGCCTGCTCGACGGCTATCGCGTGCGGCTGAACGGACTGTCGCAAAGCGAGGCAGGCGCGCTGTTCCTGGCGGGATTGCCGGGCCCGGCCGCGGCGCTCGGGCTCGACGCCGCGATGATCGCCGCGCAGAACAAGTTGATGGCGGCGCTGCCCGCGAATCTGCGCGAGGACGCCGGACGGATGCAGGAGCGATTTCACCTGGACGCGCCGGGCTGGTTCGGCGAGGCCGAAGAGCCAAAGCATCTGCGCACCATCGCTGGCGCAGCTTTGCGCGGGACGCTGATCAAGATCCGCTACCAGAGCTGGCGCGCTGAGAAGCAGCGCCGCGTCGCTCCGCTCGGCCTCGTGCTGAAGGGCGGCAGCTGGTATCTCGCAGGGCAAGTCGACGGCAATGTGCGCACCTACCGCGTTGCGCGGGTGCTCGACTGCACGGCGCTCGACGATCGCTTCGATCGTCCCGCCGGGTTCGATCTCGCTTCTTACTGGCAGGCCGCGACACTTCGTCTCGAGGCCGAGATGCACCCCAATGTGGCGATCGTCCGGCTGTCGCCATTCGGCGTCAAGCTGCTGGACGCGTTGAGCCAGCCTTACGTCAAGGCACGCACGCAGCTTGAAGCTACCGCCGACGCAGACGGCTGGCGCATCGCCAGGGTCCCGGTCGGCAAGACGTCATGGCATGCCGCGGCCGAACTGCTGCGGTTGGGCCCCGAGGCCGAAGTGCTGGAGCCCGCCGATCTCCGCGACAAGATGATCGAGCTGACGCAGGCGATGGCCGCACGCTATCACGTGACGCGGAAAGCCTGACGGCGGCACTATTGTCGCGGCGCACGAAACAATCCTGAAACACGATTCTCAGCCAACGCCATGAACGCATTCGCGTCTCGGTCCGACCGAGATGCAGGGACACAACAATGGCACTGCGCCAAATGGAGAATGAAGATGTTTCGTAAGCTTGCACTTGGTCTGATCGCTGCCGGCTCGCTCGGCGTTGCCGCGCTCGCCCCCACCGCCGCCTCGGCCGGCGGCTTCCATCACCATTGGGGCCATCACCATTGGGGTCCCGGCTGGGGCTTTGGCGGCGTCTACGTCAACACCGGCGTCAGCAACTGTTACCAGGAGCGCCTCATCCAGACCCGTCACGGCCTGCGCGTGCGCGTCGTGAATGTCTGCGCCTACGGGATCTACTGATACCTCGCATCGTCGACAGAGCCCCGATCGCTCCGCGATCGGGGCCTTTGCGTTGAGCTAGCTAGCCAAGCTGCCGCTGCCGACGAAACCAGGCCCAGGTCTCGCGCGTCGTTCTGATGTAGCCGCGGCCGCGATGGACGATCTCGCTATCGACGATCTCGTTCAGCTTCGGCAGCGCATGAAAGGGGATCGAGGGATAGGCGTGATGCTCGATATGATAGGGCATATTCCACGCGAACCATTTGACGATCGCGCCGGTATAGGTCGTGCGGGTATTCTGGAAGGCGCTGCGGGTGCGGTCGCAGCCAGTATGCTCGGCGTAGAGATAGGGCCGCAGGAACAACTGCCCGACCACGAGCGGGACGGTCCAGACCCAGAGCAGCATGGCCGACGAGAGCCACAGCGACAGCGCAAGCAACATCGCGTAGAGCGCGACATAGGCGCGCGCCTCGGCCACGATGATGGCGCGTTTGCTCTCAGGGATCCAGGGCACGACGACCTTGCCGGTGACGGCATGGCCGAGCATCAGCCATAGCCGGCCGGCGACCTGAAGCAGGCCGCTATAGGCGATCGCGAGCTGGGTGTCGGATTTCGGCTTCACGCCGACGATCAGCTCGGGGTCTTTGTCCGGATCCTGGGTGTAGCGGTGGTGATCCCAGTGGAACAGGCAATAATATTCGTAAGGCAATCCGATGATGAAAGCCGAGAGATAGCCAACAGCGAGATTGAGGCCGCGGCTTTTGAAAGCGGTCTTGTGCGCTGTCTCGTGCACCGCCATGAACAGGAAGGCAACGATATAGCCCTGCACAGCCATCAACGGCAGCGCCCAGAGCACGCCATGGCGCGATGCGACCATCCAAATCAGCATGCCCACCAGCACGATCGCGCCATAATGACCGAGGCTCTGCGCCGCGCCCCTGAGGTCGGAGCGGACCGACAATTGGCGCAGCATCGCCGGTGTCAGCGGTTTCAAGCGATGGCCGGGATCTGAAACGGTTGTGTCAGCCATGTCCGAATGCCTGCCTACCTGCTGAGAAGCGCTGCGATCTCGGCCTTGATGAAAGCCTGATCGCGCGGATTGTTGACGGGGTTGCCGGCGCGATGGCCGTGCAGCGACGGGATCGGATGCAATACCGCCGATTTCGCGCTGGTCAACCGGCCGAGCTCATCTTCGTTGTCGCGGACGTCGAAATAGCGATCGGTCGCACCGGGCATCAGCAACATATGTGCCTTGATCGCGGCGAGCGCGCGGCCGAAATCGCCACCGAATGCGGCGCAGCGGCTGACATCGCCATTCTGCCAGATCTCGATCTGCGCCAGGAGATCGTTGGCGTCGCGTCGCGCAAAGGCGGCATCCCAGCCACGCACGAGATAATCTTCGAGCGAGGTGAAACCGGCGTCGCGCCAAATCTCGTCGCGATAGAAGCCGTGCGACATCGCCCAGCCGGCATAGACACGTCCCATCGCGCGGTAGCCGGCGACGGGCTTCTCGACGAAGCGGCCATCGCGGAAGGCGGGATCGGCGGTCAGGGCGGCCTTCACGCTTTCCAGAAAGACATGATTATAGGGCGCGCAGCGCGCGCTGCCGCAGACGATCGCTGCGCGCTCCACCATATCAGGGTGCAGCGCCACCCAATGATAGGCCTGCATACCGCCCATCGACCAGCCATAGACCAGCGCGAGCTTCGAGATGCCGAAACATTCGGTGAGCAGCCGGTGCTGGACCGAGATCGCGTCGTGATAGGTGACCTTCGGGAACGGCGCGGCGGTATTCGACGGCGATGAGGACAGGCCGTTGCCGAACAGGTTCGGTATGATGATGAAGTAGCGTGTTGGATCGAGCACGCCGTCGGGCCCGATCAGCCATTCGGTGTCGACGTGCTGCGCGCTGAAGGAGGTCGGGTAGAGGATGACGTTGTCCCTGGCCCAGCTCAGCGTTCCATAAGTCTTGTAGGCGAGCTTCAGCCCGGGAAAGACGGTGCCGGACTGGAGCGTGACGTCGCCGGCCTCGAATATCTCGTAATCGCTCGCTGCCGTCATGGGCCAAACTCCCGCTCACGCATCGCAAGGCGTGCGGCGTTTGGCAATGCACCGATCATGCCGAATCCACCAGCGCGCCATCGCGCCCGCACTCAATAATGTACTTATAGTACAGTTATTCTGGCGCGGCAAGCGCTCCCAAACCGGCATGTGACTCAGGCGATGGCCGCCAGATAGCGTGCGACCGAGGCAGCAAAAGCGGCCTTGGCGCCTGCGGCGACGTTGCGGCCCCACCAGGCGCCATAGATGCGGTCGAAGGCGAGCGGCTCGACGGCAGATGCGATCCGCCGCACCGCGGCGGCGTTGAGCGGCATGTAGTTGGGGTAGGAATACATGAAGCTGACGAACCGGCGATCCATCGTCACCTGCACGATATCGCCGGTGAGCAGCGCGCCCCTGCCGTCCGCACCATGCCGCCAGTGCAACACGGTGGCACCGGCGAAATGACCGCCGGTGCGCAGCAGCAGCACGTCGTCGGAGATGCGGTGGTAATCGCCGGTCCAGTGCACGATCGATGCATGCGGCCGCGTCACCCATTGGCGATCATCTGCGTGTAGATAGACCGGCACGCCGCCGAACGCCTCGCTCCAGTCGGCGAGCGCGCCATAATAATGCGGATGCGAGATCGCGATCGCCTTCAGTTCGCCGAGCGAACGCACATGCGCAATCGCCTCTGGTGTTGCCAGCGGTATGCAGTCCCACATCATGCAGCCGCCGCTGAGCGGGACCAGCAGCGCGCGCTGGCCGATAGCGAAGCTCGGCTCGAGCGAGAGGCCGGTCAGGCCGAGATCGTCGCGCCAGACGACGCCGTGGCGTTCTGCCAGCGCCTCGCGCGTCAGGAAACTTTGCCCTTTCCAGCCCACAAACTGCCGTTCGTCCTCGCAGATCGGACAGGATGCGGGCGGACGTCCGCTGTCCGGAAATTGCGCGCCGCAGGTTTCGCAAGTCCAGAGTGGCATGGCCGAGATCCTGATTGAGACAGTCGCAAGTATGACATGACGTCGCGGTCCTGCGATCGCAAGGGCGATCGGAACCAACGCGACGAGCGCAGGTTAGGTTCTGGTCCGCCCGGGCATCTATGGGCCCGAACCCTCCGCCTCATGCGAGATCCTATTCGATCGGCAGCATTGCGTTCAGCGTCTCGATGACATCGCGCCCTTCACCGTCTCGTATCTGGCCCCTATTCGCGCTCAACTTCTTCATGGCCGACATGCAGTCGGGCATCGGGCCGTTCGTCGGCGTCTTCCTCCAGGAGCGCGGCTGGGCGAGTGGATTGATCGGCACTGCACTGACGATCGGCAACGTCGCGGGCATGTTGATCACCACCCCGATCGGCGGCTTAATCGATTCCAGCCGCAACAAGCGCATGTGGGTCGTCATCCCCGGCATCTGCGTGGTGCTGGCATCTGCAATCATCCTGATCTCGCAAAATTTCTGGGCCGTCACCTTTTCCCAGGTCGCCCAATCGCTGGCGAGCGCCGCGATCGTGCCAGCGGTGACAGGCATCACGCTCGGCATCGCCAAGCAGAAGGGCTTCAACGCGCTCAACGGCCGCAATCAGGCATTCAACCACGCCGGCAACATGGTCGGCGCCGCGCTGTCGGGCTATCTCGGCTACAAGTTCGGCTATGTCGCCGTGTTCGTGCTGGCGGCCATATTCGGCGCGATCGCGATCGCCTGCGTGCTGATGATTCCTGCCAAGGCGATCGACGATCGCGCCGCGCGCGGCAGCAAGGAGGACGATTCCAAAGCTCCGCCGGATGCGATGACGATGCTGCTCAAGCACAAGCCGCTGCTCGTGTTGGCACTCGCGCTCGCCCTTTTCCATCTCGGCAATGCCGCGATCGTGCCACTCTATGGACTTGCGGCAGTGGCCGACGGCCAGGCCAATGGCCCGAGCTTCGTCGCGACCACTGTCGTGATCGCGCAGGGCGTGATGATCGTGACCTCGCTGATCGCGATGAAGGCCGCGAGCAAGCGCAATTACTGGCCGGTGATCCTCATCTCCTTCATGTTCCTGCCCATCCGCGGCGTGCTCGCTTTCTTCGTCACGGGATGGTGGGGCGTCGTGCCGATGCAGGTGCTCGACGGCATCGGCACCGGACTCCAGACCGTTGCCGTCCCCGGCATGGTCGCGCGGTCGCTTAACGGAACCGGTCGCATCAATCTAGGCCAAGGCGCGGTAATCACGGTGCAGGGCGTCGGCGCGAGCTTCAGTCCCGCGCTCGGTGGCTGGATCGCGCAATGGATCGGCTACGGCCCGACGTTCCTGCTGCTCGGCAGCTTTGGGCTAGCCTCGATGGCGCTGTGGCTGGCGTTCGCCGCGACGGTGAAGAAGTATTGAGGGCGCATCTCCGCAATGACGATGTGGAAACGCTGTTGTTCCAAGGCTGACCGTGGAGTCGCGGGGCTCCCTCACCCGGGATTCTCTCTCAAATTCCAGCTCTCCCGGCACGCATGGAGAGGCGAAAAGCGCGTTCATGTTCCAAAATTCTTCTGGATCGCCTTGTCGAGCGTGTCGCCGCCGACGAAGCGCTGGCGCAGCTCCCGCTTGAGCAGTTTGCCGCTCGGATTCTTCGGCAAGCTATCCACGAAGATGACGCGCTTGGGCACCTTGAAATGCGCCATCTGGCCGGCGCAATGCTTGATGACGGCCTCTTCGTCCAGCGTCTCGCCGTTCTTGACCACGATAATCGCGGTCACCGCCTCGATCCAGCGCGGATCGGGCAGGCCGACGACGGCGACCTCGGACACAGCGGGGATGCGGTAGACCATTTCCTCGACCTCGCGGCTTGCGACGTTCTCGCCGCCGGTCTTGATCATGTCCTTGACGCGATCGACCACGGTGATGTGGCCCTCGTCGTCGACGGTCGCGAGATCGCCCGAGTGAAACCAGCCGCCTGAAAACGCCGCCGCGGTCTTCACCGGATCGTTGTAATAGCCGGAGAGCAGATGCGGCGAGCGGTGCACGATCTCCCCGACCTCACCCACCTTGACGTCCTCCATGGCAGTGTTGACCACCCGCGTCTCGACGTTGAGCACCGGCTTGCCGGCCGAGCCGGCCTTGCGCAACTGATCCTCCGGTCGCAGCACGGTCGCGAGTGGCGCAATCTCGGTCTGGCCGTAGAAATTCCAGAATCTGACGTTGGGCAGGCGGCGCTGCAGTTCGAGCAGCACCTCCACCGGCATGATTGAAGCGCCGTAATAGCCCTTCTGCAAGCTTGACAGGTCGGTCTTGTCGAAATTCGGCGAGCGCAGCATCGCGATCCAGATCGTCGGCGGCGCGAAGAACGAGGTGATCTTGTGCGCCTGGATGTGCGCCAGGATGTTGTCGGCGGTCGGCTTGCCCGTGATCACGCCGGAAGCGCCGAGATAGATTTGCGGCCCCAGAAAGACGTCGAGCTGGGCGCAATGATAGAGCGGCAATGCGTGCAGGAACTTGTCATCCACGCTCATGCCGCCGTCGATGATGCAGCTAACATACTGCCACATCACGGCTTCATGGGTCAGCATCGCGCCCTTGGGCAGCGATTCCGTGCCGCTGGTATAGACGATTTGTGCGAGATCGCGGCTGTCGACCGACGCGTCCAGGAACGAGCCGTCGGCATGCAAGATATCATCGAAGGTGGTGAGGCCCGAAGGTGCCGTGGCCGGATCCTCGCCCGGCACCCAGATCATCTTCTCGACGGCGCAATCCTTGGCGCTGGCCGCGCGCCCTGGCTCGACGAAATCAGGACCGGTTGCGAGCAGCTTTGCCCCAGAACTCTTCAGGATGAAGTTGATCTCGTCCGGATTGAGCATGAAGTTGATCGGCACCAGCACGGCGCCGATCCGTGCCACGGCAAAGCGAAGCGCCGCGAAGGCGTGCGAATTGCGCGAGAGCACGGCGAGACGGTCGCCTTTTTTGACGCCGAGACGGACCAAGCCGCGGCCGAGCCGGTTGCAGATCATGTCCATCTCGGCAAAGCTCCAGCTCACATCGCCGCAGCTCACCGCGAGCTTGCTCGGCTCGCGGCCTGCCGACCGACGTAGGAGATCGCCGATGGAATGCTCGCGGGCTTTCGCGATGGTGGCTGCGGTATCGCTGGTCATTTCCGTCCCCTGATTTGCGATCTGCGCGGAGCCGGCCCGAACAGTCGTCAGGCGGGTTGCATGCGCACGCTTCCCATGTTTGCGCAAACCGTAGTTGGCGCGATCGCCCGCGTCAATTCAGCCGGTGAGCGCGGCGCCGTTACGCAAGAATTGGCACTTCAGAGAGGCAATCTGGGCTGGTGCACCAATTATAAATATCAGAGGAAATGCCATGTGTCGGATTATGCGTGCCGCTTTCGCGGCCGGACTCGCCGTGCTCGCGACCAGCCCGTCTTCTGCCCAGCAGGCACCGCTCAAGATCGGCGTGCTCTCCGACTTCTCCTCCGTCTATTCCGACATCGGCGGCATGGGGAACGTCGAGGCCACCAAAATGGCGATCGAGGATTTTGGCGGACAGATGTTCGGCAAGCCGATCGACCTGGCCTCGGCCGACGTGCTCAACAAGCCCGACGTTGCCTCCACCATCGCCCGCAAATGGTGGGAGACCGAGGGCGTCGACATGATCATCGACCTGCCGACTTCGGCCACTGCGCTCGCGGTGATGGAGCTGTCGAAGCAGTACGAAAAGATCATGATCGTAACCGATGCGGCCAGCTCCGACATCACCGGGAAATCCTGCTCGCCTTACACCGCTCACTGGACTTACGACACCTATTCCAACGCCCACACCGTCGGCAGCGCCATCGTCAAGAACGGCGGCGACAGCTGGTTCTTTCTCACCGCGGACTACGTGTTCGGCCATTCCATCGAGCGCGACACCGGCGAAGTGGTGAGGGCGGCTGGCGGCAAGGTGCTCGGCAGCGTCAAGCATCCGCTCAACACCGCGGACTTCTCGTCATTCCTGCTCCAGGCCCAGGCCTCCAAGGCCAAGATCATCGGGCTCGCCAATGGCGGCGGCGACACCATCAACGCGATCAAGCAGGCCGGCGAGTTCGGCATCGTCGCCGGCGGCCAGAACCTGGCTGCGATCGTGATGTTCATCTCCGACGTGCACAGCCTTGGGCTCAAACTCGCGCAGGGGCTGATCGTCACCGAGGCCTATTACTGGGATCTCAACGACAGGACCCGCGCCTTCGGCAAGCGCTTCCTGGAGCGCGTCAAGCGCATGCCGACGATGAACCAGGCCGCGACCTACAGCGCCACGCTGCATTACCTCAAGGCCGTGCAGGCCGCGGGCACGAAGGACACCAAGACGGTCATGGCCAAGATGCGCGAGCTGCCGGTGCGCGACGCCTTCACCGACAACGGCGTACTGCGAGAGGACGGCCGCATGGTGCACAGCATGTACCTGTTCCAGGTGAAGAAGCCGGAGGAATCGAAGGTGCCATGGGACTACTACAAATTGCTCGCCGAGGTGCCCACCGACCAGGCGTTTCGGCCGTTGAAGGACGGTGGCTGTCCGCTGGTGAAGTGAGGCTCGCGGCAAGCATAGAACCCGTCGGTCGGCCTCAGTTCGTTCGCAGTGACGCTGAGGTCGGCCGCAGCGGTGCCGTCGCGGACCCTGTCGGGGTCAGGTCAGCTCGTCGCCCCGCGCCAGCATATCGTTCAGCATCGCCTCGGCCTTGTGCTGGAGCGGCCGCGCGCCGCTCTCGGAGGCGATCGCGATGCTGGCGCGCAGCGCGGCGAGGACGGCGGCCTTGCCTTCGGCGCTGGACGCCGGCGTCACCACGGCTTCGCCAAGCAGGGCCTCGGCCTCGAGGCCCGAAAACCCCTGCTGGCGCGCCGTGTTGCGCGCCTCGCGCAGCATGTTCTGCGCAGTCCCGGCATCGCCGAGGCGCCAGGTCGCCAGCGCCAGGTAGATCGAGCTGCGCAGCACCGCCGAGGTATAGCCGACCGCCTTCGCCTCCTCGCGCGCCTCGGTCAACATGCCCCGCGCCCGGTCGAACAGGCCCTGGTCCAGATAGGCCATGCCGAGATGGCAGGCGAGCACCGGCACGAACAGCCGGATGCCGTGCTTCTGCGCGAGGACAAACCCGTCCTCAAGGATGGAAGCGGCGGCTGCCGGATCATTCTGCCCCAGCTTCAGCCAGCCGCCGCTATAGGCGGCTGCGACGCGGTCGTAGGGACGACCCGTCTCCCCCGCTATCGCAGCGGCCTCACGCTGGAGCTGCTCGGCGACATCGAGCTCGCCCATCACGGTGCGGGTGATGCTGTTCATCATGCAGCAAAGGAGGAGCAAAGATCGTGGGGTCGTGCCGATCGGAGCACTCGCTGTTGGACTCGCGAGATGGGCGCGGGCCGTGGCCAGCATCTTCTCGGCGTGATGGTAGCGGCCGGAAAGAAAATAGGCCTGCCCAAGACCATATTGGGCGAGGTTGCGCCAGCCGGGATTGCCCGAGCTTTCGGCCAGATCCACCACGTCTTCCCCGATCGCGACAGCTTCGACCGGCGCTCCATAGAAGTTCTGTGCGCCCGCCCTCATGGTCATGGCCGCGACCTTGCGCTCAATGTCGTTGATCGCATCGGCTCGCCGTTCGGCCTCCCTTCCCAGATCCAGGGCTTCCGCGACGCGCCCAGATCCGGCAAAGGCCAGACGTGCTTCCATTCGGATGTCAATGGCGTCCACCTCTCGCGCGTGCGTCATTGGGGTCTTGTCGAGAGATCCCATCGCAATCTCGAAATAGTCGACCGCGCCGGCATAGGCCGAGCGAACCAGGCATTTTCGAGCAGCGCTCCTGCCATGCTCGAACGCCTTCTGCCAGTCCGTTGCTCGCGTCGCGTGATAGCAGAGCGTATCCGGATCGTCGGCCCATGCCTCGTCGCCTTCGAGGGCGGCAAGTATGCTGGCATGGATGCTTTCGCGCACCTTCTCGACCATCGAATCGTAGGTCACCTGCCTGACCATCTCGTGCCGAAATTCGAGCGAGTCCTCCAACTCACTGTCGATCTTGACCAGCAATTCGGCCCGGTCGAGTGCGGCGAGGCAATCCTGCAGGACTTTTTCCGGCAGGGCCGCTACTTTCCGCAACATGGCTTGGTTGGCCCGGCGTCCGAGCGCCGCGGCGATCTGAAGAAGTGACCTTTCCTGCCGAGACACGCGATCGAGCCGTGCCGCGATCACACCTTGAATGCTGCTGGGAATGCCGAGCTCGTCCACAGGACGCACAACGGAAAGATCACCCCACTGGCCAAGAAGCAGGCCGCTGTCCTTCAGACTGCGGCAGACCTCCTCGATGAACAGCGGAACGTTGGCCGTGTGAGAGATGATCCGATTCTTCAGGTCCGTATTCGAGGTAGCGGGGCCAAGCATCTCCGCGAGCATGGCCAGACCCGAATCGTCGTCGAGAGGCCGCATCGCCACGATCTCCGCCTGACAATTTGCGATCCACACCGGCATTCCGTTGGGCCGCGTCGTCAGCAGCACAAGCAAATCGGGGCTTTGCAGCCCGGAGAGGGTGGCCACAATCGTGTCGCTGGCCCGATCGATCCAATGCAGGTCTTCGATCAGAAGGACGGTGCGTTGGCGACGGGCGACGCTCGCGACGATCGCGCAGCTCGCGTCTGAAATCGCGCGGCCGCGGGCGTGAGGCTCCAATTCGTCCCATTGCGGATCGGAAATCGGTAAGTCCAGGACCGCATCGATGGCGCGCTGCTGCACCACCGGCAACGCGCCTCTGGGATTATCCGTCCTGGTCTGATCCCTCCCAGCTGCATCAAATACCGACAGCAACAAGCGCTTGAGGGCGCTGTACGGAGCGCCCTGGAGATTCGGGCTGCACTCGGCATCGATCAGCCGCCAGCCGCTGGCTCGAAGGTCCTGGGCGAACTCATGTGCGAGCCGCGACTTACCAATGCCGGCATCCCCCATCAGCAGAACCGTTTGCCGGCCGGCGGCGACCCTTTCCGTCGCGCGCCATAGCAATGCCCGCTCCGTCGTGCGGTCGACGAAACGGGAAACGCTGCGCGCACGTCGGACCCGCCAGCTCGACAGATCGCTCGCGCCCATGATCCGGTACACGGGCATGGGCTCGCCAAAACCACGGAGCGCTTTTCGGCCCAGGAATTCAAAGCGCACATGTCCGTCCGCGAGCTCCTGGCAGGCTTGCGAAACATAGATCTGGTTCGCCTCGGCCGCGGCTTCCAGCCGGGCTGCCAGATGCTGGGCGGCTCCGCCGATCTCATAGACTTTGGAAAATTCGCTGGCGACCATGTAGGCCACTACATGGCCTGAGTGGAGGCCAACCCGGACCTGAAGCCCCGGGTCCCCCAGGCTGCCGACACGCCGGACAAGTTCGATGGCTGCGTGGCACGCTAGCGGGGCATGGTTGTCGTCGGCGATCGGAGCGCCGAATACCGCGGCCAACCCGTCGCCCAACTCTTTACTGACGATGCCGCCAAACTGGCGCACCGCGCCTCTCATCGCCGCAAGAGCCGGTTCGAGACGCGACACCGCCGCCTCGGGCTCCAGCTCGGCAACAAGTCCCGTGGAATCGACGACGTCAGCGCGCAGAATGGTCACAAAGCGTCGCTCGCTGTCGGGATCAACACGCTCGCGCACCGCCGCTCCGCATTTGGAGCACCAGCTATCGCCGGGATCAATCGTCGACTGACACGCGAAGCAATGCATTTCAGCCCCTTCAACGAACTGCCTCGGCAGTCCCGCTTCCAACGCCTGCGAGGCGTTTGGCGTACATTACCCATAGAGGAATGCATGGCAATCGGGCTTGCGCGATACGCGATGTTACCGGATCGTGGCTCTCTGGACGAAGTGCAGTCGTGGGTGGTAGCGTGCCTGCACACAACGAATGTGTGATCGGCGGCAGCGTGACGCGTATTTCGGCCGCCAGCACCAAGTTTTGACAACAGGCATATCGGGGAAAGAGGCGATGGCCGGACTGGTATATAGCGGCAAGGCATTTCGAGACTTGATGAACAGAAATTACTATCCCCTGGCGAACATGAAAAAGAGCGTCGCCAAGCTCAAGGAATCGGACGACATCGATCTGCCGACGCTGGAATATGGCCAGTACCACCTGATCCTGAACCCGCCATCCAAGTGGCCGCAGGGAAGCGCCAAGTACTGGCACAAGGAGAAGGGCCGGGCCCGCGTCGACCTCAGCACCCAGCCGAACACGGCCCCGCTGTCCAAGGACGAGCCCGGTGTCATCCCTCTGACGCGATGCGATCTGCTCGATGCGTGCGTCCGGAAATGTTTCAATTCCGAACCGCCGATCCCGATGAAGACGAACATCATCACGCACAAGGCGAGCGATGCCTATGCGCACCGCCACGAGATCCGGCTGGAGTGGGAGTACAGGAATGGCGAGGACAAGGCGCCGACGCTGCTCTATCTGACGATGGTCTGTCCGCACCGATCGTGATCTTCAGAAGCATTCTTCTTGGTTCAAGAACCCATTGCCGCCCGCGCGACAGGCGCGCGGGCGCCTTATTGCGACTGACGCCACTCGCCCAAGGCCTGCCGTCCGGCGCTCTACCCCTTCGAGCGCATGCCCCCGTGACAACGTCGTTGCCAGCATGGCGTAGCCGAGAGCTGGCGCCACGGCGGCAACGCGTCGCGCCTGTCCTGGCCGCCGTCATGGGCCTGTCGCACGAAGATGCTCGGTTACGCCTCACTGTTCGCGCGAATCGCTTCCTCAGAAGTCGTCGTGCGCCGTGACAGGAGCGGCCAATGCCCGTTGGACTGTTGGAGGTTGAAGGTACGATTGATGTCGGCCAGTTCTGGCCGGAGGGGCGGTCGGACGCCGACACCACCAAGGTCGTGGTGGCCATCGCGCCGGACGCGATCCGCTTCCGCAAGAACGACTCTTCGCCATTCCAGCCGACCCACGCCTTCGGGGGCGCCAAGGTCAAGGGCCGGACCACAACGGCACCGATCAAGAACGGCAAGCTCACCGTCCGCCTCCAGGGCATCGACGCACCGGAGCTGCACTACCAGCCCTCGCCTCTCTCGACGGCCGAGAAGAAGGGGCTGACGGAGGCCAAGCGGCAGGCCTATCACGAGGTCACGCATTCCTACCGGCAATTCCTCGGCGCCACCGCCAGCAAGGTGCTGCACGATTTCCTCAGCCGTCCCGGCGAAGTCACCCTTCCCTGCCGCGTGTTCACCCATGTCGATGCGCCGAACGAGGTGTTCGACACTTATGCGCGGCTGGTCGGCGACATCGAGGTGACGATTGGTGGCGAGACCATCGACATCAATCACTGGCTGGTCGAGCAGGGCTTTGCCTATCCGACGTTCTACTCCTCGATGAATGAGGACGAGATCAGGGCCTTCCTCGCGCTCGCCAAGACGGCGCGCGCGAAGAAGCTGCCGGTCTGGAAACATCTCGCCAAGACGATTGGCGCCTTCGACTTCGGCCTGCGCGAGCCCAGGGCCGGCGAGACCGCTGTGCTCGCGACCGACAAGGGCCCGGTGATCCTGCCAAAGCTCTACCGCCGCTACACCAACTGGTCGGCACGCAAGAAGGCCAAGATCGCGAGCCAGACCTTCCAGAAGTTTTTGGGCGAAGGCTCCGGTGGCAAGCCCGACACCTGTTACGAGATCGATGACTTCCTGGCGAACGGCGTGCACTCGGCGACGCCGCGCAATTTTGCGGAGTTCGTCGAGGGCGGGAAGACGATCAAGTTTCAGCCGGAGGGGCTGGTGTTTGGGGAGGCGCCGTCGACGCTGGTGGGCGCGGACGGGAAGGTGGTTAGGGAATTTTGAGGGGCGGGCTTTAGCAAACAAACATTTACTGAACAAAAATGGCCCGCTTCATGCGGGCCATTTCGTATCAGATCTGGTCAATCCGAATTTGGTTGCGGGGATAGGATTTGAACCTATGACCTTCAGGTTATGAGCCTGACGAGCTACCGGGCTGCTCCACCCCGCGTTAAACACTTGCTTTGCCTTCGCCAAAGGCCGGGGACGATCGGTTGAGGCCGGCGCTGTTCGCGTGGCTTGCTTCGTCCGTCCCAAAGGCTTCCTTGGAAGGCGACCCGGGGCAAAGCCCGTCGGGTGCGGGGCGTATGTAACAAGGCGGGCCGCCTTTGGAAAGGGCTGCGGGAACGTTTTTTTCGACTTTGTGACATGCGGATGGACCGGTTTTGGGGCCGCTTGGCATGCACTTGCCAGGAGTTCCGCATAGAGCCAGCTTGGCCGCAGCAAAATCAGGGTGCATCGTCATTTTTGGGGAATGCTGCCAGGACCGTGCCTGGACCACCCCTTGGACAGTCCCTGACAAACACCCCGCTGTGCAGGCACTGGAGGATGCCTTTCGTGCCATGGTCGCGCGGGCGCGGCCGAGCCGGGTCGCGGCGGCCGCGGGACGCAATCTGATGCCTGTTGCTTTGTCCGGGACGAGATCGGAGTAAAGCTCTCGCGCGCCAATAGCGCAGCGTAACTCAATTCAACAAGAACCCGCCGTCCACCGTCACCACACTGCCCGTCATGTAGCGCGAGGCGTTCGACGCCAGCAGCAGGATCGCGCCGTCGAGATCGGACTCGGCGCCGACGCGGCGCTGGGGGATGCGCTTGGTCAGGCGCTCGCCTGCGGGCGTCGACCAGAAGGCGTGGTTCATCTCGGTATCGATATAGCCGGGCGCGAGCGCGTTGATGCGGATGTTCTGGCCCGCAAGCTCCAGCGCCATCGCCTTGGTCGCTTGGAGGATGCCGGCTTTGGAGATCGCGTAAGGAGAGACCGCCTTCAGCACGCCGGTGCCGAGCACGGAGGCGATGTTGACGATGTTGCCCGGCTGCTTGCGCGCAATCATGCGCCGCACCACTTCCGTCGCGAGAAAGTAGGCGCCCTTCAGGTTGGCGCCGATCACGGCATCCCAATCAGCCTCGGTCTGCTCGGTCGCGAGCTTCTCGATGGCGATGCCGGCATTGTTAATCAGCACGGTGACAGGCCCGAGCGCGGCTTCCGCCGCATCGACCGCCCTGGCGATCGACGCGGTATCGGTGACGTCGAGCGCGACAGCCGCGGCGCGACCACCCGTGCCGCGGATCTCTTCTTCCAGGCTCTTCAGCTTGTCGGTCTGCCGCGCCGCAAGCGCGACGGATGCACCATGCGCCGCCAGCACCCGGGCAAATTGCCGCCCCAGCCCCTGGCTCGCGCCGGTCACGAGGATGGTTTCTTTACTGACGTCGAATAGGTCTGCCATGACGATTTCCTTGGGCGTAATCCCTGAGCTTTTGAAGCCATCAATACAGACGATTTTAGCGATCTGAAACCGGAATGATCGGCTTGGCGTTCATTCGTTCCAGCGCAGCAGCGTTCGCCGAGGTGGGCTCGCAGGCATGAACAGTTTCGATCTCGCGGTCTATTCGGCACTCGCCATCGCGGTCGGCCTCGGTTTCAGGACCGGGCTGCTGCGCAGCGCCATGACCATCCTCGCCTATCTGCTCGCCGCGCCGATGGCGGTGGCGCTGATGCCGCTGATCGCGCCGCAGATCGCAGCCAACGCGAATTCACCGCTGCTCCAGAACTGGATCTGGTTCTTCGCCATCTTCGTGGTGATCGGCATGCTGCTCGGGCATATCGGCCGCACCGCGCTGAACGACACTATCGGCGAGGCCGGCATCGGCGACCGGCTCGGCGGCGCCGCGCTCGGCACCATCAGGGTCGGCCTCGTCGCCACCACGCTGGTAGCGGTGTTCGACCAGATCGTGCCGGCCAACCGCCAGCCGCCTTTTCTCGCCGGCTCGCATCTGCGCCCGCTGTTCTCGACGGTAGGACAGATGGGATTCAAGTCGCTGCCGCCGGAGGCGGCTGCCGCGATCGACCGCCTCAAGCAGGAGCGGCGCATCTGAAGCGCGATAAGATCGCGCTTTGTTGTTTGGGCATGATCTCTTCGGAAAACCGCGATAAATTCTTCCGGACCATGCCTGCGCATTTGCATCGCCGCAACGCGCGCCATGCATTTTGAAGCGGGCCCGTCCCTTATCAGCAGCGTCGAGGTTGGATAGAGTAGCCGCTGTCCAAAACCAATCTGACATTACGGGAGTGAAACAGTGGATCTTGGGATCAAAGGTCGCCGCGCCATCGTCTGCGCATCCAGCAAGGGCCTCGGGCGCGCCTGCGCCATCTCGCTGGCCGAGGCCGGGGTTCATGTCACCCTAACCGCGCGCGGTGCCGAGGCCTTGAAGAAGACGGCCGACGACATCCGCAAAGCCTATCCCGACGTGACCGTCACCGAGATCGTCGGCGACATCACGACGCCGGCAGGCCGCGAGGCCGTGCTGAAGGCCTGCCCCGAGCCTGATATCCTGATCAACAATGCCGGCGGCCCGCCGCCCGGCGATTTCCGCAACTGGACTCGCGACGATTGGATCAAGGCAATCGACGCCAACATGCTCACCCCGATCGAGCTGATCAAGGCGACGGTGGACGGCATGATGGCGCGCAAGTTCGGCCGCATCGTCAACATCACCTCGGCCGCCGTGAAGGCGCCGATCGACATCCTCGGCCTTTCCAACGGCGCGCGCGCCGGCCTCACCGGCTTCATCGCCGGCCTGTCGCGCAAGACCGTGATCAACAACGTCACCATCAATGGCCTGTTGCCTGGCCCGTTCGAGACTGACCGCCTGACGGGCACCGCCAAGGCCGAGGCCGACAAGCGCGGCGTCACGCCGGAGCAGATCCTGGCCGAGCGCGCCAAGCAGAACCCCGCCGGCCGATTCGGCCAGCCCGACGAGTTCGGCTATGCCTGCGCCTTCCTGTGCGGCGCCAAGGCCGGCTTCATCACCGGGCAGAACATTTTGCTGGATGGCGGCGCGTTCCCGGGGACGCTGTAGTCGCGCATCTCGCTCTCCCCGTTCTTACGGGGAGAGCACTCTCCGTCTCACCGCTGCTTGGTCGGCTCGTCTTCGTCCTGCTGACTTGGAGCCGAGGAATCAGCGGTGGTGCGCTCGTCGGTCCAGTCGATGCCGAATGCGTCGAGACCGTCGGCGAGCAGATCGCCCAGCATGGGCTCGCCGAGCAGATAGCGCACCGTTTCGCGGCGCGGACTGCGATATTCACTCCGCGCCTCCACTGCGCGGGTGCGCAAATCGTCCCAATCATCGATCGTGCCGTCGCCGCGGCCGAGCCAGGTCAGCGCGACGAGATCGAGCTGCTCGTCCTCGTTCAGGGCAATCATGAAGCTCCCGAGCTCTTGGACGACGGGATCGGAGCCGTCGTCCTCGAGAACGTCGAGCGCATCGTCATCGCTCGGGTTCGAGCCGGAATCCGGATCGGAATCGCCCTCCTTGACGTCCAATTCGCGCGCCTTCTCAATGATGAAAGCGACTTTTTCAGCGGATATTGCAAGCTCTGGCATGGCTCCTCCTCCGGTTCCCGCGGTAACGCCGCATCGCGTCAGATGATCCATTGCGCTCCATGGCGGAAGGCCGCATGTTTCGGCACCAAAACAAGAACATGGGAAGGCGCCGATGCGGTGGAAGGTGGGCAGGGTCAAAATCACGAAGGTGGTGGAATTGGAGACGGTCGGCTCGACCCGCTTCATCCTGCCGCTCGCAGGGAACGCAGAGATCCAGAAGTTGCCGTGGCTGATCCCGCATTTCGCCACCGAAGAAGGCCGGCTGAAGATGTCGATCCATTCGCTGGTGGTGGAGACGCCGACGCGCCGGATCGTGGTCGACACCGGGCTCGGCAACGACAAGCAGGGCCGCAACGTCCCAACCTGGAATCATCGCAGCACACCATTTCTGGAGACGATGACAGCGGCAGGCTTTGCGCCTGACAGCATCGACACGGTGCTGTGCACGCATCTTCACGTCGATCATGTCGGCTGGAATACGACGCTGGTCGACGGCCGATGGGTGCCTACATTCCCGAAGGCGCGGTACGTCTTCGGCAAGACCGAATACGAGCACTGGCGCGACCACTCCGCTGAACCGGACAAGGCAGCGGTGTTCAATGATTCCGTGCAGCCGATCATCGATGCCGACAGAGCCGATCTTATCGCGAGCGACCACCGGCTCTGCGACGAGATCAGCATGATCCCGACGCCAGGCCACAGCCCCGGCCATATGAGCATCCTGATCCAGTCCGACGGCGAGCAGGCTCTGCTCACCGGCGACGTCGCTCATCATCCTTGCCAGATGGCGCATCTCGACTGGTCCTCGACCGCGGATTCCAACCAGGCGCAATCGGCCGAAACGCGGCGCGACTTGTTCGGCCGCTTTGCCGACACGCCGACGCTGGTGATCGGCGGGCATTTCTCGGCCGGGCATATCAAGCGGGATGGAGATGCGTTCAGGTTTGTGGCGCTGGGGTGACGGTACTCCTCATGGTGAGGAGCGCGTCTTCGCGCGTCTCGAACCATGAAGGCCCCGCCCGCGGCCATCCTTCGAGATGCCCGCCTTCGACGGGCCCTCAGGATGAGGGGGTGTAATGCGGAAACGCCCGGCAGTGAGCGGTTGAATTTCCCGCCGCCCTGTTCCATGAAGCTGTTCAACCGATCGGTCCATTCCCAGGGAGAAACGAGAATGAAGCTTGTTCGTTATGGCGAGAAGGGTGCGGAAAAGCCCGGCCTGATCGACAAATCCGGCCAGTTGCGCGACCTGTCGGCGCATGTGAAGGACCTGACCGGTGAGGCCTATGCGCCGGAATCTCTGAAAAAGCTGGCGGGCCTCGACCCCGCCTCGCTGCCCGCGGTGTCCGGCAAGCCCCGCTTCGGCGCACCCGTCACCGGCATCTCGAAATTCGTCGCCATCGGCCTCAATTACAGCGACCACGCCAAGGAGACGGGCGCTGCAATCCCGACCGAGCCGATCATCTTCATGAAGGCCAACACCTCGCTCTCCGGCCCGAACGATCCGGTCGAGAAGCCGCGCGGCTCGACCAAGCTCGACTGGGAAGTCGAGATCGCCGCGATCATCGGCACCCGCGCCAAATATGTCTCGGAAGCCGACGCGCTGAACTACGTCGCCGGCTATTGCGTCTGCAACGACGTCTCCGAACGCAACTTCCAGACCGAGCGCCTGGGCCAATGGACCAAGGGCAAGTCGCACGACACGTTCGGCCCGCTCGGCCCATGGCTCGCCACCAAGGACGAGATCAAGGACGTGCAGGAGCTCTCGATGTGGCTCGACGTCAACGGTCAGCGCCGCCAGACCGGCTCGACCAAGACGATGATCTTCTCGATGGCCAAGTGCGTCTCCTACGTCTCGCAGTTCATGACGCTCTTGCCCGGCGACATCATCACCACGGGCACCCCGCCCGGCGTCGGCCTCGGCATGAAGCCGCCGACCTTCCTCAATGTCGGCGACGTCGTCACGCTCGGCATCGAAGGTCTCGGCGAGCAGCGCCAGGAGATCATCGCGGCGTAGGCGTCTCCGCCTCATCCTGAGGAGCGCGCAATGCGCGTCAAGGATGCGCCAATAACACGGTCACTCGACGCATTGGCCGGGTGACGAGAGAACGCCTCCCATTCCATCCTTCGAGACGCGCGAAGAGGCGCGCTCCTCAGGATGAGGCTTGTATGTTTGGATAGAGGTTATTCAGATGAAACTAACCTTCTCCCCCGCCTCGCCCTTCGCCCGCAAGGTGCGCATCGCTGCGATCGAGCTCGGGCTGATCGACAAGATCGAGCTCGTGCCCGCAACGGTCGCGCCGGGCATGGCCAACGAGGATTATTCGCGCATCACGCCGCTGAAGAAGCTGCCGGTGCTGATCACCAACGACGGCGACGTGATTTTGGACTCCTACGTCATCGTCGAATATCTCAACGAGATCGCCGGCGGCAGCCTGATCCCGGACTACGGGCCGCGGCGCTGGAAGACCAAGACCAACCACTCGCTGCTCAACGGCATGCTCGATTCCATGCTGCTGTGCCGCTACGAGAAGATGGTGCGGCCGCAGGGCCTGCAATGGCAGGCATGGTCGGACGACCATTGGAACAGGGCCTGGACCGGCATGGCACGCTTCGAGAATATGCCAGAGGTTCTGAACGGCCCGTTTGACATCTCGCAGATCGGCCTCGTTTGCGTGCTCGGCTATGCCGACTTCCGCTTCGCCGATTGCGGCTGGCGCAAGGCCTATCCGAAGCTCGACGCCTTCCATCAGAGAATGCTGGAGCGGGCTTCCGTGAAAATCTCGGCGCCGCCTCCGGCATAATTCGCAGGAGCTCTCATGAGCCTCAAATACTCCGTCGGCGAGCTCACCATCCATCGCGTCATCGAGCAGGAAGTCCCGTTCTTCCCGGCGCTGGAGTTCATTCCCGGGCTGACGGCGGAGGTGCTGGCCGAGAACCGGGCATGGATGCGGCAGGCCAAGGCACTGGACGAGCAGGACACGCTGATCCTGTGCTTCCAGTCCTACGTGGTGAAGACGCCGCATCACACCATTCTGATCGACAGTTGCATCGGCAACGACAAGCCGCGGCCGCAGCGGCCGAAATGGCACATGAAGACCGACGACACGTATCTGCGCGGGCTCAATGCTGCCGGCGTATCGGTGGACGACATCGACTTCGTGATGTGCACGCATCTGCATGCCGATCATGTCGGCTGGAACACCCGGCTCGAGAACGGCCGCTGGGTGCCGACCTTCCCCAAGGCGCGCTACGTCTTCGCTAAGCGTGAGTTCGACTACTGGACCGAGCAGAATGCGAAGGCGGAGATCCCGCCCTTTGCCGACAGCGTGCTGCCGGTGGTGGAGGCGGGGCGCCACGAACTCGTCGGCAGCGACCATCAGATCGGCGATCACATCCGCATCCTGCCGACGCCGGGCCACACGCCGGGCCATGTCGCCTTCACTGCCGGACGCGGCAAGGACGATGCGGTGTTCTCCGGCGATCTCATCCACTCGCCGTTGCAGGCGCTCTATCCCGAGCTGTCGATGAAGTTCGACGTCGATCAGGCGACCGCGGCGAAAACGCGCCGCGGCTTCCTGGAGCGCTATTGCGACACCGACACGCTGTGCTGCACGGCGCATTTCCCATCGCCGTCGGTGGGCAAGATCAAGCGCAAGGGCAGCGGCTTCGTCTGCGCGGCGGCCTAGCGGAACGGCCTCTCTTCACATGCCCGGGCTTGTGCCTGGCATCTAGGTTCTTACAATCAACGGCAACGAAGAACGTAGATGGCCGGGACAAGCCGGGCCATGACGAGGAAGCGCCTATGGCCGATCTCCCCGACATCCCGCTCCCCGCGGGCATCCGCGCACGCTATGTCGATGGCATCAACGGCTTGCGCATGCATGTGCTGGAAGCCGGGTTCGAGACCGGGGGCCGGCCCTGCATGCTCCTGCTGCACGGCTTTCCCGAGCTGGCCTTCTCCTGGCGCAAGGTGATGCCGGTGCTAGCTGGGGCGGGCTATCACGTGATCGCGCCGGACCAGCGCGGCTATGGGCGCACGATGGGATGGCGCGCCGAGTACGACGGCGATCTCGCGCCCTTCTCGCTCTTCAACCTGGTGCGTGATGCGCTCGCCCTGGTGGCGGCGTTCGGCTACCGGCAGCTCGATGTGGTCGGCCACGATTTCGGCAGCGCGGTCGCGGCCTGGTGCGCCCTGATCCGACCCGACGTGTTTCGCTCGGTGACGATGATGAGCGCGCCGTTCGGCGGACCGCCGCCGCTGCCTTTCAACACAGTCGACACGCCGGCAAAGCCCGCGGCCGAAGACGCCGTTCATCGCGAGCTCGCAGCGCTGCCGCGTCCGCGAAAACACTATCAATGGTACTATTCGACACGCGCAGCCAACGCCGACATGCACTGCGCGCCGCAGGGCGTACACGATTTCCTGCGCGCCTATTATCATCACAAGAGCGCGGACTGGTCCGACAACAAGCCGTATCCGCTGGCGTCATGGTCGGCGAATGAACTGGCGAAGCTGCCGACCTACTACGTGATGGACCTGAACGAGACGATGGCCGAGACGGTGGCCAAGCAGATGCCGTCGCCGGCCGCGATCGCCGCCAATCAATGGCTGCCGGATCGCGAGCTCGCCTACTACAGCGCCGAATATGGCCGCACCGGATTCCAGGGCGGGCTGCAATGGTATCGCTGCGGCACCTCGGGCGCTTTCAATCGCGAACTGCAATTGTTCTCTGGCCGCAGCATCGACGTGCCCTCCTGTTTCATCTCGGGCAAGCAGGATTGGGGCACCTATCAGCGCCCCGGCGCGTTCGAGGCGATGCAGGCGCGCGCGTGCACGAAGATGCTCGGCTGCCATCTCGTCGATGGCGCCGGTCATTGGGTGCAGCAGGAGCAGCCGGCCGAAGTCAGCCGGTTGTTGCTGGACTTCCTCGCCAAGGCCCGCACCGGCTGATTTGACCGGGGAACCGCGGCGGCCTATAGTTTAGAATAGTTCTAAACTAATGGCAGGGCCGTCGTGAAGAACTTTGCCGACCTGACCGAGCGCGAGGTGCTTGCGGTCGCGATTTCCTCCGAGGAGGAGGACAGCCGCATCTACATGACCTTCGCCGAGGACTTGCGCGAGCGCTACCCGGACACGGCCAAGATCTTCGAGGAGATGGCCGAGGAGGAACGCGGCCACCGGCATCGCCTGCTCCAGCTCTACGAGGCGCGGTTTGGTACGCATCTGCCGCCGATCCGCCGCGAGGACGTGAAGGGTTTCCTGCGCCGGCGCCCGATATGGCTGACCAAGAACCTGCCGCTCGACACGATCCGGAAGGAAGTCGAGACCATGGAGCTCGAAGCCGAGCGCTTCTACGCGCGGGCTGCCGAGCAGGCCGAGGATGTCGGTGTGCGCCGCCTGCTCGGCGATCTCGCCGAGGAAGAGAGGCATCACGAGAACCGGGCCGTCGCGCTCACCGACGAGATCCTCAAGCCCGACGTGCGCGCCGAGGAAGACCGCACGCGGCGGCGGATGTTCGTGCTGCAATATGTGCAGCCGGGCCTCGCGGGCCTGATGGACGGATCGGTCTCGACGCTCGCGCCGCTGTTTGCGGCAGCCTTCGCCACGCATCAGAACTGGCAGACGTTTCTGGTCGGCCTTGCGGCGTCGATCGGCGCCGGCATCAGCATGGGCTTTGCGGAAGCGCTCTCCGACGACGGCTCGCTCACGGGGCGCGGCTCGCCCTGGCTGCGCGGCCTCACCTGCGGCGCAATGACGACGCTCGGCGGGCTCGGCCACACCGCGCCCTATCTCGTGCCCGACAGCTGGGCCAACGCATTCTGGGTCGCGACCGCCATCGCCTGCGTCGTCGTGTTCTTCGAATTGTGGGCGATCGCCTTCATCCGCTCGCGCTACATGGACACGCCGTTTCTCCAGGCCGTGTTCCAGATCGTGCTCGGCGGCGCCATCGTGCTGGCGGTCGGGATCGTGATCGGGGCGGCGTAGTAGCCTCACCCTCGGTTGGCCGGACGATGACGCTGGAGAGAGCTTGGCGACGCCCGAGACGCTTACTCCTGCACTCTCTGCTGCAACCGCGCCATCGCGATCCCGTCCCGCGCCAGCTGATCGGCACGCTCGTTCTCCGGGTGCCCGGCATGGCCCTTGACCCAATGCCAGCGGACCTCGTGCTGCTTCAGCGCGGCATCGAGACGCTGCCACAGTTCGACATTCTTCACCGGTTTTTTGTCGGCGGTGCGCCAGCCGTTGCGCTTCCAGCCGAAGATCCACCCCGTGATGCCCTGACGGACATATTGGCTGTCGGTATAGAGATCGACCGTGCACGGCCTCTTCAGTGCTTCGAGCGCGGAGATCGCCGCCATCAACTCCATCTGGTTGTTGGTGGTGTGGCGCTCGCCGCCGTTCAGCTCCTTCTCCTTGTCGCCGAACTTCAGGATTGCGCCCCAGCCGCCCGGACCGGGATTTCCCGAGCAGGCGCCGTCGGTATAGATCGTGACGTTGGGACGCTCGCTCACGCCACCAGTCCTGACGGCATCAGCCCATAGTCGCGCACGCTCGTCACGCTCTGGTGGAAGCGCAGCTTGCGGACATATTCCAGCGGATCCTTTGGCCGCACCAGCGCGCCCGGCGGCACGTTGAGCCAGTCGACCAGCCGCGTCAGCAGGAAACGGATCGCAGCGCCGCGCGCGAGCAGCGGCAGCGCCGCCTCTTCGGCTTCGGAGAGCTTTCGCACCCGGCCATAGGCATTGAGGAAGGCGCGCGCCTTGGTGACGTTGAAGGAATGATCCGGCTCGAAACACCAGGCGTTGAGGCAGATCGCGACGTCATAGGCCAGTATGTCGTTGCAGGCGAAGGTGAAGTCGATGATCCCCGAGAGCCGGTCGCCGAGAAAGAAGACGTTATCGTTGAAGAGGTCGGCGTGGATCACGCCCTCCGGTAGATTGGTGGGCCAGACCCCGCTCGAGAGATGATCGAGCTCGGCGGCGAGAAAAGCGCGCAGACCCGGCTGCACCTCGTCGGCGCGGCTTGCGGCGGCATCGAACAGCGGCCGCCAGCCCGCGACCGAGAGCGCATTGGCGCGCTTGATCGCAAAGTTGGCGCCAGCCAGGTGCATCTTCGCCAGCGCCTCGCCGACGCCGGCGCAATGGGCCACATTCGGCTTGCGCGGCCACATGCCCTCGAGAAAGGTGATGATCGCGGCCGGCCGGCCCGCCAGCTCGCGCAGCGCATCGCCGTCCCTCGCCTTCACCGGCAACGGGCAGTTGATGCCATGCTCGGCGAGATGCGTCATCAGCGCGAGGAAGAACGGCAGGTCGTTCTTCGCCACGCGCTTCTCATAGAGCGTGAGGATGAACGAGGCCTGCGTGTTTCCCTGGCGCGTGTGCAGCAGGAAGTTGGAGTTTTCGACGCCCTCGGCGATGCCCTTGTAGGAGAGCAGTTCGCCGAGATCGTATTGCTTCAGGAAATCCGCAAGCTCATCGGCGGCAACGTCGGTGTAGACCGCCATGCAGATTTACTCTGCGGCGGCTTCGGGGCGCACCGAGCGCGGCAGCGGGAAGAACTCGTTCTCTTCCGCGGCCGAGACCGTCTCCACATGCAGCGTGTAGCGCTCTGCGAACGCGTCCATGATCTCCTCGACGATCACTTCCGGCGCGGATGCCCCCGCGGTGATGCCGAGGCTGGCGATGTTGTCGAACTTGCCCCAGTCGATGTCGGCGGCGCGCTGCGCCAGCACCGCGGTCTTGCAGCCCTCACGCTCGGCGACCTCGCGCAGGCGCTGCGAGTTCGACGAGTTCGGCGCGCCGACCACGATCAGGGCGTCCACCACCGGCGCCACCTTCTTCACCGCGAGCTGGCGGTTGGTGGTGGCGTAGCAGATGTCTTCCTTGTGTGGCCCGTTGATGTTCGGGAAGCGTTCCTTGAGCAGCGCCACGATCTCCGCCGTGTCGTCGATCGACAGGGTGGTCTGGGTCACGAAGGCGAGGTTGTTGGGGTCCTTTGGAGTGATGGTCTTGGCGTCCTCGGCGGTCTCGATCAGGGTCACGGCGCCGACTGGAAGCTGGCCGAGGGTGCCGACCACTTCAGGATGATGGGAGTGGCCGATCAGGAAGATCTCGCGGCCCCGCTTGAAGTGGATCGCGGCCTCGCGGTGCACCTTGGTCACCAGCGGGCATGTCGCATCCAGCGAGAACAAATTGCGGGACTGGGCATCGGCCGGAACCGACTTCGGCACGCCATGGGCCGAGAACACCACTGGCGCGGTGGTATTCTCAGGGATTTCCGCGAGCTCCTCGACGAAGATCGCGCCCTTCTTCTTCAACCCATCGACGACGTACTTGTTGTGCACAATCTCGTGGCGAACATAGACGGGAGCACCGTATTTATCGAGCGCCCGTTCCACGGTGTCGATCGCCCGGACCACCCCGGCGCAGAAGCCGCGGGGAGAACAAAGCACGATCTTGAGGTCTGGTTTGGCTGACATTGAGCGATCTCGGGACCGAATCACCCGTTTCGCCTTCTGGCGGGGGGCGGTCGATGGATGGATTGGGCTTTAAAACAGTCTGCCTGGACTTTACAGGCACTTCAGAGGGAATTGGGCCCCCTTTCGGGCGCTGTCAAGGCACTATCTATAGCAGAACCATTGCGTGGCTACCCCCTCCGGGCTTATATAGCGCGAATTCCCTGTCATCGCTGATGACCACCGGTTTCGCCTCCAGAGGGGTGGGCGAAGCACAAAGGAGATTTGCCATGAGCAACGCACCTCTGATGCCCAAGGCGACCGCCGTCTGGCTGCTCGACAACACCGCGCTGACCTTCGACCAGGTCGCCGATTTCACCAAGATGCATCCCCTCGAGGTGCGCGCGATCGCCGACGGCGACGCGGCCCAGGGCATCAAGGGCATGGACCCGCTCTCCAACGGCCAGTTGACCCGCGAGGAGATCGAGAAGGGCGAGAAGAACCCGGACTACCGGCTCCGCCTCCAGGAGAGCAAGGTGGTGCTGCCGCCCCAGCCCAAGCGCAAGGGCCCGCGCTACACGCCGGTCTCGCGCCGCCACGAGCGCCCGAGCGCCATCCTCTGGCTGCTGCGCAACCATCCTGAGCTGAAGGACGCCCAGATCATGCGTCTGGTCGGCACCACCAAGAGCACGATCGCGAGCGTGCGCGACCGCACCCATTGGAACACGTCGGCGCTGACCCCGATCGACCCTGTCACTCTCGGCCTGTGCTCGCAGATCGAGCTCGATTTCGAGGTGCAGCGCGCAGCCAAGGAAAAGCCGATCGACGCAGCCTATGGCGGCGCCACGCTGCTGCCGGCCTCCGAGACCACCCGCAAGGACGAGTACGAGCCCGCGCAGAAATCCAGCGACGACCTCAATGTCGACGCGGTATTCGCCAAGCTCAAGACGCTCGGCGGCAAGAAGCAGGAGAACGAGCAGGAGTAGGCTCACTTCCCTGCACTGCATCCGGTTCGAACGCGGCGGGAGCGATCCGCCGCGTTTTTGTTTGCGAGGGGAACTTTCGCGACGCCTCTGCCGGGAACGATGCGGCCGACCTCGCATTGTTTCCAGCGCGGAGGATCAGCGATGCGGGACGACGAAGATCATTTTGCGTTGATGCTGGGACGCGCTGTCCTGGCAGCGTGGGGCGACATGCCCCGGGATATCCAGGAAGCCTTGTTCGAGATTGCCGTCAGAGACCGCCCTGGCGATCGCGACGACCTGGCGAAGCTGCTGCATGATCGGCATCCGCGGACGGTGCACGCCGGCTAGCCGCGTCCCGTGTGTTCACATTCGCCGATGTGACGGCGCCAACCGCACCGTCAAGGTCAGCATCTCCTTCAGCTATTTGTAGCGCGTTGTTGCGCGAGTCAACGTCGGAACAGAGAGCGGACAAGGATTTCGACTGCTGCGTTGCAGGCGCATCATGGGAGACGTGAATGCGAGCAAGCGGCGCGGCACGATAATTCCGGGTCGGCACTCACGGCCGTTCGGGATGGTTCAGCATGTATTCGCCGAGATCACGCTGACGGCGATCGGCACGCGCGGTGGCCGCATTGCGCTGGACATCACGATCCTTGCGGCAGGCCACGTATTCCGGCGAGCCCTGCGCATAACCGCGGCTCTGGCACACCGCGTCGTCATCGTCGCCGCCGACCGCTATAGGCGTCTGGTAACGCGCGGAGCAGGCGGAGAGTGCGATGGCGAGTAGGAAGATGGCGCCATACTGCGCGAGCTTGGCTGACATTGATCGGTCCTGTCTCATTCGTCATTGCCGGGCTTGACCCGGCAATCCATCGAAATCAAGGCAATTGCCTGCTCATTGATGGATGCCCGGGTCAAGCCCGCGCATGACGACCGGAGCGCACAATTCACACCCGTCCCTTCAGCGCCGCGCCGATCTCGTCGAGCACCTTCGGATCCTCGATCGTCGCCGGCATGGTCCAGGCTTCGCCGTCGGCGATCTTCTTAATGGTGCCGCGCAGGATCTTTCCGGAGCGCGTCTTGGGCAGGCGGCCGACGGTGATCGCAAGCTTGAAGGCGGCGACCGGGCCGAGCTTGTCGCGCACCAGCGCGACGATCTCCTTCTCGATCTCGGCGGGCGAACGCGTCACGCCCGCTTTCAGCACCAGGAAGCCGCAGGGCACCTCGCCCTTGATCGCATCCTTGATGCCGAGCACGGCGCATTCGGCCACGTCCGGATGCGACGCCAGGATCTCCTCCATGCCACCGGTGGAGAGGCGATGGCCGGCGACGTTGATGATGTCGTCGGTACGGCCCATGACGAAAACATAGCCGTCCTCGTCCTTGTAGCCGGCGTCCGAGGTTTTGTAATAGCCGGGGAATTCGCTGAGATACGCTTCCTTGAAGCGCGCGTCCTGATTCCACAGCGTCGGCAGGCAGCCCGGCGGCATCGGCAGCTTGATGACGATCGAGCCCATGGTGTTGGGGCCGACCGGCTTTGCGGATTCGTCGACGATCTCGACCTGATACCCCGGCATCGGCACCGTCGGCGAGCCGTGCTTCACCGGCAGCATGCCGAGGCCGACCGGGTTGCCGGCGATGCACCAGCCGGTCTCGGTCTGCCACCAATGATCGATCACCGGCACCTTCAACTGCTGCTCCGCCCATTCCACCGTCGGCGGATCGGCGCGCTCGCCGGCGAGGAACAGCGTGCGGAATTTCGAGAGATCATATTGCCGGATGAATTTGCCTTCGGGATCCTCCTTGCGGATGGCGCGGAAAGCGGTCGGCGCCGTGAAGAAGGCGACCGCCTTGTGCTCGCTGATGACGCGCCAGAACGCGCCGGCATCGGGCGTGCCGACCGGCTTGCCCTCATACATGATCGAGGTCGCGCCGTGCAGCAGCGGGCCGTAGACGATGTAGCTGTGACCGACCACCCAGCCGATGTCCGAGCCGCACCACCAGACCTCGCCCGGCTTGACGCCATAGAGGTTGAACATCGACCATTTCACCGCGACGAGATGGCCGCCATTGTCGCGCACCACACCCTTGGGAATGCCCGTTGTGCCCGAGGTGTAGAGGATGTAGAGCGGATCGGTCGCGGCAACCGGCATGCAGGGCGCCTTCTTGCCGTCGTTCAGCGCCTTGCGCCGCAGGCTCGCCCAATCATAGTCGCGTCCCGGAGTGAGGTCGCAGGTGTGCTGCGGACGTTGCAGCACGATGCAGGCCTTCGGCTTCGCGCTCGCGAGCTTGATCGCCTCGTCGAGCAGCGGCTTGTACTGCACGATACGGCCAGGCTCGACACCGCAGCTCGCGGAGAGAATGAGCTTTGGCTGCGCATCGTCGATGCGGGTGGCGAGCTCCTTGGCAGCAAAGCCGCCGAACACCACGGAATGCACCGCGCCGATGCGCGCGCAGGCGAGCATCGCGACGACCGCCTCCGGCACCATCGGCATATAGAGGATGACGCGATCGCCCTTGGCGACACCAAAATCCTGCATGATTGCGGCGAGTGCCTGCACCTCGCTCAAGAGCTCGGCGTAGGTGAATTTGGTGATGCTGGCCGTCAGCGGCGAATCATGGATCAGCGCGACCTGGTCGGCGCGGCCGCGTTCGACATGGCGGTCGAGCGCATTGTAGCAGGTGTTGACCACGCCGCCGGTGAACCAGCGGCCGTAGGTTCCTTGCGTCGCATCGAAGATCGTTTTCGGCGGCTCGATCCAGTCGATCTCCTTGGCCGCCTCGGCCCAGAATCCTTCCGGATCGGCCAGCGAGCGCGCATGGACCTCGTGATAGAGACTCTTGCCCTGGATGTTCATTCCCGCGCTCCCGTTCCCTTTGGTCGCCTCGTCTTGACCTGACGGCAGGAGAAGCGTCCCGCCAGGACTAGGATCAAGTGCCGGCCTTGCTTGACGCGTATTTTCCCGGGAACGGGCCGCGGTTCAAGCCGAAAAGGATGGGCCTTTTGGAGGAGAGGCGTAGAGCTTGCGCGCATCGGCACTCCCTCTTCCGCCTGCGAGGAGGCTGGGGTGCCTCCGCGTCGGGAGGCCTATGGAGGAAGTCTGCAAGGCGATAAAGCCCTCACCCGCCGCGCTCTGGAAGATGCTTCGCACCGCCGGGGAGACATCGATCTCTTCCGCAAGCGGGAGAGCTAACCGAGCCCGCCGTGCGACTTCGGTTCTTCAGTGCTTCTCAGCTTGCCATCGCATTGAGCCACTGCAGGCGGTCCTTCGGGACCTTCTTCAGATCATAGCCGGGGCGGCCGAAGCTCGCGTTGCGCGTCGTGAGGAAATCGCGCTGGGTTTTGCGCAGGTCGGCCGCCAGACGCGCTGTCGCAGCCCGCAGCACACGCTCGTAGGTCTCGGCGATCTGGCGGTCCAGCACGCCGAGTTGCGGATCGGCACAGATCACCTTCTCGACCTCGCGGAGGTGCGCACATTCGCTTCGGCGCGCGCGACGAGGGCCGCGGAGCGATCCGACGCCGGATTTGCGGTCTGGTGGCAAAGGATGGGTTCAAATCGGGCGTGCGGAGAGCTGCCCGCACTCCCTCGCCCCGCTTGCGGAGAGAGGCGGAGGTCCCGTCAATATTCGTCCACACCGTTCAGCCGCTGCAGGCGCTCCTGCATCGCCTTCTTCAGGTCGTACCCTGGCCGGCCGAATCCGGCATTGCGACGCGCGACGAATTCATCCTGCGCGCGCTGGAGCGTCTTGGCTTCACCCGCATTGCGCGTCTCCCGGACCACGCGCTCATTGGCGGCAAAGATCTCCCGGTCGAGATCGGCGAGCTCGCGATTGCCGCAGATCGCCCTTTCCACGGCGCGTCGCGCACGGGCGCAATTGAAGCTGGGCTTGCCGGCGACCGCCATCTGCGCCCCGATCCGCTCGAGCTCGCGCGCCATTGCCTTGTGATTGGCCTTGGCCTTCTCGTGGTTGGGATCAATCTTCAATGCCGCGCCGAAATCCTGCACTGCCTTGGGCCTGTCCCCCTTCTTCAGCCAGAGCTCACCGCGCGCGTTGAAGATGTCGGCGAGACCGGGATCGAGCTGCAGAGCCCGGCTGTCGTCCGCGATCGCACGGTCGATCTGCTCGTGCCGCGCATAAAGCGCGCCCCGCGCGACCAGTGCCTTGATCAGGTCTTCCTTCGCGGTCTTCTCATCGTCGATCACTGCCGCGCAGGCCGTGAGGGCCTTGTCCATATCGTCGGCCGCGGTCGCCGCAAGGCATGGCGCGACATCGACCTGCGCCACCGCGACCGGCTCGCCGCCCGTCGCGGCATGGGCCGCGGCGACCGAGAGCGCGCAGAGCAACCCCGCGCCTGACAGTCGAATGAGAAAGGAACGCATGTTCGTCACGATCGGAACGTCTTGCCTTCAATCTTGCCGGTCGCCCCACTATCCATCATTACGGCCGGATTGGTGCTAGCTTGTGGCGCCGCTCAAATCGGTTTCGGGAATCATCGTGTCGACATTCGAATGGATCATCGTGCTTCTGCTCGGCGCCGTCGGCTTATCGGCGCTGGCGCGGCGGATCAAGGTCCCCTACCCGACCTTCCTCGCCATTGGTGGCGCGCTGATCGCTTTCGTGCCGTCGAGCCCGTCCTGGACGCTGGAGCCGGACCTGGCTTTGGCGCTTTTTGTCGCACCGGTCCTGCTCGATGCCGCGTTCGACACCTCGCCGCGCGATCTGCGCAACAATTGGGTTCCGGTCTCGACCCTGGTCGTCGCCGCGGTCGGCTTGACCACGGCCGCCGTGGCCTATGTCGCGCACCGGCTGATGCCCGATATGCCCTGGGCTGCCGCGGTCGCGCTCGGCGCCATCGTGGCGCCGCCGGACGCCGCGGCTGCGGTCGCGATCCTCAGCCAAGTGAAGCTGCCCCACCGGATGGTGAAGGTCCTGGAGGGCGAGAGCCTGCTCAACGACGCGACTGCGCTCTTGATCTATCGCATCGCGGTCGGCGCGGTTGCTACCGAGCACCTGACGTGGAGCCAGGTCGCACCGACCATGGCGCTGGCGCTGGTTGGCAGCGTCATCGCCGGCCTGCTCGCGGGCCGCATTGTTCCGCTGTTCATCGAACGGGTGAAAGAGGCACCGAGCGCGATCATCTTGCAGTTCGCCACCACCTTCCTGGTCTGGATCGCCGCCGAGCATCTCGGGCTTTCCGGCATTCTCACCATCGTCGTCTATGCCATGACGATGGCACGCAGGGCGGGGCTGCGCATGCCGGCGCGGCTACGGGTGCCCTCCTATGCGGTGTGGGAGACGATGGTGTTCGTGCTCAACGTGCTCGCCTTCATGCTGATCGGCATGCAGATGCGACCGATCTGGACGCGGCTCGATGCCGACGTGCGCTGGGAATATTGCGTCGCCGCCGCCTGGATCCTGCTCACGGTGGTGCTGGTCCGGCTGCTCTGGGTGACGTTCTACCGGACGACGCTCCGCGCGCTGATCGCGCAGCGGATCTATCGCCCGAAGGATCCGAAGCAGGTCGCCTCTGCCAAGGGCGGCCTCATCATCTCCTGGTGCGGCATGCGCGGCCTCGTCACGCTCGCCACCGCTTTTGCCCTGCCGGAACACTTTCCACATCGGGATTTCATCGTCTTCATCGCCTTTGCGGTGGTGCTGGGTTCGCTGGTGATCCAGGGCCTGACGCTGCGGCCGCTGATCCTGACGTTCGCCCTCAGGGACGACGATCCCGTCGGCATCGAGGTCGCGCGCGGACGCGCGGTCGCCTATCGCGCCGCGCTCGACGCCATCGAGAGCGATCCGTCGGAGGAAGCGGAAATCCTGCGGCTCGAATATCGCGCGATCCTGATGCAGGCGGAAAACGATCCGAACGGCGGCATCGCCAATGGCGAGCTGCCCGCCGATCCCCTGCGCCGCCGCGCCATCGAAGCCGCGCGCAAATCGATCTTCGACCTGCGCGCGACCGAGGTGATCGGCGACGACGCGTTCCACAAGCTTGAGGAAGAGCTCGATCGCGCCGAATTGAGCGCGGGGGGATAGTCTCATCGTCCCGGATCTGCGCTTACACTTGTGCGGGACGACAGCGGGATTGAACCAAACCCCGCCTTGCCAGACTCATTCCAGATGACGACCCTGATCGACGACCGTCGTGTCCGCGCGCGTGATGCGTCGCCAGCACGATATTTCTATCCCCATATGTCGCTCGCTTGCGCGGCTACCGCGTTTCTGGGCTTTGCACCGACCTATTGGGTGCCGCTTGCCAACCGGACATTCTCCGCAAGTCCCGTGATTCATTTTCACGGTCTCTTGTTCTTCACCTGGTCACTCTATTTCGTGCTTCAGACCTGGCTCGCAGCCTCGGGCCGCGTGGCCAATCACCGCGCACTCGGCATCGCCGGAGTCTCGCTCGCGACCGCGATGACGATCTTCGGCTTCCTGGCCTCCGTGCATGTGATGCAGCATTCCGCCACGCTCGGGCAGAAGGAGGCCGGCATCGCGTTCTCGATCGTCCCGATGAGCGGGATCGCGTTTTTCGCGATGGTATTCGTGCTCGCGATCGTGAACGCGCGGAGACCCGAGGTCCACAAGCGCCTGATGCTGCTCGCGGCGGTGTCAATTCTGGATGCCGCGATCGCGCGCTGGTTCCTCACCTTCCTCGCGCCTCCAGGACCGCCGGGGCCGCCGCCGGTGCCCGTCACCATCGCGCCGGCCGCCGTCGCCTCGCTCCTGCTCCTCGTCGCCATGGTGCGCGACTGGCGCACCATGGGCCGCGTGCATCTCGTCTACATCTACGGCACGCTCGCACTGCTGGCGGTGAAGGTGCTGAACTGGCCGGTCAGCGAGACGGCGGCTTGGCACGCGTTTGCGGGCGGGATTCTGGCGCTGGCACAGTAGGTAGCTCTCACCTCCGCTGTCGTCCCGGATGAGCGAAGCGCAGATCCGGCACGACGGCGGCGCCTAGGCCCCCGCCTTGCAGGTGATCCCGCCATCAACCACGAGCTCGATCCCCGTCACGTATTTCGACTCGTCCGACGCCAGGAACAGCGCGGCGTTGGCGACGTCGAAGGCATCGCCCATGTGGCCCATCGGCACCTGCGCATCGCGCGCGCGCCACATCGCCTCGACGTCGCCCTTGGCATAGCTCGCGGCAAGCCCGGCAGAGTGCTCGACCATCGGCGTCTTCATCAGGCCGGGCAGGATTGCATTGACCCGCACATGATGGCGCGCGAACTCGATCGCGGTGGTGCGCGTCATCTGGTTCATCGCCGCCTTCGAGGCGCCGTAGGTGACGTAGGAGATGCCCATGTGGCGGATCGAAGCGATCGAGGAGATGTTGATGATCGAGCCGCCACCCTGCTTCACCATCACGGGAATGACGTGCTTCATAGCGAAATAGGCGCTCTTGAGGTTGACGCTGAAGACACGATCCCAGCTCTCCTCGGTCACCTCGACCACGCTGCCCATCTCGGCGATGCCGACATTGTTGTCGAGCACGTCGATGCGGCCATGGGCCTTCAGGCACGCCGCCACCATCGCCTCGATCTCGGCAGGCCGCGAGACGTCGGCCGTGAATGCCGTCGCCTTGCCGCCTTCGCCATTGATGATCTTCGCGGTCTCCTCGGCCGCCGCACCGTTGCGATCGACGCAAAACACCTGCGCGCCCTCGCGCGCAAAGGTCACCGCGGTCGCCTTGCCGTTGCCCCAGCCGGGTCCAATCGAGCCGGCGCCCACCACCATGGCAACCTTGCCGTTGAGCCGATCCATCGTGATCTCCCTTATTTCTATTGTTGTTCGCAGATGCTCATTTTGGTGACGTTAGCACCGATCGGATGGCCGACAATCTCTGACAATGTCCGGCACTTTCCAGCATGGCACAGCCGCCACTCCCCCGCCGTGCCCGAATTGCCCAGCACCACCTCCGGCATCGGCGCGCGGTTCGGCTGCCACTGAAACCAGCCGTCGACCAGCCGCGCCGCGGGCGGCGGCTCCATACCGGGGCCAGTGCCCTTGACGCGGGCCTGCACCAATTCGAGGCCGGCGGGCGTGGCCCGCCAGTCTTCCTGCCACTCGACCTTCGCGATCGAATGCGTCCAGGCCAACGTGAAGGCGGACAGCGCCAGCGCCTTGACGCCGCCTGCCGTTGCCAAGCAGAGGCTCACACTGCCTCGACCGCCGCCGGCGGACGCCGGTGCCATTGCCACAGCACCAGCGCCGCGGAGAGCACGAAGCCGGCCGTGTCGCTGAACGGGAATTCGCCGAGCAGGCAGAACGCGGCGCCGAGCGCGACCAGCCGCTCGACCAGCGTTAGCCGCGTGAACAGGAAGCCGATCGCGACCATGCCGAACAGCGCAATCGCCACCAGCGCCTTGAAGCTCGCGAGTGCCACCGCGCCGTAGAAGCCGAGCTTGGCCGCCATGGGATCGCCGGCCTGCAGCATCAGCGCAGGCGAATAGACGAAGATGAAGGGGATGACGTAACCGGCGAGCGCGATGCGCATCGCCTCCCAGCCGATCTTGTCCGGGTTCTCCTTCGCGATCGGTGCCGCCGCCAGCGCGGCGAGCGCCACCGGCGGCGAGAGGTCGGCCATGATGCCGTAATAGAACGCGAACATGTGGCTCGCGATCAGGGGAACGCCGAGCTTGGCGAGCGCCGGCGCGGCGAGCGCGGCGGTGATGATGTAGGTCGGGATGGTCGGGATGCCGGTGCCGAGCAGAATCGACAGCAGCATGGTCATGATCAGCGCCAAGAACAGGCTCTTCTCGCCGAGGCCAATCACCCAGCCGCCGAAGATGGTGCCGACACCGGTCTGCGACATCATGCCGATGATGACGCCAACGATGGCGCAGGCCATGCCGACGGTGATGGCGGATTTGGCGCTCTCGGCCAAGGCATCACGGCAGGCGCGCAACGCCGCAAAGCCGCCGCGCACGAACGCCGTGATCACGATGAGCCCGACCACGACGCAAGCGACCGGCACGATCTGGAGGCCGTCGCGCGACAGCGCGGCGACGACCAGCGCGAGGCCGATCCAGAAGATGTAGCGAATGACCGTCGCGGACATGCCGGCCGTGATGCTGGTCCCCAGGATCAGCGCCACGGTCAGCGCAAGGCCCATGCTGCCGGCATAGAGCGGCGTAAAGCCTTCGAACAGCATGTAGACGAGCGCGGCGAGCGGCAACACGAGATACCAGCGCGTCACCAGCGCCTTCCAGGCGCTCGGGATCTCCGAGCGCTTCATGCCGACGAGCCCGTGCTTGCCGGCTTCCAGATGCACCATCCAGAACGCTGAGGCGAAATACAGGATCGCAGGAATTGCCGCCGCCTTCACGATCTCCGAATATTGCACGCCGAGCGTCTCGGCCATGATGAAGGCAACCGCGCCCATCACTGGCGGCATGATCTGCCCGCCCATCGAGGCCGTCGCCTCGACGCCCGCCGCGAACGCGCGGCGGTAACCGAACCTGATCATCAAGGGGATCGTGAACTGGCCAACCGTGACGACGTTGGCAACCCCGGAGCCGGAGATCGTGCCCATCATGCCCGAGGCGAACACAGCAACCTTGGCAGGTCCGCCGCGGGTGCGGCCGAACAGGCCGAGCGAGACGTCGGTGAAGAGCTGGATCATGCCGGCGCGCTCCAGGAAGGAGCCGAACAGGATGAACAGAAAGATGTAGGTCGCCGAAACGTAGATCGGCACGCCGTAAAAGCCTTCCGTGCCGAACGACAGATGCGTGACGATCTGGTCGAAATCATAGCCGCGATGGTTGAGCGGCGACGGCAGATATTGGCCGAAGAACCAGTAGACGAGACAGGCGCCGCACATCAGCGGCAGCGCCGCGCCCATCAGCCGCCGCGTGCCCTCGAAGATCAGCACGGCCAGCAGCGTGCCAACGACGAGATCAAGCCGCGTGGGATCGCCGTCCCGGGCGATCAGGTCGGCATAGAAGATCCATTGATAGAGCCCGCAGAAAAAACCGGCGCCGCCGATCACCCAGCCGAGCGCACGGCCGAAATTACTCTTGGCGGTGAAATTGCCGATCAGGCCAAAGGTGAGCAGCACGAGGAAGCCGACATGGACGCCGCGCACCACCTGGCTCGGCAGATAGTTGAAGGCGGCGACATAGAGCTGGAAGGTGGCAAACGCGATTCCGATCCAGTAAGCGAGATGGCCCCACCAGCCCGGACCAAAGCCTTCCGGAAAGCCGTGCTCGAAATTGTCGAACTCGACCTTGATGGGCGCAGCTTCGGTGCCCTCTGCCTGCAACATCGATATGTCCCCGCGCCCTGAAATCGTCATGCCCGGGCTTGACCCGGGCATCCATCGAAAGATGAATCCTGGTGGATGGATGGCCGGGTCGAGCCCGGCCATGGCACCTGTATTACTTGATCAGCCCCTTTTCCTTGTAATAGCGGATCGCGCCGGGGTGCAGCGGAACCGGGCTGCCGCTGGCGGCCGTCTCGAGCTTGATCTCCTTGCCGGCTGCATGCGCGTTGGCGAGCTCGGGCAGCGACTCGTAGACCAGTTTCGTCATCTGATAGGCGAGATCATCCGACACCGCCGAGCTGGTCACGAGGTAGTTCACGACGGCAGCCGTCGGCACGTCCTTGTCCTGCCCGGTGTAGGTGTTGGCCGGAATGATCGCGGAGATGAAGGGCGGGCCGATCTTGTCGACGGTCTCCTTCGGCACCGACACCACCGTGATCGGGCTCGAGGTCGACAGGTCCTTCAGCGAGGCGACGCCGAGGCCGGCCGATTGCAGCGTCGCAGCGAGCTGGCGGTTCTTCATGAGATCGACGGACTCGGCGAAGGGCAGATATTCGACCTTTCCGAGATCCTTGTAGCTCATGCCGGCGGCGGCGAGGATCGCGCGGGAATTGAGCTCGGTGCCGGATTTGGGCGCGCCGACCGAGAGGCTCTTGCCCTTGAGGTCGGCGAGCGTCTTGATGCCGGACTCAGTGGTCGCAACGATCTGGATGTAGTTCGGATAGATCGCGCCGATGGTCCTGAGCTTGTCGAGCTTGGTCTTGAAGCCCGCCTCCTCCTCGCCGTTCCAGGCGGCTTTGAGCGAGTCACCCAGCGTGAAGGCGAGCTCGCCGCGGCCCTGCTGCAGCAGGATGAGGTTCTCGACCGACGCCTTGGTGGCCTGCACCTGCGTCTTCACATTCGGAATCTTATCGCCGTAGATCTTTCCGATCGCGACCCCGAGCGGATAGTAGACGCCGGAGGTGCCGCCGGTCAGCACATTGATGAAGGATTGCGCCTGAGCGCAAGGCGCCGACGCCGCCAGAGCAAGAGCCGCGGCTACGCCGAAGATCGTCCGTTTCATGGTTGTTGTACTCCCCAAACCGGCGGCGAAATTGGCCGGATGAAGGGGACGGGTCAACCCATCCAAAAGGCAAAACAGGACTGCGGTAAACGGCCGTTCCGGCTCGATTTTTTTGGGGAACCCGGCGGGGTGCGGCGAGGTGGCGCAGCGCTCGCCTCTCCCGCTCGCGGAGAGGTCGCGAGGCTCTCTCCTCTAGGGGGATTGCCCCGACCGCGGATGCCCGCTCTCGCCAACACTCCCCGCAAGCAGGAGGGAGCGCACCCTCACTGGAAGGTCATGTCCAGGCACTTGGAGATATCGGAGCCGAGGCCGGAGGAGATGATGATGCAGCCGCGCACCTTTTGCGCGCTGGCATCGGCGGCCCAGACCGAATAGCCGCCGGGGCCGAAGAACGAGTTGGTGTTCGGCGGCTCGGTCTCGGTGGCGTCGAAATCGTATTTGCCGTCGGTCTCGAAGATGCGCGGCTTCCTGGTGCAGCCGCCGTCGGTCTGGACGTTGATGACTTCCTTGTTGTCGCGGGTCAGCGCCAGCGAGACCTGGCAGCGGAAATATTCCGAGGTCTTGGTGTTGAACAGATAGGTGTAGGACTTGCAGGTCGCGGTGTTCAGCTTGCCGGGGGCAAGGCCGCGGCTGCACGAAATGCGCTGGTTGTGGCTGAGCTGGTAATCATCGGCCCGGGCGGCTGGTGCCAGCGCCGTCAGTGACAATGCAGCAGCCCAGCAGAGTTTAATCACATGGCGCATCCGAATCATCCCCACCCATAATTTGTCGAGTTGCGTTCTAGACGGAAAGCGGAACATAGTCGCGAGGGGACGAAGGGAAAATCACAAACCGCTGGGCGAGACGTGATGCGCTGCGGCGCTTTCGCGAATTGACCCGGAAATACCGTTCGTGATTTGTTCAAACCCAGAATGTCCCGACGGTGGGAGGATGGGAATGACGGGATTTTCAACCAAGTCATTTGCAATTGCAGTCGCGCTCGGCGCCGTTGCCGCGCCCGCACTGGCGCAGACCGCGGCAACGCCGTGGGAGCTCAAGCCCGACACGGGCTACGCCTACGACAAGGAGGGCAAGACCTATTCCTATAAGATGGGCACCAGCAATGCCGGCGAGCTGCTGAAGGGCGCCAAGAAAGTGCCGAAGGGGACGCTGTTCTTCATCGGCCACAACGGCCAGCTCTACATGCGCACCGGCCCGTATCTCGAAGGCGACGGCAAGTTCAAGTTCGGGCCGGATCAGTAGGGCTTGACCTGGTGGGCGATAGCGGCGCCACACACTCGGCGTCATCGTCCGCGAAGGCGGACGATCCAGTATTCCAGTGGGTACGCTTCGCTTTGCCTACCTACGACAGCGCTCACTAAAACGCCCCCGCCAGCTCCTTTGCGCCGGCCTTGCTGCTGTTCGAGTCCATGCGATCATCCGTCACCGCCAGCAACTTCGCCACCGTGTTGTGGCGGATCGCGACCGGATTGCGCTCGTAGCCGCCGCGCTGGAAGAAGTTCGAGGTCGGCACCTGTTCGCGCATCGCCTGCGGCATCGTCACCATGTCGAGGCCGGTGCCATCGCCGGTGAGGTTCATCATCTCGAGCTCGGCCGCGCTGAGCGGCCGGGTATAGCCCTTGGCCCGCGCGAACAGCACCGAGGTCAGGAGCTTGTGGGTCTGGAGCATCGGGCCGACATCGACGTCGAGCACCATGGCATGCATGGCCCAGCCCTGGGCGGTGTTGCCGATCTTCTCGTGCTCGGACCAGGTGTCGGGCACCGACTTCGCATGCGCGACCATTTTCTTCAGTACCGCGAGCTTGTGCTCGAGCGCCTGGCGCGCCGGGCCCGAGCTGCGCGCCACCTTCTCCGAAAGCGCACGGATGAATTCATGGCCCTGCTCGGCCAAGAGCTCGACACTGTTGGTGGTGAGCAATTGGTTGTAGCCCATCGCGGTCGAGATCGCGCGCTTGCCACCATGCTCGATTCCCGCCTGCACGTCGTAACTGCCGGTGCCGCCGGTCTCGAACGAGTAGACCCGCACGGCCTGCTCCCGCGTCAGCCCCGAGGCGAGCGCGTAGCGCGCATAGGCGCGCTTGAACTCGACCTCGTTGGTCGGGCGCTGCGGCGTGAACTGGTAGAGCTCCTGCGCTGCGCGCAGGAAATCAGCGACCACCGGAATGGGCTTTCGTGGCGGGCGCTCCGGCGCTTCCTCCGGCTCCGGGTTCACCGGGCGCTTCGGCCCGCTGTAGAGCGGCGGATGCTCCAGCACGTAATCGTCGAGCGTGATCTGTTGGCCGCTGCGCCGCTTGGCGTTGCGGGTGCGGCGCTTCTCCGAAATCTGGCTCCAATAGGCGCCCGCTTCGGCGTCGAAGGCGGCCCGCGCCGCCTGATATTCCGCGAGCTTGCGGCGATATTCGAGCACAGCCGGCGAGGCCCCACCTTGCGCAAAAAACTGCGACAGGAGCTGAGCGTTGGCATTGCTGACGGCGGGCGGAAGCGCATCGGCGCCGCCGCGCGCGGCGGGTGCGAGCAGCACGAGCGCGAATGGAACCAGCGTCAGGGCGCGTCGAATCGGTGGGTGATGCATGCTGCCCTCTTAGCAGGCATCCGGTAACCGTCACGTTAACGTGCCGTTTACCATCGTCATTTCCAGGCGAACACCGGTTGTTCCAGCTCAGTCACGCGGGTGTGCCGGCCCGCCAGCACCTCGCGGAATTGGTAGATGAGCGCGGCCGTCGGCGCGTGGATCAGGCTCGCCTGATGATGGAAGCGAATCACGCGTCGCGCGCTTTCGGGGATCGCGACGAAGTCGAAAGCGTCCTCGCGCTCGATCGTGGCGAGCGCGACGCGATGGACGGACGCCACCTCGTCCGGGTTCGGCCTGATCACGGCGCTATCCGACGCCCAGACCACGACCGGCGTGATCAGATAGCCGGAGCGTGTCGGATAATCGTCGAGGGTGCCGAGCACGTCGGCGCTGGTGAGGCGAAGGCCAAGCTCCTCGTCGAGCTCGCGCAGCGCCGCCTCGACCGGCGTCTCGCCGGGATCGCAACGTCCGCCCGGCAAGGCCCATTGGCCGCGATGGGCACGCAGATGCGATGCGCGCAGCGTGAGCAGCAACGCAGTGTCATCGCCCTCGCCTGCCGCGGTCAGCGCAACTGCCACCGCGGCACGCTTCAATGCCGCCGGCGCTTCTTCCTCAGGCAGGCGCGCGAAGGCCGCGCAGGCGGCGGCGATATTCCGCCGTGTGGCATCGTCGAACGGTCTCATGATGCTTGACTACACCACGTCCGGCCTCGATGAAATGAGATCGCAAGGGCCGCACAGGAATGGACGACGACATGACCAACAAGGCCGCCGCAAGCCTGAAATCAGAGGGCTGGACCATTCTCGAGACCACCGGCTTCATGCACCTGATCGGCCCCTTGTGGGAACGCAAGGTCGACGGCCATTACGAGTTCGCGCTCGCCACCGAAGACAAGCACCACAACCGCCGCGGCATGGTCCAGGGCGGCGTGATGATGACCTTCGCCGACCGCACCTGCGGCATGACCGCCCGCTACGTCTCCGGCAAGGAGTTCATGGCGACGGTGCAGCTCGACACCCATTTCGTCGAGGCCGGCCAGATCGGCGACATCCTGATCTCCCGCCCGCGCGTCGTGCGGGCGACGCGCAGCCTGATCTTCATGAGCACCGAGGTCTCGGTCGATGACCGCTGCATCGTGATGGCCAATGGCGTGTTCAAGTTCTTGAAGGGGCCGGGGTAAATTCCACACCCACGGCTGTCATTCCCCGCGAAGGCGGGGAATCCAGCACGCCGCGGCCCCTCAATCAATCACAACCGTCTCGGAGTACTGGATCGCCCGCCTTCGCGGGCGATGACACTAAATATGAGGCACAAGCGTGCCCACCATCATTGCGAGCGCAGCGAAGCAATCCAGAATCCCTCCGCAGACACATCTCTGGATTTGCTTCGCTACACTCGCAATGACCGGCGTTGCTGGCTATGCTGCCCTCCACCAATATCGAGGACAGCCCATGCAATACCGCCAGCTTGGCCGTAGCGGCCTGAAAGTGTCGCCGATTTGTCTGGGCACCATGATGTTCGGCGGGCCGACGGATGAAGCCGCGTCCAAGCGGATCGTCGCGAAGGCATTCGATGCCGGGATCAATTTCATCGACACCGCAGATGCCTATGCGAAGGGTGCATCCGAACAGGTCGTCGGACGCGCGATTGCCCACAATCGTCACGCCTGGGTGCTCGCCACAAAACTCGCCAATCGCATGAACCATGATATGGGAGACGATCCCAATCGCGGCGGGCTGTCGCGGCGCTGGGTGTTGCAGGCAGCGGACGAGAGCTTGACGCGGCTCGGCACCGACCACATCGACATCTACTATCTGCACAAGGAAGACCACGCGACGCCGCTGGAGGAGACGGTGCGCGCGATGGGCGACCTGATCCGCGCGGGCAAGGTGCGCTATTTCGGCGTGTCGAACTACCGCGCCTGGCGCGTCGCCGAGATCTGCAACATCTGCGACCGGCTCGGCATCGACCGGCCCGCGGTGAGTCAGCCCTATTACAACGCGATGAACCGCATGCCCGAGGTCGAGCATTTTCCGGCCTGCGCCTATTACGGCCTCGGCATCGTGCCCTACAGTCCCTTGGCGCGCGGCGTACTCACCGGCAAATACAAGCCCGATGCGCCCCCCGACAAGGAGACGCGCGCAGGCCGCAACGACACCCGCATGATGCAGACCGAATGGCGGCCGGAATCGCTCCAGCTCGCCCAAGAGATCAAGCATCACGCCGAGAACAAGGGCATCACCGCCGGCCAGTTCGCGGTCGCCTGGGTGCTGAACTCCGCTTTCGTGACCTCCATCATCGCCGGCCCCCGCACGGAAGAACAGTGGAACGACTACATCCGCGCGCTCGACTATCGCTTCACCGCAGAGGACGAGGCACTGATCGACCGGCTGGTCGTGCCGGGCCATCCCTCGACGCCAGGCTACAACGATCCCGCCTATCCGATCGAAGGACGCCGGGCGCGGACGGCTTGAACTGCGGAGACGACCATGGCTCACGAAGACCGCTACGGCCTGCCGCTCTCCACCACATCCGATGCGGCAGCCTCCGCCTATCGCGACGGCGTCGACCTCATGCTCTCGGGGTGGACCGGCACGGCAGAGGCGCTGGAGCGCGCGATTGCGACTGACCCGGATTTCGCGCTGGCCCATATCGCCCGCGCCCGCGTGCACGCGTTCTACCAGCAGGGCGATCTCGCGCGCGGCAAGGCGGCGATCGCGCGCGAGCTCGTGGCCAAACGCGGCACCGAACGCGAGCGCTCCCATGTCGAGACGCTGGCGTTGGCGATCGCGGGACGGCTGCCCGAGGCGATCACGGCGACGCGCAAGCACGTCGAGACATGGCCGCGCGATGCATTGGTGCTGTCGCTGCCGCTCGGCGCGTTCGGTCTGTTCGCCTTCTCCGGCATGGCTGATCACGACCGCGCCCGGCATGAGCTCTGCGAGAGCGTCGCGCAGCACTATGGCGAAGATTGGTGGTTTCTCACCATGTATGGCTGGGCGATGACGGAGGATGGCGACGTCGCCCGCGGCCGCGACGTCACCGAGCGCGGCTTCGGACTGCGCCGGGCGAACGCCCATGCCGCGCATGCCGTGCTGCATGCGATGTTCGAGGACGGCTCGTTCGAGGCGGCCGATCGTCTCGTTGACGACTGGATCCCGTGTTACGACCGGGCCGGAATTTTGCACGGTCACATCCGCTGGCACCAGGCGCTCGGCGCGCTGGAGCACGGCGATGCAGCCCGGGCGCTGTCGATCTATGCCGACGTGCTCCAGCCGTCGGTGACGCAGGCGCCGCCGCTCAACGTCATCACCGACGCCGCATCGCTGTTGTGGCGCCTCTCGACCTACGGCCACACCGTACCGAAGGCGCTCTGGCTCGATGCCGATGCCACCGCGCAAGAGCTGTTTCCGAAGTCGAGCCTGCCGTTCGCCGACGTCCACATGGCCCTGCTCGCCGCCGCAACGCAGAATCACGAGGCGCTTGCCGCGCGCCTTGCGGTGATCGAACAGCGGCTCGCGGACGGCAAGCTGCCGGCCGGCCCGGTGGTGCCCGCGATCTGCCGCGCGCTTCTGGCCTTTGCGGATGAGGATTACACGGCGTGCGTGAAAACGCTCGCGCCGGTGCTGGCTGACGTCGTGCGCATCGGCGGCAGCCACGCCCAGCGCGAATTGATCGAGGACACCTACCTCGTCGCGCTGATGCGCAGCGGCGAGCTCTCCCGCGCCCGCGCCGTGCTCGACGCCCGCCTGCACCGCCGGCCATCCTTGCGCGATCGGCGTTGGCAGGCGGCGATGGGCTAGCTCTGCCACCAAAAAAACACTAGCCTGACGGCAAGTGCCGGCTGGGACAGGCTGGGCGATTTCGGCGAATCGCCGTTGGGATGACGCGGTGGTATTCCAGATGGGTTGGGCAAGGCACACGGGATCGCAGCCAATTTGCGGTTCGATGCTTATCGGACGGAGCTTTTCCCTGGTTCTCTGGCATATGAGCCTTCCGATGCGCCTCCGCCGACCGGTCCTCGGTGCCGCCCTCATTGCCCTGGCAAGCCCTTGCTTTGCCGAGTCTTCCGCTCCCATTCCCGTCAAAAATCCGCTCGAGCAGCAGAACGCCTTCATTGACCTGCTGGCGCTGATGTCGGGCAAGTGCAAGACGCTCAAAGTCGCCGGGCGCACCTATGCCTGCAAGACGATCGCCTACGCCCATGGCGACAAGGGCCGGGTCAATTTCGCGGTCGCGGTCGACGATCCCACCGACGCAAATCATGTGGTGTCGTTCTCGGGCGAGAACGGCAAGCGCGCCGACGACAATTCCTACGAGCTGCCGATCGACCGCATGCTGCTCAACTCCAAGGACCGTCCCAAGGTCGACGGCCTGCCGGTGCCGTCCGAGCAGACCTCCACCGGAATCTGCCGCCAGACCGGCAATTTCGCCGCCAGGAAGGTGAACGACGTCACCTGCTCCGCCACCGACAGCGAAGGCCGGCGCTACGAGCTCTTGTTCGTCTCCGACGGCACGCCGGTCAGCGTGCGCCGTATCCGGCAATCGGCGCCGTCGATTCAGGATCCGTTCAAGTAGCATCCTCTGTTCGCGGCGGCATGATGGCAGCGGCGCAACAACGCCTACCTTGCGACAATAAATCCGACGACACGCGTCATTCGCACGAACCGGACGTCAGACGCTGCGTCGTTTCGACGCCCGCTCTGGTGGGAACGCGTTGCATGCTCATCTGTTGTCACACGACATTCAACCGGAGTGATGACATGAAGTATCTCTTTGTCGCGATGGCCATCGGTGCTGCGGCGCTTGCCGGGGGATCTGCGGCGAACGCGGCCAATAATTCGAGCGCGAAGCAGAACGCGCAAGACAGCCGATCGACCGACATCAGCGCGCAGCACAGGCACCATTATCACGGCCATCGGCACCATCATCACTGGCGTCATCACCACCATGGCCATTATCGCCCCCATTACCGCAGCTACGGCTATTACCCGCGGCACCACGGCTATTATGGCGGCGGCCCGTACGGATATTACGGCGGTGGTCCCGGCGTAACGTTCAGCTTCGGCGGCGGTCGCTGGTAAGACGAAAAGGGCCCGCAAGGCCCGCAGAGATGCGGGCCTTCTTTCTTAGCTCCGCAAGATCATCCCTGCCGTCTCCAGGCCGCTCGTCAGCGCCGCTTCAACCGTGCCCATATCGCGGCCGCGGTAGAGCGCTTCGCCGGACAACAGCACCAAGCCGTCGGCGCGGGCGAGTATCGCTTGCGCCTCGCGCGTCCGCGGCGTCGCCCAGGAATAGGCGCCGCGGGCAAAGCGATCGTGCGCCCAATTGCTCGCGGCCGCCGCCACGAGATCGCGCGCGATGTCCTCGCGTGGCCGCTTGAAGATGGCGGCGAGCGAATCGAGCCCGGCCTCGATCAGTCCTTTCGAATCGAGATGCGACAGCGCCGCCGTCCGTGGACCGCCGAACCAGCCGGTGAGCAGGGGATGCTGGTCAGGATATCGCGTCCACCACACCGGAATCGCTTCGTCGGACAGCAGGAAGGTCATGTCGACGAGGTCGTCTTGTCGGTCGCGCCACCATGGCCGCGCGAAGCAAAGCAGGATCTTGATGACGTTGCCGAAGCCGATGTCGTCGGCGGCAGCAAGCCTCGCGCTTACGCTCGCCGGCAGCGCGATCTCGCGCAGCAGCGGCAGCGGCACGGTGAGGATCGCCCGGTCGCAGACAAGCCCATCGCCGCCGGCGCAGCGAATCGCTACGGCGCCGCCCTCTTCCACGATCGCCAACGCGGCGCAACCGAGCCGGATCGCAACGCCGCAGGCGCGGCACTCGGCCGCCAGAAAATCGATCAGTGCGGCATAGCCACCGTTGATGCGCGCCTGCGGAGCGTGACCGCCATCCATCCATTCCTCGCGCAACGCCAGCGTCGAAGCACGCTCGGGGTCTGCCGCGTCATAGCCCTCGACCATCCGCTCGATCGAATGGCGCAGCCGCGCATAGTCCTCCCCGGCAAAATGACGGCGCAGGAAATCGGCCACAGTCAGATCATTCTTCAAGTCCCGCAGCGCGGCTTGCAGCTCCGCCTCATGCGGATCGTGGCGGTCCTCACGCGAGAGGCTTGTGCCGTCAAAGCTCCATTGCGTCCCTTCGATCTCCTGAAGGAACAGCCCGGCTTCGCGCAGCAAAGCCCGCGTGACCGGCGCCTCGCCATGGACGAACTCGGCTCCGCCGTCGGCGGGATAGCCGAATTGCAATCCCGGCAGCGGATGGATGCGCCCGCCGCAGCGCTCGCGCGCCTCCAGGATGGTCACGCGTCTGCCCGCACGCGCCAGCTCCCGCGCTGCCATCAGGCCGGCGGCGCCGGCGCCGACGATGACGATGTGCTCCGATGATTCCGACATGCCGGCGCTTACTTGGCCACGGCCTGCGGGTCGTTCTGGATCAGATAGCGCAGCAGCAGGACCCCGCCGCCGAGCTCGCGCGTGCTCTCCAGCGTCATCGCCACGATGGGCGCACGCTTGTCGCTGTCCGCGGCCGCCGAGTCGAACACGAAGGGCGCGCCGCTCGCGCCATCCACCGCGGGGCTGAGGATCAGATTGAATTCGTCGATGAGACCCGCGCGCAGGAACGCGCCATTGGCGATACCTCCGCCCTCCACCAACAGACGCTTCACGCCGAGCTCACGGCTGAGAATGTCCAGCGTCAGCGCCAGATCGATCTCGGACTTGCCGGCGAAGACGTAGGACACACCCTCGCCGCGCAGCCCTGCGAGATGCGAATCCGGCACGCTTTCGGTTAGCACGACGACAATTGGATCCCCGCCGATGTCGGAGCGGCCCCAGCCGATCTTGCCCTGCGCATCGAGCACGACCCCAAAGCTTTTCGCATCGCGTCGTGCGAACCAGTTCTCGCGCGGAAATTTCTCGCTCGTCCCGGTCGGATACGGCTTGCCCTTGGCGAATTCCGAGCCAGTAACGCGGCCGATCACCCAGGCGTCGCCGCCGAGCTCGTCATGGATTTTCTCGAACCAATCCGTGCCCGCACCCTTCGGACGCCAGCGGCTGGGATGCGTGCGGCCATCCAGGCTGGCGTGCATCAGGCAGATGACATAAGGCTTCATGTGATTCTCCGGTCTCAGGCCGCCGATCCGCCAGCCTTGGCACGCTGCTCCGGCCCCTCCGCCTTCGGATTGACGCCGAGGCCCTTGTCCGCGTGCCAACTGCCGGCGAGACGGCGGAGCGGACCGAGATTGGCAAGGCCGTCGGGCGAAACGTCCTCGGGCTCGGTGAAGATGTCGGCGGGAGTAGGGAGCATGGGGGCCTCGCGGGATTGCGAGGAGCAGCAATAGCACGGAGGCGGGAACGCGGCTCGTGCTCAAGTCTCACAATTGCGAATGGACATAGGCGCCACGCGCAGACGGTTGTTGGAAGGACCTTGCCAAGGGAGCGAAGTGGAGCTGAGCCTCCTCACGGCCCGTCGCCACGACTTTGGTGGCGCCGCGGCCGCAAGCGCCGCGCGGGTGCTGTTCATAGCGCGAAGCCAGGTGAAGCAGCCTTAAGCTTTGGTTGGGGCAAAGCTCAATCCTTCTGACGACATCAGTTTGACCACGGAGGCGGCTGGAAGGCGATAGCATTGGTCATCGGTCCCGGCCTCTCACATCGCGCGCGCCAGAACGATCGTGCCGGACAGGATGAGGACCGCGCCCGCCGCATAACTCAATCGCCGGCCGAGCGGCAGCAGTTTCTCAGCGGCGACATAGAGCGCAATGCCGATGACCCAGGCCAGATTCATCGCGCCGCCGACGAACAGCAATGCCATCAGAAACCAGCAGCAGCCGACGCAATAGCTGCCGTGGCGAACTCCCATCCGGAATGCTCCGCGCGTGCCGGGCCGCCAATGCCGGCTGAGAAACAGCAGCGGGCTGTCGCAGTAGCGCAGGCAGGCATGTTTGAGCGGCGTGAACTGGTAGAGGCCTGCGGCCAGCAGAATGCTGCCGCCCAAGATTGCGCTGGTGCTGGCCATCGCCATCGACAGCAATCCCAAGCGTTCCAACGCCGATTGCGCCACGACCGCGACAACACTGAACCCCGCCCATGTCACGAGATAACCGGCGAGAAAGATCCAGGCGTCGATTGCGGCCCGGGATGCAGTCTCCTGCTTGCGCTTGACGGTCGCATACAAGAGAACGGTGGGTGCCGCGCTCGGCGCCATCATCGCGATCATCATCACCCACCACATCACGAACAGCAGCGCAGCGTAGAGTGGCGTCCACGGCATTGGCGCCATGTCCGGCATGGCGGCCATCATCTCGGTGTCCATGCCGGCGCCCCCGGCGAGATAGGCCCAGGCGAGCGCCGCCACCGTAGCGGTCCCGATCGCGACGATCAGCCGGTCGCGGTGAAGTAGGCGTTCCAGCATCACGCGCCCCCGCATGGATTTTTCCAGGATCGCGATGAGGCGCCGACACCGAGGCCTCGTCTCGATGTCAGCGCCGCATCATGCCGCAATGCCCTCGGGCGTTTGCACGACATGGGCGAGCGAGCTGTGCGTGCCCTGGGTCTCGAACGGGATCGCACCGGTCGAGCGGATGTTGGCGGACGCGACCTCGGCAGCCCTGTGCTCGAATCCCTCGGGCATCACCACCTGGATGCGATGCGGATCACCCGTCACCGGATTCCTGATCGGCTCGACGTCGGTCTCGAGCACGCCCGTGGCGATGAGTTTTGCGACGCGGCCGTCCTTGTCGAAGGAAAATTCGAAGGGGGCAAAAATCGGATCGTGGATCTTGGTGACGATGAGGCTGACAATCTGAAAAAACGTACCCTCGGCCGAATGCTTGCCTGAAAAGATATTGAACAACGCTTGGCGCTGTTCCGGCGCGGCGCGTTCGTCGATGATGGGCTGGATTGTCCCGTTGCCTTCATGCAGCGGGCCGGGGAAATCGACCGTGATCGCGAAGCAGAGACCGTCGAGCCTGGTTCCCTCGAAATGTCCTTTGGCGATCCGCATGCCGAACATTCCCTTGCAATAGCCCTTGGTGGGCGGCGCATTGAAATCGCAGGGGCAGCCAAACGCGCAGGTGCAATTCTTCATCCATTCGCCTTCGAGACGCCAGTCCGATGCAGCCATGGCACATCTCCCAATGTGAGCGAGGGACGCGGCAGCCGTAGACGAATTTGTTCAGCGTTATATCGAGGCGTTGCGAGAAGATGCGAGCGGGATCGAATCCGATCAGAAGGCCGGCATCGCGGGAAAGTCTGTGGCCAGCTGCCATTTACCGTCCTATGGCCAAGAGCATATCAGCTGCAGCCGGGCGCGTACAGCGAGCGGATGCGGCAGAGCAGCGGGCTCTTGGGACGTCGAACTGCCACCTTTCAGGCCATCTGCAGCGATGCTGGCTCAGTGCCGCATTGAAGTGACCCGGCGGAGATGGCGCTCATTTGCGCAACGCCGGCTTGCTAGAGGGTTTGGGCGTCGATGCCGATGCCGACGTTACCCGGCGCCGTGATGAGCGAGAAGACGGCCTGGCCGCCCAGGACCGAAAAGGGAGAGGTGTAGGTGATGCCAAGAGCAAGGGCGTCCCCATGCGCGTTGAGTCCGGTCACAACCGAGCCGCGCGCGCCATTGCTGGTGACGAAATTCTGCGCCGCTCCGGCGTTCGCCTGGAGGTGCAGGTAGACCGTCGCATATGCCCAGCCAGGAACGGCCAGCGCGCGCGTAACGCGTGCCGATCTTGGCCTTACTTAACTTCGTGCTTCAGCGCGAGAAAGCGTAGTTGGTGCCCAGGGGCGGAATCGAACCACCGACACTGCGATTTTCAGTCGCATGCTCTACCAACTGAGCTACCTGGGCGTGCTCCAAGAGAGGGGCCAAAGCCCATCGAGCGGGCGGTTTATAGTGGGCCGAGAGCGGCCTGTCCACCCGCCTTCGCCTGAAGGCTGCGCCGGGCGCGGCCCGGCTGTGCACAAGGTGGGGCAGTATCGCCGCGGCTGCGCGCGGCGTTCCTGAACTCAACAAATCATTGATATTGCTTTCTATTCTACGTCGTCTACCTCGTCGTCGCGGCCGGGGATGACGTAGGAGCCCTTCAGCCAGCGGTTCAGGTCGACGTCGCGGCAGCGCGAGGAGCAGAACGGGCGGGTCGCCTGCGACTGCGGCTTTCCGCAGATCGGGCAGGTCTTGAGGGGTTTGGCGGGCGTTTTGAGGTGATCGTTCATGGTGTCGGCGCTTACACGAGGTGAAGGAGTTCAACAGCCTGGCGGGAAAACGGGTTCCTCGGCGGCGCAGGCGTTCGCGCGGCGGGCCGGTGGGGCCATTCTACTGCGCATGGGGTTGTTTCGCGATTTTTGTCGACGGCGCTGTCGTGCTCACAGCGCGGTGGCGTTGAGCCAGCCGAAGCGGATCGGAAAGCCCTCGCCGCCGAGCAGGGTCGTGGTCTCGTACAGCGGCAGGCCGACCACGTTGGTGTAGGAGCCGACCATCTTGACCACGAACGAGCCGGCGATGCCCTGCACAGCATAGCCGCCGGCTTTGCCGCGCCATTCGCCCGAGCCGATATAGGCCTGGATGTCGTCTTCCGACAGGCGCTTGAAGCGGACGCGGGTCTCGACCAGGCGCTGACGAAAGGCCTCGCGCGGCGTGACGACGCAGATCGCGGTGTAGACGCGGTGGTTGCGGCCCGAGAGCAGCCGCAGGCACTGCGCGGCTTCGTCGACCAGGTTGGCCTTGGGCAAAATGCGGCGGCCGACCGCCACCACGGTGTCGGCAGAGAGGATGAAGGCGCCGCGCAGCTCATCATCCAGCTGCACCGATTTGAGCGCCGCATCGGCCTTGGCCCTCGCAAGGCGGTTGGCGCAGGCGCGCGGCAGCTCGCCCCGCTTCGGCGTCTCGTCGACGTCGGCCGGCCGGAGCGCGTCCGGCTCGATGCCGGCCTGATTGAGCAGCGCAAGGCGCCGCGGCGAACCGGAGGCAAGTACGAATTTGGGGCGGCCGAGCATCAGGTGATTTGGGGGATGAAGCGGGGTGAATTGCGCGCGGAACCTATCGGAAGGGGGCCGGTTTCACAACCCGGGAACCGGAGGTTTGGTGATTCGAGAGTTGCCAACACGCGTGTGCGTGCGCTCTGTGACGCGGGTGTTACGCACGCCGCATGCTATCCGCTCGCCGCACCCACCTTCGCGAACCGCCTGCGGATGCGCATCAAGAGCTGATCGCAAACCGCGCGATAGGCGGCGAGCTTCTGGTCACGGCTGCCTTCGATGGTGGTGGGATCCTGCGTCGGCCAGTATTCGACCTCGGCGGCGAGCGTGCGGGTCAGCTCCAGCGCCTTGTGGTGGGCCTCCGGCGACAATGTGATGATGAGGTCGAAGTTCAGGCCCTCCCAATCCTCCAGCTCCTCGAAGGTCTGCGGCTTGTGGGCAGAGATGTCCTGGCCGAGTTCGGCCATCACGGACACCGCAAATGGATCGAGGTCGCCCTTCCTGGCACCGGCCGACTTCACGTAGAGGCCCTGCGGAAACATGTGCTGCAACAGGCTCGCTGCCATCGGCGAGCGCACGCTGTTCATCGCGCAGGCGAACAGCACCGATTGCGGATCGCGTGCGCGTGGCGGCGCCGCCATCGCGCTTAGCCTTTCCAGTGCAGGACAGTAATGAGCGTGAACAGCCGGCGCGAGGTCTCGAAATCGACCCGCACCTTGCCCTTCAGCCGCTCCTGGAGCGTGCGCGATCCCTCGTCATGGATGCCGCGGCGGCCCATGTCGATGGCCTCGATCTTGTCCGGCGTCGCGGTCCGGATCGCCTGATAATAGCTGTCGCAGATCATGAAATAGTCCTTCACAATCCGTCGGAACGGCGTCAGCGAGAACAGATGCGCGACCACGGGCGTGCCGTCCTCGCGGCGGATGTCGAACATCAGGCGGTTGCCGGTGATGCCGATATGCAGCGTGAACGGGCCCTGCCCTTCCGCACCGTCGGGCGCGAACAAGTTCTGCTCAATCAGGTCGTAGATCGCGATCGCGCGCTCATGCTCAATGTCCGGCCCGGAACGGCCGATCGAGTCCTCGTCCAGCGTGACGCCGACGATGCGATTGGTCGAGTCGTCCTGTTCGGGCGGCCTTGTCATGACTGATTGAGGCGCAATCCAATCGAGCGCGAATGGGCGTCCAGCCCTTCCGCCTGTCCAAGCGTCATCGCGGCCGGACCTAGCGCACGCAGCTGATCCGGGCCGCATTTCAGGATCGAGGTGCGCTTGATGAAGTCGTGCACCGACAGGCCCGAGGAGAACCGCGCCGAGCGCGCTGTCGGCAGCACGTGGTTGGAGCCGCCGACATAATCGCCGATCGCCTCCGGCGTATGCGCACCGAGGAACACCGCACCTGCATTGCGGATCTTGGCGGCGAGCGCATCGGGATCGCTCGTCATGATCTCGAGATGCTCGGCGGCGATCTCGTCCGCGAGCGGGATGGCGCCAGCAATATCCTTCACCATGATGATGGCGCCGAAATCGGCCCACGAGGCGCCGGCGATCGCAGCGCGCGGCAGCGTCTTCAGCTGCGCCGCGACTGCCTCTTCGACCTCGGCGGCAAGCCGCGCGGAATCGGTGATCAGGATCGATTGCGCGCTGGCATCGTGCTCGGCCTGTGCCAACAGATCCGCGGCGATCCAGTCGGCATTGCCGGTGTCATCGGCGATCACCAGCACCTCGGACGGGCCGGCGATCATGTCGATGCCGACCTTGCCGAACACCAGCCGCTTTGCGGCGGCGACATAGGCGTTGCCGGGCCCGACGATCTTGGCGACCGGGGCGATCGTCGCGGTGCCGTGCGCGAGCGCGGCCACGGCCTGTGCGCCGCCAACCCGGTAGATCTCGGTGACGCCGCCGAGATGGGCTGCCGCCAGCACCAGCGGGTTGAGCTTGCCGTCGGGCGAGGGCACCACCATGACGAGGCGCGCAACGCCGGCGACCTTCGCGGGCACGGCGTTCATCAGCACCGAGGACGGATAGGCCGCGGTGCCGCCGGGCACATAGAGGCCGGCGGATTCGATTGCGGTGTAGCGCCAGCCGAGCTCGACGCCGAGCGGGTCGGTGAAACGTTCGTCCGTCGGAAGCTGGCGGCGGTGATAGATCTCGATGCGGTCACGCGCGAGCTTCAGCGCGTCCAGCGTCGCGGCATCACAGGCCTTTGTCGCGGCTTCGATCTCGGCGGCGGTGACGCGCAGGGAGGCGGCATCCAGCGTAAGCCGGTCGAATTTTTTCGTGGCCTCGAGCAGGGCCGCATCGCCCCGCTTGGCGACGTCGTCGACGATTGCGCGCGCGGCGGCCTCGACGTCCGCCGAGACCTCGCGTTTGGCGGCGAGGAAGGCCGCGAATCGCTGGTCAAAATCGGCGCTGCTGCGGTCGAGACGAACGGGCATTTTGGCTGGGCTTCTGGCTGGTCTTTGGGGCGGATTGGCTCACCCGACCCCTGCTCAATGGCGCGGCGGGGAAGCGGCGTCAACCCTTGGGCCGGGTCGTTTCCCTCCGCTGTCGTCCTGGCTTTCGCCAGAACGACAGCGGAATGCGTTGGCTTGGCATGCCATTCTCACCCCTCGATCCCCGGACCCGCCCCCAGCGCGTCCGTCCCGAGGTCGGTCAGCTCGCATTCCAGGCATTCGACGTCGAGGCGGATGGCGCCGCCCTGGGCGAACAGAAGCAGGGCACTGCCGCCGGGCTCCTCGCTGCGGCCACCCTGGGGGTGAAACTCGATGCCGACGAGGTCCAGCACCTTGTCCGGCGCGGCGAGGTCGATGTTGCGCGACTTGCAGGCAAGCACGCGGTCGAAGCGGAGCGCGGCGACCAGCCGGCGCGGCTCGGCCTCGCCTTCCAACGTCTGCTCCCAGTCCAGCCGGCTCATGCCGACGACAAGCCGCTTCTCGCTCTGCCGCCAGATGATGTCGGAGGCCTGGACACGGGCGTCCTGGACATGGGTCGAGATGACAGCGAGATCGTCGGCGTCAAGTGCGATCAGTTTGAGCTGGGGAGACATCGCCGACGCTTCTCCTTCAAGGGCGGACGGGACTCAACGCGCGCGAGCGCCGAAATTTCCGCGCCAAACTATCTGCGCAGCGGACTAGAGGCTATTGATATCCTCCATTTTCAGCATCTTACCTCTCCCGGGCGACGCGGATCATGGCGCGGTGACGAGCGATGGTGAGATCCGGCGGAGCACGCGAAGCTTCACTCCTTGAAGAACGCCAGGAGGTCCGCGTTGATGGTCTCGGCGTGCGTGGTCGGCATCCCGTGCGGGAAGCCTTTGTAGGTCTTGAGGATGCCGTTTTTCAGCAGCTTGGCCGACAGCGGTGCGGAATCGGCGTAAGGCACGATCTGGTCGTCGTCGCCGTGCATGACCAGCACCGGCACGTTGATCTTCTTCAGGTCCTCGGTGAAGTCGGTCTGCGAGAACGCGACGATGCCGTCGTAATGCGCTTTTGCGCCGCCCATCATGCCCTGGCGCCACCAGTTCTGGATCACCGCTTCCGACGGCTTTGCGCCGGGACGATTGTAGCCATAGAACGGGCCGGCGGGGAGGTCGCGATAGAATTGCGTGCGGCTGGCCGCGAGTTGCGCCTGGAGACCGTCGAACACGCTCTTCGGCAGGCCGCCGGGATTGGCCGCGGTCTGCACCATGAGCGGCGGCACCGCGGCCAGGAGCGCCGCTTTCGCGACGCGGCTCTCGCCGTGGCGCGCGATGTAGTGCACGACCTCGCCGCCACCGGTGGAGTGGCCGACATGGATGGCGTCCTTGAGGTCGAGATGCGCGGTCAGCGCGGCAAGGTCGTCGGCGTAATGATCCATGTCGTGGCCGTCGGCGACCTGCGCCGAGCGGCCGTGGCCGCGGCGGTCATGCGCGATGACGCGGTAGCCGTGCGAGACGAAGAACAACATCTGCGCGTCCCAGTCGTCGGCCGAGAGCGGCCAGCCATGGCTGAACACGATCGGCTGGCCCGAGCCCCAATCCTTGTAGAAGATCGCGACGCCGTCTTTGGTGGTGATGGTGGGCATTGCTAGGCTCCTTGAACGATCAGACAAACGCCATCGGCCTGAAGCGGCGCCAGGCGCCGATGGTGAGCAGCACGAAGAACACCAGCACGATGCCCTGTACCACCGCGAACACCGGACCCGAGGGCGGCGCCGGCGGCACGGCGGGCGCGAGCGCGGCGAGCGCCGGCACCTTCAGGAACGACTGGATGACCAGCACGAAGACGTTGAAATAGAGCGAGACCATCGCGGTCACGATATAGATCGGGCGCCAGGCGCCTGCGAGCTTCATGCCGTAGAGCGCGATGCAGGCGATCGCGAGCAGCAACAGCGAGATGATGCCGATGACGTGCGACGGCAGCAGCTTCTCGAAAGGAAACAGGAAGCCGGTCGCGCTGGTCAGGATAGTGAACAGCAGGAAGATCGCGGTGAGGCCCGGCATCGACTTCGAGCCGAGCAGGCCGAACATCACGACGAGGCCCGCGACGATGGCAATCAGGCTGATGACGGCATGGATCATCGTAAACGCAGACAGGCTCAACCCAAGCACCATGACGTCTCTCCTACGTGTCCAGCATTGAGGTCAGGCGATTGATATTACGGTCCTCATCGGATTGCCACATGCGATGGCGCCGCACATGCGCCCCGAGCCATGCGCCATCGTGCGAAAAGACAAACGCGTGCTCGGATTTTTTGCAGCGCTGTCACAAACGACAGCAGGTTTTCGACGAACTTGATTCATCTTCGAAGAGCGGCCCGCGATATGCGGGCCGCCCTTGCGCGTGGTTCACACTTCCTTGGTGTCGAAGATCAGCAGGTCGGCGCCGCCGCTGGCGAATTTCGGCACGTCGCCCGCTGCCGCTTTGCCTTCTGCGCTGCCGAATGCCGCCTGAATGGCGGCCACGCTGTCGAAGGTGAGAATGGCGACGAGGTGGACTCCGGAAGGACCAGCGGGAGAGCCGACCGGGCCGGTGCTGACCGCGTACTTCTTCAAGCCGGGCAGTTTCTTGGCGAGCGGGATGTGGGTCTCGGCATAATGCTTGTCGAAGGCCGCAGCATCCTTGGGCGTCTTGTAGAGCACGACGAGTTCAGCCATTTAGTCCTCCCTTGAACATATTGTGTTTAGACCCTCATGGTGAGGAGCGTGCGAAGCACGCGTCTCGAACCATGAGGGCCGGATCGTGGTTCGGGGCCTGAGACGCGCGCTTAGGCGCGCTCCTCAGGATGAGGGGATAGTCTGTAGCTGCCGACAAGATGGCAAGCTACATTCCCTTGTCTTCTGCTTGCCTAAAGCGCCGGTTTTGCGGCGTCGCCGAGATAGCCGTGCAGGGAGGCCACGACCTGCGCGCCTTCGCCGATGGCGCCGCCGACGCGCTTGACCGAGCCGGAGCGGACGTCGCCAACGGCAAAGACGCCGGGCACGGAGGTCTCGAGCGGCGCCACCAGCCGGCCCTGATTCTGCTCGGATTGCGCGACGGTCACGATGAAGCCGCCGCGGTCGAGCGTGACGCCGCAGCCGTCGAGCCAGTTGGTGGCGGGATCGGCGCCGACGAACAGAAAGAGATTGCGGATATCGGCAGAATCCTCGTCATCGGAAAGCCGGCTTTTCCAGCGGATGCGGCGCAGCAGCGAAGCCTCGTCGCCTTCGAGCGCGGTGATCTCGGTGTTGAATATCAATTCGATGTTCGGCGTCGCTTCGATGCGTTCGATCAGATAGCGCGACATGCTCGCGCCCAGGCCGCCGCCGCGGATGATCATCAACACCTTCTTCGCATGCCCCGACAGGAACACGGCGGCCTGGCCGGCCGAATTGCCGGCACCGACCAGCGCCACCTCCTCGCCGGCGCAGAGCCGCGCCTCGACAGGAGATGCCCAGTACCAGACGCCGCGTCCTTCGAACTTGTCGAGGTTCTCGATCTCGGGCCGGCGATAACGCGCGCCGCTCGCGACCACCACCGCGCGTGACCGCAATGTGTCGCCGCAATCCAGCGCCAGCGCGAACGTACCGGCGCTGCGCGAGCAGTCCAGCGACTTCACCGACATCGGGATCATGATTTCGGCGCCGAATTTCTGCGCCTGGGTGAAGGCGCGACCCGCAAGCGCCTGGCCCGAGATGCCGGTCGGAAAGCCCAGATAATTCTCGATGCGCGCGCTGGCGCCGGCCTGACCGCCGAAGGCGCGGGTGTCGAGCACGGCGACGGACAGCCCTTCGGACGCCGCGTAGACCGCCGTCGCAAGGCCTGCCGGTCCACAGCCGACGATTGCGACGTCGTAGATGCGGTCATCCTTCGCGCCGCCGATCATGCCGATGGCGCGGCCAAGCGCGGTTTCGCTGGGGTTGCGCAGCACGGTGCCGTCGGCGGTGACGACGAGCGGCCAATCCTCCGGCTCGGGCGAATAGCGCGCGATGATCTCGGCGGCGTCATGCTCGCTGTTGGGGTCGAGCAGATGATGCGGCTGGCCGTTGCGGGTGAGAAAGCCTTGCAGGCGCACCACGCCGGCGGAGTTCGACGGACCGATCAGCACGGGGCCGCCAATGCCGCCCTGGATCAGGCTCACCCGGCGCAGGATCAGCGCGCGCATGATGCGCTCGCCAAGCTCGGCTTCGGCCACCAGCAGCGCGCGCAGCCGGTCCGGGCGTACCAGCAGCACCTCGACATCGCCCTCGGCGCGTCCGTCGACCAGCGCCGGCCGTCCCGAGAGCTGGCCGAGCTCGGCGAGGAATTGCCCCGGCCCCTGATCGATCACGGGCGTGACATGGCCGAGCCCGTCGCGCTGGGCGATGACAACATGGCCAGACAGCACGACGAACATGCCGGGCCCGGGCTTGCCGGTCTCGAACAGGAACTCGCCGTCGGCATAGCTGCGGACCTCGCCGAAATGCCTGATACGCGCGATCTCGGCTGATGCCAGCGTCGGAAAGGTTTGCTCGGGACGGGTGAACCGCGACATCAGCGCGTCGCGGTCGGTTCGTTGCTGTCCGTCCTGCCCCATTGCCACTTCGATGCACTCCAAAATGTTAGCCGCCGGCCTTCAACTGCCGGTCTCGCCGGCGGTCCCCTTACCCAGGGAATCATCGTCGTTCTGCGAAGGCTCGGTCCCTGCGGCGCGTTCGCGCGCCTGCACCTTCCGCCGCTTCAGGTTTTCGCGCAGCGCCGATTTCAGCCGGTCCTGCCGGCGATCAGCGGCCCGCGTCTTGTCAGTCTCGTCGCTCATCGTGGCCCATCACGTTGTCGGCGGCAGGATGCCACCGAATGACGACATCTCAAGAGGTACAAGAGGCCGGCGCAACGAAGCCAGCGAGATTTGGTCGAATTCGAGGGCGGGACCAACTGGCCAGATGGCTGGGGCTCGCCGGCAGAAAAATCACCCCAAAATCGGTCATTTCGGGGCAATAAGGCCGCCTCGGTCGGGCAACCGCGCCGATTTTCTCGATTTGGCAGGGCCGGCAAGCTTGCACATGAGGGGGCCTTGTGGCATCCATCGCCCCGCTTGGCGGGCCTGGTGGCGGCCCGATTCTGTGCCAGCATCTGCTGCCGTAGCTCAGTGGTAGAGCACTCCCTTGGTAAGGGAGAGGTCGACAGTTCAATCCTGTCCGGCAGCACCAGTGTTCCACACATGACAAGGCATTCTCGTGGCTCGATGCGCCCGAGTTTTGCTCTATTCCGCGCCCCTCTTCGGTGAAGAGGGCGCAGGGAAGGCCGGGTGCCGGCTGGCACCCACGGTCCGCTGTGCGAAAGCACACGCAGAAAAACTGCACAGCGGCATACAGGTGAAGCCGAACACACGGCCTTCCCTGCGCAGTGGTTTGACGGCTTATGCCTGCTCTCCCCGGAGCCGAGTTCCTTCTGGCCTCCGTCACCTCGCGAATTGGCGATGCCGCGAGGCCCGGTTGAGCCTCAAAGCATCTCCGCAAGGCTTGACCGTAGCAACGACGGTCAGGACCACACGGTTTTGCCGTACGCAGCAATCCGGCTTCACCCAAAGGGCTTCGCCGGACACGGGCGCCGTCCGTCCGCACGCAGTCAAGGACCTCACGAGGTTCATCTCGCCCTGGCCTCGCCTAGGCATGCCCGACGCTGCCGCGTCCACCGCACCCCCGCCCACGTTTCGTGACGACGTACGATCGTCCCTCTCCTCGGGCCGGGATGGGTGGGAGAATGCCGCAATTCCGAATTTCGGTAAAGTGGAATATTTTTACGGCAGGGGATTGATGAGGTTTTGTATGGGGCGGGTGTTTTGCCCGACGGGTAAAAATTGCAGTGACCCGATATCAGCTTTGTTACGGCGGCTTTCCCTTGAACCTGTACGAGCGACCAACGAATAGACTTGCCAATAGCAATGCAACGATGCCGCCGAAGCCAACCCACGCGCCCCATGGACCGATGTTGCCATGCCGGGAAAGCCCGACCATACACATGCATACCAGTCCTGCCGTAACTCGCAGAATTTCCCAAACAACCCGCTTGCCACCACTTATCACGGACCTGAGCAGCGCTAAGACAACGAAGACCACTAGCCCCCCTGCGAGGAGATTAACTATTAACTTGGCCGTAAAAAGCTGGTCCATACTCTTAATCGGCTCGACAGTTTTGAGTGGCTTCTTGTTTCAATATCTCGCAATAGCGACGCACTTGAGGCGCAACCAATTCCTTCACGAGCGTAGCGCATGCGAGTTGTTTTACTCACAATCCGCTAGGCTGCTTTATGGCTCGCTGTTTAACGGAGCGTTAGTGAAGCACAGACCAAGTCGACGTCTGCTAGCTCGTAAGATGGCTAGAGCGAAGCGAAACCCATCGAGGCCTTGCCTCAGTGACGAAGCATGATGGGTTTCGCAAGCGCTGTACCCGTCTACGGACGGTCAATTGTCGTCACGCATCCGCTGTCCCATGAAGCGCTCGTCGGCACGGCGCAGCCGTCGGCACAATTCGCGATTGATGTTCTGCAGGACGATCACATAGGCGTGGATATCGGCCTTGTAGCAAGCGTAGAGCTTTTGGGCGGTCAACTCGTACAGCACCGTCGGCCCTTCCGCCATCACCGTGGCGGAGCGATTCTGCATTTCAATCAGCGTCATTTCACCAAAGAAATCACCAGGCTCCAGAGCGGAAATTGGGATGACGCTCCCCGAATTCGCCCGTTTGCGCACCGCCAGCCGACCGGATTTGACGATGAACATCGAGCGTCCCTGCTCGCCCTCCGCCACGACGGTTGCTCCGGCATCAAAGCGGCGCTCGACCAGCATCGAGATCAGGAGGTCGAGACTCGGTTTCGGGAGACCACCGAAGAACGGCGTGGCGAGCAGGAACGCCTTCAGATCAGGAGCGCTGACAGCCATCACGCAAGGATACGCCCCGTCGCCATCTGCGGCAAGCAGAGCAGCAGACATCGGCGCTGACGATGCCCGACGTGTTCGCAAGAAGAGGCCAACAAAATACGCGTAGGATGGCTAGCGCGATCTGTCCGCCGTAGCTCAGGCAGTGAAAACGGTAGCGAAATCCACCAAACCCGTTCGGCGGCGAAACGTGGCGGATTTCGCAAGTGCTCTACTCATCCTACGCTTGCCGCCACGCAACACTCCCGCCGCGCACCGTTCGCTTTTTCCAGTGGCGCAACCCGGATGGAGTGCAAGCGTAATCCGGGGCCATTAGCCGCGGACGCAATCCGTTTGACCCTCAAATTCATGGTGATAATGTCGTAATCTGCCGTCTGTCCGGGAGGACACAATGGGATGGTTTGACCGGCTGTTTGGAAGGACGTCGGCGCCTACGACCCCACTCTTTGCGAGATTTAGGCGGAAATCACGGGCACCGACTGATCCCGATCTTCTGAAGATTGCCAAAGACCGAAAAGGGCATATTTCGCGGAGAGCCGTGAGAGATGAATATAATCGGCTGCTTCTGGAGAAGTACGCGCACGACAAATCGTGATCTCTGATCACGTCCAGCTCGTGCGATCGGGAGAGCGATTTGTCCGCCGTAGCGCAGAGAGCCAAGGCGGCAGCGAAGCCCGTCGAGGCTTGCCGATGACGAAGCACGATGGGTTTCGCAAGTGCCCTACCCATCCGACGCCTACTGCCGCGCAATGCCCTCTCCGCGCAGCCTCCGCTTTCTCCAAACCAGATCAGCCATCACTTTGATGGCCGCCCCGAGAACGAGCGCACAAAGCACAACCTTCGAGATCGTCTCCATCGTCCCCTCGATCAGCAGGCAATGGGCCACGCTGGCTGCGACGATGACGATCGCGAGGGGAATATGGACGATGCGCCAGGTTCGCAGCCGCAATCCCAGCCGCCGCCGCAAGAGAGCCAGAAGCGCGACAGCGAAGATGGCCCACATGGCGACCACGCCAAAGGGCGAGAATGGCGTCGGCGATGAGAAGGTAAGGGCGTCGATCATGTCGGGCGGACTGGTGATCCAGAGGCCGGCGACATGGATCACCACCGCAAAGGCCAGCGCGCCGCCGATCCAATGATGGGCACGCCGTCCGCGATAAGCCGACAGCCCCGGCAAATATCCGCCGATCAATAGGGGCTGAACGAGCACAAGACCGAGGGCGACGATCCCTGCGAAGCCGGCGAGGATGTAGACCGGACCGCGCCAAGCGAGCAGGTCGCTTCCTGCTGCGGCGGCGATCGGCACGCAAATGGCCAAGGCAAGGGCGACCCAGATCAGGATCGCCCGGGCCGATTCCCATCCCTTCATTTGCAATTCGCGGCTCAAGCCGGCTGCAGGACGAAGTGCGCCTCGAGGCTGGTTTCCTTTGCGCTCCGCATCACCGGACGCAGAAAGACGGTTTTGAACTCGCCGCTGTCATAGGCGAGGTGGCCATGCGGCTGGCCGAAGATGGGAATGATCTGCGGCATCTCGAGCCGGAACTTGCCGTCCTTGTCGGTGAGCGTGGCGCCATGACTCTGCGGCTCGTGCTCCTGCCCCTCGACGGTGTGCGCCCAGATCTGGATGCGCTGCCCGGCGAGCGGAGCCCCGTCGCCGGCGCGGCGCACGGTACCGCTCATCCAGAAGCCACCCTTTCCGATCCGCTCCACGATCGCCGCGCCCTTGCGATAGTTGTTCGCCCCGCCCGACATCGACTCGGTCGGCGCGAGACCTTCGGCACGGGCGGGCAACAGCAGCCCGGAAACTCCGCTCGCCAAAACCCCGGTTGCGAGCACCGAGCCGCCAGCGGCGAGGAGGTTGCGGCGGTTGAGTACGACCGTGGTCATGTCAGTTCCTCCTGGCAACCGAGCAGTACTCCGGCAAGCTACAACAACAGGCGCAAAACGCCCAGTTGAGACGAAGGGCGCGATAGATCGCAATAACAGTGTTGTGAACGGGCGGCGCGGGCTGCAGCGCGAAGGATGCGCTGCTCCGTCAAGATCAAAGTCGCGCGACAAGTTCGAGCAGCATTCCCACCCCTGGGCCCCTATATGTGAGGCCCCGCGCACACGCGCCCTTCACGGGTACCACACATGATCCCCTTCTCCGTGCTCGACCTCGCGCCCATCCGCCAAGGTGGCGACGCCGCGCAGGCGTTTCGCAATTCGCTCGATCTCGCCCGGCATGCGGAGGCCTGGGGCTACAAGCGGTTCTGGCTGGCCGAGCATCACAACATGACGGGGATCGCAAGCGCGGCGACGTCAGTGGTGATCGCCCATATCGCGGGGGGAACGAAAACCATCCGCGTCGGGTCCGGCGGGATCATGCTGCCGAACCATTCGCCGCTGGTCATCGCCGAGCAGTTCGGCACGTTGGAATCGCTCTTTCCCGGACGGATCGATCTCGGCCTCGGGCGGGCGCCGGGCACCGACCAGTTCACAGCAAAGGCGCTGCGGCGCGACCTTGCCACGGCTGCGGAGAACTTTCCGCATGACGTGCTGGAATTGCAGGCGCTGCTCGGCGATGTGCAACGGAACCAGGCGATCCGCGCGGTGCCGGGCATGGGCACGAAGGTGCCGCTGTGGATCCTGGGATCGAGCACCTTTGGCGCGCAGCTTGCGGCGATGCTGGGCTTGCCTTTCGCGTTCGCCTCGCATTTCGCGCCGCAGATGATGATGCCGGCGCTGCGCGAATATCGCGCGCGCTTCGAGCCCTCGGCGCAACTCGACAAGCCTTATGCGATGATTGGTGTCAACGTGTTTGCCGCCGATAGCGACGCCGAGGCGCAGCGCATGTTCTCATCGCTGCAGCAGCAGTTCATCAATCTGCGCCGGGGCACGCCGGGCCCGCTGCCGCCGCCGGTCGACGACATGGATGTGCTGTGGTCACCGGCGGAGAAGGCCGGTGTCGGCCAGGCGCTGTCCTGCTCCGCGGTCGGCTCGCCCAGAATCGTGGAGGAGAAGCTGAAGGCACTGATCGCCGAGACCGGCGCGGACGAGCTGATGACGACGGGCCAGATCTACGATCACGCCGCCCGGCTGCGCTCGTTCGAGATTGCGGCCGAGGTGCGGGATCGGCTGGCGGGGCAGAAGGGAGCGTGAGCGCGTTGGGCCTTGATGTGCTGGAGGCTGACCGTGAGCTGGCCGAACGCGAACTGCATCATCGCCATCCTCGCCGCGATGCGGCGCAGGACGCGCGGAATCGTCGCGGCCAACGAGAAGAGGTTCGAAGCTACCAGACGCGGAGATCTTGCTGCGCGAGGCCGGGTTTATCGCGCAGGCGATCCGGTCTTAGAGGCGCTGTCAATGGGCTGACGCAGCGCTTCTTTTTGTGGCACAAGGGCGGCCTCCGCCGATCGACCAACGAGGCCACGCATGCCCGCGCCAAAGCCGCCTGCCTTCGAGACCCTGAGCCTGCATGCGGGCCAGCATCCGGATCCCGTAACCGGCGCCCGCGCCGTGCCGATCTACCAGACCACGTCCTATGTGTTCCAGGATTCCGATCACGCCGCCGCGCTGTTCAACCTGGAGCGTGCCGGCCACATCTATACGCGCATCTCCAATCCGACCACCGGTGTGCTGGAGGAGCGGCTCGCGGCGCTCGAAGGCGGTGTCGGTGCGATCTGCACCGCCAGCGGCATGGCCGCGCTGCATCTGGCGATCGCGACACTTTTGAACGCCGGCGACCACATCGTGGCATCGAGCTCACTCTATGGCGGCACCATCAACCTGCTGGCGCATACGCTGCCGCGCTTCGGCATCACCACCAGTTTCGTCAAGCCGCGCGATCTCGACGCGTTCCGCGCCGCGATCGGGCCGACCACGAAGCTCGTGATCGGCGAGACCATCGGCAATCCCGGGCTGGAAGTGCTCGACATTCCCAAGGTCGCGGCGATCGCGCATGAGGCAAAAATTCCGCTGCTGATCGACAACACCTTCGCCACGCCCTATCTCAGCCGCCCCATCGAGCTCGGCGCCGATATCGTCATGCATTCGGCGACCAAATGGATCGGCGGCCACGGCATCGCGATCGGCGGCGCCATCGTCGACGGCGGCCGCTTCGACTGGCGCGGCTCCGGCAAGTTCGGCGTACTGACCGAGCCCTATGGCGGCTATCACGGCATCGTCTTCGACGAGCAGTTCGGCACCGCGGCCTTCATCATGCGCGCGCGCACCGAGGGCCTGCGCGACTTCGGCGCATGCCTGTCGCCGACCAACGCGTTCCAGCTGCTTCAGGGCATCGAGACGCTGGGCGTGCGCATGGACCGGCATATGCAGAACACGCACCTCGTGCTGGACGCGCTGAAAGCCAACAAGGCCGTCGATTGGGTGCTGCATCCCTCGCTGGAGAACCACCCGGACTTTCAGCTCGCAAGGGCGCTGCTGCCGCGCGGTGCCGGCTCCATCGTCTCCTTCGGCATCAAGGGCGGCCGGCCCGCCGGGCGCAAGTTCATCGAATCGCTGCGCATGATCAGCCATCTCGCCAATGTCGGCGATGCCAAGACCTTGGTGATCCACCCCGCCTCGACCACACATCAGCAGATGGATGCCGAGCAGCTCAAGGCCGCCGGAATCGGCGAGGAGCTGGTGCGGCTCTCGGTCGGCATCGAGACGGCAAGCGACATCATCGACGATCTCAACCAAGCGCTGCGCATCTCGCAAAAGGTCTGACGCCATGAAGGTTTCCGTCAACGGTACCGATGTGTTTGTCACAACCGGCGGCCGCGACTTCGACAAGTCGCTGCCGACGGTCGCCTTCATTCACGGCGCCGGCTTCGATCATTCGACCTGGGGGCTGCACACGCGCTGGTTCGCCCATCACGGCTTTTCGGTGCTGGCGCCAGACCTGCCCGGCCACGGGCGCTCGGCCGGGCCGTCGCTGTCGACCATCGCCGAGATGGCCGACTGGACCGCGGCGCTGCTGGATGCGGCCGGCGCCGCGAAGGCCCACCTGATCGGCCATTCCATGGGCTCGTTGATCTCGCTGGAGGCGGCGGCGCGGCATCCGGACAAGGTTTCTGCGCTGAGCCTGATCGGCACCGCCGCGACCATGACCGTCGGCCCGGATCTGCTCAAAGCCGCAGAAGCCAATGACCAGGACGCCGTCGACATGGTCTCGATCTGGGGTCTCGGCTTCAAGGCCGAGCTCGGCGGGAGCCTCGCGCCGGGCCTTTGGATGCATGGCGGCGCGCAGGCCGTGTTGAAGCATTGCGAGCCGGGCGTGCTGTTCAGGGATCTGTCGGCCTGCAATGCCTATGCGAATGCACTTGCCGCGGCTGCGAGCGTGAGGGTCCCGACCACGCTGATTCTCGGCGAGCGAGACATGATGACCCCCGCGAAAGCCGGCAAGGCGCTGGCGGCGGCGATCCCGCATGCGAAGACTGTCATCGTGCCGGGCGCGGGGCACATGATCATGGCCGAGCGCCCCGACGAACTGCTGGCGGCGCTGAGGAACTGAAAAGGATCAATCGTCCGGGTTATGCGTTGCGGTGAGACATCCCTGTCATCTCGAAGGGAACTCGACCCATGCCAAGACAGGAAATCATTCGCAAAGCGAAGCAGGACAAGCGCGCCGGCAAATCTGCGAGCACGCAGGCCGGCGAATTCGTCAAGGACGAGATCGACAAGATTCGTAAAGGCAAGCACGGCGCGCGCTCGACAAAGCAAGCCATTGCCATCGGCCTTTCCGAGGCACGCCGCGCCGGCGTCGATCTGCCGCCGCCGCGCAAGGGGCGCACCAAGAAATCGACGCGCCGCAGCGCCAAATATGCCTATGAGGTCGGCCAGGGCAAGCGCACCCCGAAGCGCCGGCCGCGCGTGCCGCGCGCCGTGGAAAATGTCCTGAAGAAGGAGCCGCGCTCGACGGCGTCGCGCAGCGCGTTGTCAAAACAGGCCAAGAGCGCCGCGAGCCGGCGAACCGCGGCGTCACGTTCGGCCGCTGCGCGGAAAGCGAGCCGCACCAAAGGCGCCAAGACCCGCTCCGCCGCCGCCAAGAAGGCGGCGCGCACCAGGGCGCGCCGGCGGCGCTAATTCATGTAGCGGCCTTTTGACTTGAACGGCAGTGGCTGACGCCCGACGATCCCGCTGTGATCGGATCGGAGTTTCTCATGTCAGACAGTCTGAAGGGGCGCACGGCGCTCGTCACCGGCGGCTCGCGCGGAATTGGCGCGGCCGTCTGTCGCGCGCTGGCCGAAGCCGGTGCCGCCGTAGCGATCAACTGCCGCGAGCAGATCGGTCAGGCCGAGCAGCTGGCAGGCGAAATCGGCGAGCACGGCGGCCGCGCCATCGTCGCCGCAGCCGACGTCTCGCAGCGCGAGGCCGTGGCCGGCATGGTCGAGCGCGTCACGGCCGGACTCGGACCGATCGACATCCTCGTCAACAATGCGGGCATCGCGATCACGCGCGGCATCGATGATCTCAGCGAAGAGGATTTCGACCGGACCATCCTGGTCAATCTGAAATCCGTGTTCCTGTGCACGCAGGCCGTGCTGCCGTCGATGCGCTCCCGGACGTGGGGCCGCATCGTCAACGTCTCCTCTGGGGCTGCGCGCGGTGCCGGCTCGATAGGGCCGCACTACAACGCGTCCAAGGCCGGCATGGAGGGCCTCACGCGGGGTTATGCCGCGCGGCTGGTGAAGGAAGGCATCACCGTTAACGCGGTGGCGCCATCGCTGATCGAGACCGACATGATGAGCGGACAGCAACAGCTCGTCAGCCGCATCCCGCTCGGCCGCTTCGGCACGGCGGAGGAGGTGGCGAAGGCGGTGATGCTGCTGGTCGACAATGCCTACATGACGGGTCAGACCATCGCGCTGAGCGGCGGCATGGCGTTTAATTGAGGTGAGCCGCCGCCGCGGACTCGTTCTTCCCTTCTCCCCTTGTGGGAGAAGGTGGCCTTCGGCCGCCGTTCTCAAGAACGCCGAAGCGAAGCTTCGGCTATGGCGCCGGATAAGGGGTCTCTGTCCGCGAGATCAGCTGTGAGACGGGCGCTCGCGGAGAGATACCCCTCACCCGTCTCGCCGCTATCGCGGCGAGCCACCCTCTCCCACAAGGGGCTACGGGATGCCCGAAAGTGATTCCCAGCGATTTCTGGATGTGATTCAAAGCTTTGACCGGTGCGGTAGGAGCTTTGAATGTCATTCGGCGATA